>CAVCRS010000029.1:0-21878 GCA_963604635.1 Faecalibacillus sp.
CAACGAGCAGCTCGTTGAAGAGGCCAAGACAAAGGAATTCTTCGAGAAGAAGTAATTATTCTGCAAGATAGGGAAGGGCCGACAGAACGAAGTTTCTGCCGGCTCTTCTTTTTTTATCTGCCCGGTCCGTGAAAACCGGACGTGGTATGGTGAAAGAAGAGAAAGATTCCGAAGTATTTGGTAAATGATAAGCGAATTATGACTACATTTGTAGGTTATATATTACGCACCTATGGGTTTATTTGACAAAGGAGTAAAGAAGACCAGGGAAAGCTTTTTCCAGAAGCTCTCCAGGGCGGTCATAGGCAAGTCCAAAGTGGATGAAGATGTGCTGGACGCTATGGAGGAGGCCCTTATGAGCTCCGATATGGGCGTCGATACCAGCCTCGAAATCATCGACAGACTTCAGGAAAGGGTCGAAAAGGACAAATACATGTCTTTCGATGAACTCGTGGGGATGCTCCGCGAGGAGATTTCCGCCCTGCTCGATGTGGACGGAAGCGATACCCCCGAGCCGTTCGATTTTTCCCATAAGCCATATGTGATTATGGTCGTGGGAGTCAACGGCGTGGGCAAGACCACCACCATAGGCAAATTGGCTGCAAGCCTGAAAGCTCAGGGCAAGAAAGTCATTCTCGGAGCTGCCGACACTTTCCGCGCCGCGGCGGTGGACCAGCTGCAGATCTGGGCTGACCGCGCCGGGGTCGACATTGTCCGTCAGGAAATGGGTTCGGACCCCGCTTCGGTGGCGTACGATACCGTGAAAGCGGCCGTGGCACGCGGTGCAGACGTGGCACTCATCGACACTGCCGGCCGCCTGCACAACCGCATAGACCTGATGAACGAACTCACGAAGATCCGCAACGTGATGCGCAAGGTCATCCCTGACGCGCCGCACGAGGTTATGCTCGTGCTGGACGCGACGACCGGGCAGAACGCGTTCCAGCAGGCGAAGGAGTTCGCGCGCGCGACGGACATCACTTCGATGGCCATCACGAAGCTGGACGGCTCCGCCAAGGGCGGCGTGGTGATCGGCGTCGTGGACCGCTTCAAGGTTCCGGTGAAGTTCATCGGCATCGGCGAGGGGATCGATGACCTCAAGCCGTTCGACAAGAAAGAGTTCGTCGAGTCTCTTTTCTCGACAGAAGATTTGAAGAAATAAAAATACCGCAATATGAAGTTATCTTACAATTGGCTTAAAGATTATCTTGATTTTGATCTTACCCCGCAGCAGGTGGCTGATGCCATCACATCCATCGGCATCGAAGTGGATTCAGTAGAGGAGCAGGAAGAGATTCCGGGCGGCCTGAAAGGCGTGGTCGTGGCGGAAGTCATCGAGTGCGAGCCGCATCCGGATTCAGACCATCTGCACATTACGAAGGTTGATGCCGGCACGGGCGAGCTTCTGACCGTAGTCTGCGGCGCTCCGAATGTCGCTGCCGGACAGAAAGTGCTCTTCGCGCAGCTCGGCACTGTTCTTCCGGGCGATTTCAAGATAAAGAAGTCCAAGATCCGCGGAGTCGAGTCCTTCGGAATGATCTGCGCGGCCGACGAGCTCGGAATCGGTGAGGATCACTCAGGCATTATGGTTCTTGAGCCTGAGACAGTTGTCGGCACTCCGGCGGCTGAATACCTTCATCTGAAGAAAGAGGCTGTAATCGAATACGAAATCACTGCAAACAGGGTCGATGCGGCTTCCCACATCGGCGTGGCCCGCGACCTCTACGCATATCTCAAACTCCACAACCTGCCTTGTGGGCTTCACTATCCTGACGTGTCCGCATTCCGTGAGGGTGAAGGCGAGGGCATTCCTGTGGATGTTCAGGACGCTCAGGGCGCTCCACGCTACTGCGGCCTCACCATAAAGGGCGTCAAGGTGGGTCCTTCTCCTGAATGGCTTCAGAAGAAACTCATCGCCATAGGTTCCCGTCCTATCGACAACATCGTCGATGTGGCCAATTTCATCCTCTTCGAGCTCGGTCAGCCTCTGCATACTTTCGATGCTGACAAGATTCGCGGCGGCCGCGTCATCGTGCGCCGCGCCTCCGAAGGCGAGAAGATCACGACCCTCGACGAGGTGGAGCGCAAGCTCAGCGCCACCGATATGGTAATCGCTGATTCTGAGGGCGCAATGTGCATCGCAGGTGTATTCGGAGGGTCCGATTCGGGCGTGACTGCCGCCACTCAGAATGTATTCCTTGAGAGCGCATACTTCGATCCGGGTTCCATCCGCAAGACCTCGAAGCGCCAGCAGCTCCAGACCGATGCCTCCTTCCGCTATGAAAGAGGCGTGGACCCTAACCTCGCGCCGTACGCTCTTCGCAGGGCGGCTCTACTGATTCAGGAAGTGGCCGGCGGGCAGATCATCGGCAAGGTTCAGGAGTTCTACCCTGAGACTATCGAAAAGAAGAGAATCGATCTCGACTACGCCAGAATCCAGAAATTCATCGGCAAGCAGATCGGCGATGAGACCATAGAGAACATCCTCACCTGGCTCGGCTATGACTTCCTCGAGAAGCGCGAAGGCGGCGCCACCGTCGCGGCTCCGTCATATATGGTGGACGTTTACCGCGAGTGCGACGTCGTGGAGGAAATCCTCCGCATCTACGGATACAATAATGTGGACTTGCCGTCCAATATGCGTATGTCCGTGAACGCCACCCCGTCCCCTGAACCTGAGGCCATCCGCAACGGAATCTCCAACTTCCTTGCAGCCAACGGTTTCACCGAGATAATGAACAATTCCCTGACTAAGGGCGACTACTATAAGAATCTCGAGACCTTCCCGACGCAGAAGTGCGTTACCATCGTAAATCCGCTTAGTCAGGATCTCAATGTCCTCAGACAGAGCCTTATACCTGGAGGTCTGGAGGTCGTGGCCTATAATGCCAACCGTCAGATGAATTCCATCAAGGCCTTCGAGTACGGTTCGGTTTACTGCCGCAAACCTGAGGTGGACGGCACCACCCTTGCCGGCTACGGGGAGCATCCTTGCTTCGCCCTTTTCCTGAGCGGAACCCCTGAGAAGTCCTGGAGAGTGGAGCCGATGAAGGGTAATTTCTTCCAGCTTAAAGGCTATCTGGAGCTCCTTCTCCGCCGTTTCGGTGCAGACATAAACCAGCTCACCCGTGGAGCCGCCCCTGCCGACATCTTCTCCGAGGGCATCTCCTACAGCCTGCCGGGCGGCCCTCAGGCCAAGCAGCTTGCTGTCATAGGAACAGTAAACCCTGCATTCGCCCGCCGTTTCGGAGTGAAGCAGCCTGTTTTTGCGGCCGAGATAAACTGGAACACACTTTTCGAACTCGTAAAGCGTGACAAGGTGGCTTTCAGCGAGTTGCCTAAGTATCCGGAAGTGCGTCGCGACCTCGCCCTGCTTCTGGACGAAAGCGTTCAGTATGCCGATCTTCTCGCAAGCGCAAGGCGCGTGGCGAAGAAGCTCCTGAAGAGCGTGACCCTCTTCGATGTCTATAGAGGCGACAAGATTCCTGCGGGCAAGAAGCAGTATGCTATGGGCTTTGTGCTTCAGGATCAGGACCATACCCTTACCGATGCCGAGGTCGAGAAAGTGGTTTCCAAACTCCTTTCCACCTTCACCAACGAATACGGCGCTGTCCTCAGATAATGAAACGTCTCGCGGTACATACCCTTGCATTGGCCGTGGCCCTCTCCTGTCTGCTCGCTTGCGGACACGGGAAGGACAAGGTCATACCGCGCGGCAAGCTGTCGCGCATCTACGAGGAACTGTATCTCGCTGACAGATGGGCTGATTCGAAATCGGAGTACCGCGTGCAGTCGGACACGACCGACTTCTACGAGACCATTCTGAAGTCCTACGGCTACACTTCCGCCGACTATCGCGCCAGCGTGGAGTACTATCTGCAGGACCCGGAGCGCTTCAGCCGCATTCTCAAGAAGACCGCCGCCCGTCTCACTGAAAAAAGCAAGGAACTGGACACCTCCGCCGACCGCATCCAGAAGATTATGGAGATGCTCGAGAGGGCAAAAGGCCAGGCTCCTAAGTATAACTCGCTGACGGATATTACGATAGACGGTCTTATGCAGCTTGTCTTCGCCAACCCCGGTTTCCGCCTCGAGGGACAGGTCGAAACTCAGGATTCGGTTCAGACCCGGGCGGATTCCATCCGGAGCGTCACCCCTCTGCTCGAAGAGGCTCCTGTAAAACCGAAGATCGGCGAAAAACAATTACCGTCCATAACCAGATAACAACAGATCAAATACATGTACGATTTACTTGACAAATACTCGTATTCTCCTGATATGGAGGATATCGGAAGACGCCTTGACCTGCTGGCCGCGAATGCCGCGAGCCTCGCGTCCGACTCTGTCCTGAAAGACTGCTTCAGCCTGATGGATGTCACCACGCTCCACAGTTCCGACACCGTGGAGTCGGTAACCAAGCTTGTCCACAAAGTGAATTCGCTCAGCACGGATTACCCTCAGTATCCGCTGCCCGCATCCGTCTGCGTTTTCCCTAATTTCGCATCCGTCGTGGCAGCCGGCCGCGAGAGTTCCGACCTGCACGTGACAGCGGTCGCAGCCTGCTTCCCTGACTCGCAGAGTTTCCTCGAAGTCAAGATCCGCGAGTGCGAGCTCGCAGTCGAGAACGGAGCGGACGAAGTCGATATCGTGCTGGCGCTCAATGCGTTCCTCGCGGGCGACTATGACTCCGCCCGCCACGAGATCCGCGAGATCCGCGCCGCCGTTGACAAGGTGGCAGCGGCCAATGGCAGGACGGTCACTCTGAAAGTGATTCTGGAGACGGGGGTCCTTGTAAATCCCGAGGCTATAGCCCAGGCTTCATTCCTGGCTATGGAGGAAGGCGCTGATTTCATCAAGACTTCCACCGGCAAGGTAAGCGTGAACGCCACTCCTGTAGCCGCCTTCATAATGTGCCAGTGCATCGGCAAGTTCTATGAAAAGACGGGCCGCAAGGTGGGCTTCAAGGCCGCAGGCGGCATATCTTCGGCTTCCGACGCCGTAAGCTATTATGCCATAGTGGCTTCTGTACTCGGCAAGGAATGGCTGAACAAGGGTCTCTTCCGTTTCGGCGTCAGCCGTCTCGCAAATGCCCTGATGTCCGCCGTTGAGAAGAGGACCGTCACGGTTTTCTGATTTTTTCGGAAAAATAACAGGTCTTCCCCTCTTCGGAACCCCTTTGAAAACGCAGGGAACTGCGTTTTTTTCTTTTTTTGACCTCCCCGGTGTGTCAATGATAACTTCCCCGTACCTTTGCATCAACAAATGACTGTGACTATGAGAAGATTTTTATTGACATTCCTGCTGGCTCTGCCAGTCCTGGCCTGTGATCCCACAGAGCGGATTCCTTCCGATTCCTCAGAAGACGGTGACGGTGTGAATGATGTTTCACACGAGATGATTGTCCTCGGGGACAAACTTGACGACCCATACTCGGTGAGCAATGTCGAAGCCGCCGTACGTTCCGTCTATCCGGAGAAAGCCGGACGCGTGGATATCAAAGCTACGGACATTTATGTCCGCTTCCTGCCGCGTGATGAGGCTGAGTATGATGCCCTGGTGAATGCCGGGCTTGTTCTTATGGACCATCCTCTTGACTATGAAATAGTCAGAGACGGTGACTACTATCACGATCCGAGCCTCTCCGACGGGGAGATAACCTGGCAGTATGCCGTCGTCTCTCCGGATTTTGAATACCCCGAAGGGGTGCAATATGAAATTCTGGACAGGTGCTACATCGCTGAAAATGACAAGACTACGCGAGCCGATGACATCGACTGGAATCTGGTCGAACGGGAGGCTTACCGCCTGACCGGGAATGCGGACCTGTATCTGCCCTCCACCAGGGCCGAAAGTGCCAAGCCCCAGGGCCGGATCACCATCGTGGACCCTGCGTGGAATGACGGGCAGGAGGTGGGCGTGGCCGGAGTGCGCGTGTCCTGCAACTCCTTCGTCAAATTCGCCCACGCCTACACTGACGAGAACGGCAACTATCAGATAAACAAGTCCTTTAACAGCAAGATACGTTACCGTCTGGTCTTCAAGAACGCTCTGGGCTTCGCCATAGGCTTCAATCTGCTTCTCGTTCCGGCCTCCACCTCCGCTATGGGAAAGAATTCCCCTGAGGGCGTGGATCTGACCATTACCCCGCAGTCGGAACGCAAACTCTTCTGCAGGTCCGTCGTGAACAACGCGGCGTATGAATACATCACCAAATGTTCACAGGAAGGAATGACCGTCAAGGCTCCGCCTACCAGCACCCGGTTCTGGCTGTTCCAGGACATAGAGAACAGCAGCGCCCCTATGCTGCAGCAGGGAGCTCTCCTTTCCAACGGCGCGATTTCCGGCCTTCTGGACAAATATCTCGGGGCGTACAAGGAGCTCCTGAAGGTGTTCCTCCCGGATATCACGCTGGGGCTCAAGGGAGTGGATGACTACCGCAGCATCTTCGCGACCACCTGCCACGAACTTGCACACGCGAGCCATTTCTCTCAGGTCCAGAGGTCCTACTGGGACAAGTTCATCATCTATATTCTCACGTCCTACGTGTCTTCCGAAAAGGTTTACGGCAATGGGGATGAGTCCAATGCCGGTTATTGCGAGGTGGGGGAGATGTGGGCCTACTATATGGAGAATATGATGTACCGTGAACGTTACGGGGATGAATCCTTCGCCCGCGGAACCTCTTACTGGTTCTATCCCCAGATCCTGATGTACCTTGATGAAAGGGGAATGAACCGCTCGATGATTTTCAAGGCCCTCACGCAGGATTCGAATGACCGCGACGCCCTGCAGTCCAAACTCCAGAGCCTGTATCCGGAATACGATTCCATCATCGAGGAGGCGTTCGCCCGTTACCCGAAACAGTAACCCATATTGCCACACATAACATAACAGCATCACATTTTATGAAACACTTCCTAACTCTGCTCCTGTGCCTGGCAGTTTTTCTGCCGGGCAAGGCAGGAGCCCAGGAGCTGGCCGTATCGACCAATGTCCTGGATTATGCCCGGCTCGGAACCCTGAATCTGGAAGCCTCGCTGGGTCTTGCAAGGCATTGGACCCTGAACGCAGGGGCCAGGTACAATCCCTTTTCCTATGAAAAGGGCGGCGGCTCCGGAGATCGGATGCAGTTGCGTCAGCGCTCCGTCTCGCTCGGCACGCGCTTCTGGCCGTGGCATATCCACTCCGGCTGGTGGCTTTCCGCGAAAGTGCAGGCCCAGGAGTATAACGAGGGCGGGGTCCGCTCTCCGGAAACTGAAGAGGGTGAACGCTATGGCGGGGGATTGGGTGCCGGCTACACTTATATGCTGCACAGGCACTTCAATCTGGAGATCGGAGCTTCGCTCTGGGCCGGCACGAACCGCTTCACCGCCTATGCCTGTCCTGTCTGCGGCAGGATAACCGGAGGCGGGGAACGGACCTTTGTCCGTCCCAATGAGATACTTCTGTCATTGATATATGTTTTTTAGTATTTATTGGTGTTTCTTTCTCAGTATTGCTTAAGTTGAGGTTAATGTTGGAACCGGAAAGGGTCGTGTTCCCGTTTCTTGTCATCTTCAGTCTGTGCGCCTGCACAGTGCTGGAGGACAGGGATTCCTGCCCGTGCACCCTGAGCTTTGTCACGGCTTCTGATGTGGGCCGTGTACACCTTCTGCTGAGTGCCCCGAACGGCTTTCTGTGGGAAGGCAGCGTTGAGGATTTGGGCGAAAGCCTGTTCCAGGTACCCGGAGAGATGCTCAGATGCTGCGTGGTGCAGGGGGCGGAACCCGACCCCGAGGGTTCCTGGCTTATCCACCGGGGTGAGGACTGCCCGGAAATCCATATGCACAGGTCCCGGATCGATGCCCGGTGCGAGTCTGTAACTGATACTGTAGTGCTGCATAAATCATTCTGCGTGATGGATTTACGTCTTGCCGGCGCCGGTTTCCGAGATGTCCGCAGGCTTGAGGCCCGAAGTCATTCGGCGGGCTATGACAGGTATGGTGAATGTATGCAGGGAGACTTCTGTCATTCTCCTTCCCGACTTAAAAACGGCGCATACCGCCTCCGCCTGCCACGTCAGCTCTCCCCGGATCTGGAACTCGAAGTGGAATTCATTTCAGGAAGCAGTGCAGTATTTCCTCTGGGAGCATATCTGGACAATATGGATTACGACTGGAACGCCGAAGATCTCGATGACGTCACCATCAGGATAGACAGCCGCAGCAGCACTGTAAGAATAATTACATCCTGCTGGCAAAAGAGTTTCTCGTTTGATTTGCGTATTTGAGAAAAATGTGTATCTTTGCAGTCCATTCCTTGAGCGCGGGTGGCGAAATGGTAGACGCGCTAGTTTCAGGAGCTAGTGTCAATTGCGACGTGTGAGTTCGACTCTCATCCCGCGCACTCCTTAACAGACCGACTAAAAAGTATTTAGCCGGTCTGTTTTTCATTTAGGGGAGATTTTGCGGCTGTAGATGGACAATTACTTTACAGATAAAGCTTTATGAAACTTGTATTCCTTGATGCTGATACGATGGGCGACGTCTCATTGGCAGCCTTTGCCGAGCTGGGCGAATTCGTTTCCTATCCCAATTCCACTCCTCAGCAGGCTCTGGAGAGGGTCGCGGACTGCAACGTCCTGCTCCTGAACAAGGTCAGGGTGACGGCAGAGCTTCTGGACAGGGCTCCGAAGCTGCGTCTGGTCTGCGTGGCGGCGACGGGCGTGAACAATATCGACCTCGATGCCTGCAAGGCCAGGGGGGTCGTGGTCCGCAATGTCGCAGGATATTCCACCGAGAGCGTGGTGCAGATCACGTTCATGCACATCCTTTCGCTTGTGGGGCACGCTCCGTACTATGATTCCAGTGTGAAGGACGGCCGGTATTCGCGAAGCGAGATTTTCTCCATCCTTTCCAACTCCTTCCACGAACTGGACGGGAAGCGCATAGGCATAATCGGAATGGGCACCATAGGAAACCGTGTGGCTCAGGTAGCTCAGGCTTTTGGAATGGAGGTCGTGTATTACTCGACCTCGGGAACCTCGCATTGTACGGAGTACCCGAGCATTCCGCTTGATGAGCTTCTCCGCACGAGCGACATTGTCAGCATCCACGCTCCTCTGAATGAACGCACGCGCGGGCTTCTCGGCGGGCGCGAGCTTGCGCTTATGAAGCCTTCGGCGTTTCTCGTGAATGTCGGCAGAGGCTATATCGTGGATGAAGCCGCATTGGCGCAGGCCGTGGATGACGGAGTGATCGCCGGAGCGGGGCTGGACGTTTTCGCGGTGGAGCCGCTGCCTGCGGGCAACCCTCTGATGCACGTAAGACACCCTGAGCGTTTCCACTTCAGCCCGCATATCGCCTGGGCCAGCATCGAGGCCCGCACACGCCTGGTTCAGAGGATGGTACAGAACATCCGGGAGAGTTATCGTGAAGATAATTAGAGCAAAATACTGCAGTTTTGTCAAAAATACGTAAATTTGCAGGATTTGGTATATTAGGAATTTATGCAGGACATTAGAAACATTGCGATTATCGCCCACGTGGACCACGGCAAGACTACGCTCGTGGACCGTATGATTTATCAGGCGAATCTGGTCCGTCAGCCCGAAAATCTCGGGGAACTGATTCTGGACAACAACGATCTGGAACGCGAAAGAGGCATCACCATTCTGGCGAAGAATGTCTCCGTAACTTATAAGGGAGTGAAGATCAATATTATAGACACTCCGGGCCATAGCGATTTCGGCGGTGAGGTCGAGAGAGTGCTGAATATGGCGGACGGTGTGCTGCTGCTCGTCGATGCGTTCGAGGGCTGTATGCCTCAGACCCGCTTCGTGCTCCAGAAGGCTCTCGAGATGAAGAAGAAGCCGGTGGTCGTGGTGAACAAGGTGGACAAACCGAACTGCCGTCCTGACGAAGTGCAGGAGGAAGTGTTCGATCTGATGTGCAACCTGAACGCCGATGACGACCAGCTGGATTTCCGCACCGTGTTCGGAAGCGCCAAGCAGGGCTGGATGTCCCTGGACTGGAGAAAGCCGGGGAATGACATCACTCCGCTTCTCGACGTGATTCTCGAGGCGATTCCTGCTCCTGAAATTAAGGAGGGCAGTGTTCAGATGCTCATCTCCTCTCTGGAATATTCCCCTTACGTAGGCCGTATCGCAGTGGGACGCGTCACCAGGGGAACCCTCCATTCGGGCCAGGCCATAAGCCTCTGCAAGCGCTATGACGTGGTTCAGAAACAGAAAGTTAAGCAGCTGATGGTATTCGACGGACTCGGAAAGAAGAATGTCGATGAGGTTCAGTGCGGTGACATATGCGCTGTCGTGGGTATCGACGGATTCGAGATTGGTGACACCATCGCGGATGCCGAGAACCCTGAGGCACTCCCTCCTATCGCAGTCGATGAGCCTACGATGAGTATGCTCTTCTGCATAAACAATTCCCCGTTCTTCGGCAAGGAAGGCAAGTTCGTGACTTCCCGCCACCTGAAGGAGCGTCTGGAGAAGGAACTCGAGAAGAATCTCGCCCTGCGCGTGAAGCCGGGTATGAGCGCCGATTCGTTCGTGGTTTACGGCCGCGGTGTCCTGCATCTTTCGGTTCTCATCGAGACTATGAGACGCGAGGGATTCGAGCTTCAGGTCGGTCAGCCGAGAGTTCTGGACAAGACTATAAACGGTCAGAGGTGCGAGCCAATCGAGGATCTGTCCATCGAGGTTCCTGAGGAGTATGTAGGCGCCGCCATCGAGATTGCCACCCGCCGCAAGGGTGCCCTCCTGAGGATGGAACCGCGCGGAGACCGTACTCTTCTCGAGTTCGAGATCCCTACACGAGGCCTTATGGGACTCCGCAGCAATCTTCTCACCGCCTCTCAGGGCGAGGCGATTGTGGCTCACCGCTACAAGGAGTACCAGCCATACAAGGGTGAGATCGAGCGCCGCAACAACGGCTCCCTCGTTTCCCTCGAAACGGGCGAAGCCATCGCATATTCGATGAACAAGCTCCTGGACCGCGGCCGCTTCTTCGTGGAGCCGGGTGAGGAAATCTACGGCGGCCAGGTGGTCGGCGAGCACACCCGCGAGAAGGATCTTAACATAAATATCTGCAAGACCAAAAAGCTCACGAACGTCCGCGCTTCCGGTTCCGACGAGAAGGTCGTTCTTCCTCCGGCCATCAAATTCTCCCTCGAGGAGGCCCTGGAGTACATTCAGGAGGATGAACTTGTGGAAGTTACGCCTCATCATATGAGAATCCGCAAGGTCCTGCTCGATCCGCTCGAACGCAAGAGAAAAAACGGCGGCGAAGATTGTTTATAGGAAAATTTATTGTAACTTTGCAACCCTTTATTATATCTTTGAACGGATTGGCCCACGGCAGAAGTGAATTCTGCTACAGGGTCGGAAAGGAGTTCTTTGGCGCTTTCGGAAACTCCGAGATTTCGGATGCCGACGTCGCGGTCGAAGTGGCCGTGGACAAGGCAAACGGATTCATCGGCGTGGACTGCAGCATCAGCGGGACGGTGACTCTGCCCTGCGACAGATGTCTGGAGCCGCTCACTCTTCCGGTCGACGCATTCGCGCAGCTGAGCGTGAAGTTCGGACCGCAGCCTGCGGAAGTTCCGCTTCCAATGGAAGGAGAGAGGGAAATTCTCTATCTGAGTGATGCGGATACGGATCTGGACCTGTCCCAGACAGTGTATGACTACACGCTTCTCTCTCTGCCGATGCAGAAGGTTCACGCTGAAGGTGAGTGCAACCCCGATACGCTCAGGTACCTCAGCCGCGAGGAGGATTCGACCGCAAAGGCCCCCGAGGCCGGGACGGACAGCCCTTTCGCCGCGCTCAAATCCCTGATGGATATGTAAAGTGAATGGATAATATAAATAATTAAAATAATACAGTAAAATGGCACATCCGAAACACAAACTCTCCAAGCAGAGAAGAGACAAGAGAAGAACACACGATTTCGCTCCTGTTCCTACACTTGCGACCTGCCCTAACTGCGGTGCTACAGTAATGTACCACAGAGTATGCCCTGAGTGCGGCTACTACAGAGGACGTCAGATCATCGAGAAGAGCGCTGAATAAGCGGCACTCTTGAAATAGAACGGCAGGATTTCCCCTGCCCGTTGATGGTCCCTTAGTTCAACGGATAGAACGGAGGTTTCCTAAACCTTAAATAGGCGTTCGATTCGCCTAGGGACTACGAGAACCGGCAGATTTCTGTCGGTTTTTCGTTATTTTTATTACCTTTGTCAGATTACATCGCAATGATGAACCGGAAGACTTTGGTGACATACATCTGTGTGGCGGCCGTCCTGATATTCGGGATAGCTGCCGCTGTGTATTTTCTTTATGCGAAGAAGTCTTCGATAGGTAGCAAAACGCCTGTCAGTGAGTTGTTTACCCTGCTTGAGGCTGTGCCTTCCGATGCCGCTGTCCTGCTCTGCTGCGATGATTTCGGCCGCGGTAGCGCCGAACTTTCGGACAGCATCTCACTTCTGAGGATGCTGGTATCTGACGGGAAAAAGGACCCGTTCTACCATTACCTTGCACGGGTATCCTCCCTTATGGGCCCAGGCTCCGAAGCGCGGTCCCTGCATTCCCGCCAGATGGCGCTGTCTCTGCACTACAGCGGCTCGATGCTGCCCCTTATGATAGTCCAGCTTCACGAGTCGGATTCTCTTCAGGCATCCATTCTGGGCTCCGTCGCCGCGGATTATTCCCTCGCTTCTGAAAGAGTTGAGGCCTCTGACGGTTCACAGATGCTGCTTGTGTCCGTTTCCGAAACCCTGGTCGGATCCTCGAAACGCCATCTTTCCGAAGGAGTTTCGATTCTCTCCGACAAGAGCTTTTCCGACTGCGCCTCTTCTGTCGGCGGGAAGGAAGTTATTTTCATCAGAAACGAATATTCGGACCGTCTGACGGCCCATTTCCTGTCCAGACAGGTGCGTAGCATCGGCGGCAGTTCATTCCTGAAGGGGTTTGCGGATTGGACGGCTTTCAGCATTGAAAGCGTCCGCGACGGAAAGACTGACGCCGTAGGTCTCGCGCAGTGCAGCGCAGGTTCGGGTCAGTTTGCGAATTTCCTTTCATCCGTGGAGCCTTCGGAGCTCTCGTTTGAGGAAGTCGTACCTTCGACTGCCGTGTATGCGTTGGCCGTAGGCCTGAAAGATGTCGGGAAGTATGTCGAAGAGTTCCGCAGGTCGCAGGTCCAGGATATGCAGAAGTACAAGTCGGTGCAGGAGAAACTGCGCCGAAGAGAGGGGATTGCACCTGAGAATTGGGCGCAAGCCCTTGAGATAAAAGAAGTTGTCAAGACTGCCTGGCTCTCGGGCGACGCTCTCCTGGAGGCAGTGATGGTGCGCGTCGGCAAGAAGAATTACGAGCTGGTCACGGGCAGCAGGAACACGAAAGCGCATCGCGCTTCGCTTCTCAACCCGCAGAAATATAATTTCTCAGGATTTGCATCTTCGCTTTTCGGTCAGGCTTTTTCGGTGGACGCCGATTCGAGCTATGTGATGACCGGGGAGTGGATTGTCAGCGGAAGTCCCTCTGCGATGGAGGATTACGCGGCCCGACTCGCGGAGTCCGACTGCCTGGGGAAGCGTCTGGAAGAGACGGACGCGGCTTCTGTCCTCCCGCTTGGCGACTGCACTATGGCCGCCTATTTCTCTCCCGTCGGCTGGGACAGCAGGGAGTATTGTTCCAAGACGCTCAGCGGCGTCGCGGATGAGCTGAAGGCCCCTTTCGCCTATGAACCTGCGGTTCTGTCGGCCGGAGCCGGAGGACTCGAGTTAAAGATTGTAAAAGTATGGAATTCAAATCAGTAAATAAACTCCTCGAACGCAGTTTCAGGGAGAATTGGGATCGCCCGGCGCTCTCGAACTATCAGGGAGTCACGCTCTGCTACAAGGACGTGGCGAAAAGAATCAAGCATCTGCACATCACTTTCGAGCTCTGCGGACTGCAGAAGGGGGACAAGGTGGCCCTCTGCTCGCGCAATCAGGCCAATTGGGGCGTGTGTTTCCTCGCTGCGATGACCTACGGAGCGGTTCCCGTGCCGATTCTGCACGAGTTCAAGCCCGGCAACATCCACTATCTGGTGAATCATTGCGAGGCGAAAGTGCTCTTTGTGGATGATGTCATCTGGGAGGGGCTTTCCGAGGCGGAGATGCCCTGCCTGCACGTGGTCGTGCAGATGAATACGCTGAAGTATCTGTATTCCAAGGCTGATTTCCTTGCCGAGATCCGCGACAACCTGCCTTCGATGTTCGAGAGGATGTATCCGGACGGCTTCACGAAAGAGGATGTGGTCTATCCTGAAGACCAGCCGGACGAGCTGGCGCTCATCAATTACACATCCGGAACTTCCGGTTTTTCTAAGGGCGTAATGCTCACATACAGGGCACTTTATGCAAATCTGTACTTCGCCGGGACCTATGCCGAGCCTCAGATGACCTGCGAGTCGGAGGTGGTTTCGATGCTCCCGACCGCACATATGTATGGAATGATGTTCGAGTTCCTCTTCGAGATGACCATCGGCGCGCACGTCCATTTCCTGTCGCGCGTCCCGAGTCCGAAAGTCATTCTCAACGCTTTCAGCGAAATACATCCGGACATCATCATCGCGGTGCCGCTCATCATAGAGAAAGTCTACAAGTCCAAGCTCAAGCCGCTCATCGACCGCAACAAGACCTATATGAAAATCCCTATTCTGGACTACATCATCCAGAACAAGTTCCGCAACGGCCTCATCGAGGCGTTCGGCGGGCGTTTCGAGGAGATCATTCTGGGCGGCGCAGCCTTCAATCCCGAGGTGGAGAAGTTCCTTCACAAGATTCATTTTCCGTTC
Organism: Faecalibacillus sp.; assembly: GCA_963604635.1. Lineage (GTDB taxonomy): Bacteria > Bacteroidota > Bacteroidia > Bacteroidales > UBA932 > Cryptobacteroides. The sequence goes on from CAVCRS010000029.1 coordinate 14,838, forward strand.
ACCGTTGGGTACGGAATGACCGAGTGCGCTCCGCTTATCACCTATTCCAAGTGGTACAAGTCCAAGTTGGGCTCCTGCGGCAAACCGATCACCGGCTGCAATCTGCGCATCGATTCCGAGGACCCTCAGCACGTTCCGGGTGAAATCCAGGTCAAGGGCGACAATGTGTTCGTTGGCTATTATAAGAATGAAGAGGCTACTGCCCAGGCATTTACCGAGGACGGATGGTTCAAGACGGGAGATATGGGCATCATCGATTCAGACGGCTACCTCTTCCTTCGCGGCCGGTCGAAATGTATGATTCTCGGCCCTTCTGGCCAGAATATCTATCCTGAGGAGCTGGAGGCCGTGATCAATAACTTCAGCTATGTTGTGGATTCCCTGGTCATCGAGGACAATGGCGGTCTGACCGCTCTGATTTACCCTGACTATCATCAGGCGGAGCTCGACGGAATGGACGGCGACCAGCTTACGGCACGCATCGAAGGTTACCTGCCGGAGATTAACAACGAAGTCCCTAACTATGCGAAAATCCGCAAGATAGAGTTTATGCCGGAGGATTTCGAGAGGACTCCGAAGAGAAGTATCAAACGCTATTTGTATCAAAGGAAATAATTATGCAGAAGTTCGATGACAGGTATCTGGAGATGGCCGCCATCTGGGCCAAGAACTCGTACTGCAAGCGCCGTCAGGTGGGCGCCCTGATAGTCAAGGACAAGATGATAATCTCCGACGGTTATAACGGGACCCCATCGGGGTTTGAGAATGTGTGCGAGGACGAGACAGGTGCCACTAAGCCGTATGTGCTTCACGCAGAGGCTAATGCGATAAGCAAGGTGGCCAAGTCCGGAAACAGCAGCGAGGGTTCCACCCTCTATGTTACGGCATCCCCCTGCATCGAATGTTCCAAACTCATCATTCAGGCCGGCATCAAGAGGGTTGTCTATCGTGACGAGTACCGTCTGACCGACGGTGTGGATCTGCTGCGCAGAGCCGGTATTGAAGTGGAAAAAGTGGATTAGCTATGTCAGAAAAAAGAATCTCATCCCTGTGGATTGCCCTGCTCGGTGTGCTCATAGGCGCATTGGCGGTAGCCACTTACTATAAAATCGAAGAGAACAACAGCCGCCTCAAATCGGAGTACCGGGACTGGCGGAAGCTGAACCTCGTGCTGCAGAAAGTTACGGAAAAGTATGTCGATACCGTGGATTTCGAGAAAGTTTCCGAGGCCGCGATAGTAGCTGCGCTCGGCCAGCTCGATCCGCATACCATTTACCTGCCTCCGGAGACGCTCGAGGCTTCCGAGAGCGAGCTTGCCGGCAACTTCGACGGCATAGGCATTCAGTTCAATGTCCCGAACGACACCGCCGTGGTCATCGAGGTGATTCCGGGCGGACCTTCGGAACGCATTGGCCTTCAGGCCGGTGACAGGATTCTCAAGGTCGGCGGAACGACTATCGCAGGAGTGAAGTTTCCTCAGGACAGCATGGTCCGCAGGATGAAGGGTCCTTCAGGCTCGCAGGTGGAGATTACGGTGCTCCGTGACGGAGAGCAGATTCCTTTCCAGATTACCCGCGGCAAAATTCCTGTCCACAGCGTGGATGCCTCGTTTATGGTGAATGACACTACGGGCTACATCCGGCTTGCCAAGTTCTCGAGGACCACTTACACCGAGTTTATGGGTGCCGCTGCAGACCTGCTTTCTGCGGGAATGAAGCATCTGATTTTCGATCTTCGCGACAATACCGGAGGCTATCTCGAGCAGGCGCTGAGTCTGGCGGATATGTTCCTCGAAAAGGATGATATGATAGTGTATATGGAGGGCCTGCATTCGCCCCGCGAGGAGTTCAAGGCCAGCGGCAAGGGGCTGCTTCAGGATGTCGGGGTTACGGTGCTCATAAATGAAGCGTCGGCCTCATCCAGCGAGATTTTCGCGGGCGCCATCCAGGACAATGACCGCGGAGTTATCGTGGGACGCCGCTCATTCGGCAAGGGACTCGTGCAGAGTCCGGTATTCTTCACGGACGGCTCGGGACTGCGGATAACGGTGGCGCGCTATTACACCCCTTCCGGCAGATGCATACAGAAGCCTTATACTGAGGATTATGACTATGACATCATCAGACGCTATACAGACGGCGAACTCACCGATGCGGACAGCATCAAGGTGAATAAGGATGAGGCTTTCCAGACAGTAGGCGGACGCACGGTCTATGGCGGCGGCGGTATCGTTCCGGACGTGTTCGTCCCGATGGACACGACGCGTGCGACGGACTTCTACATCGCCTGCAACCGCAAGGCGACTCCGATGCGTTTCGCCTCCGCCTTCTTCGACAAAAACAAGGCAAAGCTCTCAGCTATCGATGATTATAACGAACTTCAGAAGTTCCTCGAGAGCGCCGGCGTGGAGTCGCGCTTCCTTCAGTTCGCATCTTCCGTCGATGGAATCCGGCCGGTTTCGGCAGGGGAGTGGAGCAAGTCCAGAGTGTATATGATGCCTCAGATCAAGGCCCTTGTGGGGCGTTACAGCAAGCTCGGTGAGAATGCTTTCTACCATCAGTATCTCGAAGTGGATGAAACATTGATGGAAGCCGTGAAGCCTCACGACTTATTCGCTCCAACGGACGGGAAAAAGTAGTATATTTGCAGGATTAATAATTTGACAAAATGGAAAATACAGTAGCCAGAACCAAGGTCAAGGATCTTCTTAAATGTGAGCCGGGCATAGATGTGGTTGCCAAAGGCTGGGTCAGGACAAAGCGTGGAAACAAGGGCGTCGCTTTCATCGCCCTCAATGACGGTTCCACCATAAACAATATTCAGCTTGTAGTCGACAAGACTCAGATCGGAGACGACATCCTCTCGAAAGTGACTACAGGAGCCTGCATCCGCGTGGCTGGCAAGCTCGTGGAGTCTGTGGGAGGCGGCCAGGCCGTGGAGATCCAGGCTTCGGAGATCGAAGTTTACGGTGAGTGCGATCCTGTACGTTATCCGCTCCAGAAGAAGGACACTTCTTTCGAGTATCTCAGAACCGTGGCTCATATGCGTATGAGAACCAATACCTTCGGTGCTGTGCTGCGTATCCGCAACCAGATGGCTTACGCCATTCACGAGTACTTCCACAACAAGGGCTTCGTATATCTGCACACTCCGCTCATTACCGAGTCCGACTGCGAGGGTGCAGGCCAGATGTTCCAGGTCACCACGATGGATCTCGAGAAACCGCTTCCACGCAACAAAAAGGGCGGCATCGACTACTCAAAGGATTTCTTCGGCAAGCAGACCAGCCTGACCGTAAGCGGTCAGCTCGAAGGCGAACTCGGAGCTACGGCTCTCGGTGAGATTTACACCTTCGGCCCTACCTTCCGCGCCGAGAATTCGAATACTCCGCGCCATCTGGCCGAGTTCTGGATGATCGAACCTGAAATGGCGTTCTACGACATCAACGACAATATGGATCTTGCAGAGGATTTCATCAAGCATCTTGTCAAGTATGCTCTCGACAACTGCTACGATGATGTCAAGTTCCTTAATGACAAATACGATCCCGAGCTCATCGACCGCCTCAAGGGTGTGGTGGACACCGAGTTCGTGCGTCTGGAGTACACCGACGGCATCAAGATTCTCGAAGAGGCTGTCGCAAACGGTGTGAAGTTCGAGTATCCTGTTTACTGGGGCGTGGATCTTCAGAGCGAGCACGAGAGATATCTCGTAGAGAAGCATTTCAACAAGCCTGTCATCCTCACCGGATATCCTAAGGAGATCAAGGCTTTCTATATGAAGCAGGATGATAACGGCAAGACTGTCCGTGCGATGGATGTACTCTTCCCGAAGATCGGCGAGATTATCGGCGGTTCCGAGCGTGAGTCATCACTGCAGAAGCTTGAAGCCCGCATCAATGAGCTGGGTATGAGCCGCAAGAACCTCGAGTGGTACATCGATACCCGCCGTTTCGGTTCCTGCCCTCACTCCGGTTTCGGTCTGGGCTTTGAGAGACTCCTTCTCTTCGTCACCGGTATGCAGAACATCCGCGACGTGATTCCGTTCCCTCGTACTCCTAAGAACGCAGAATTCTAATATATGCTTGTCATAGGTATAGCAGGCGGTTCCGGTTCGGGCAAAACGACCGTAGTTCACGCCATAAAAGAAAGACTCCGCGATGAAAAGGTCGTGGTCATCCCTCAGGATTCCTACTACAAGGATTCCAGTGATCTTACTGACGAGGAAAAGAGACGTCAGAATTTCGATCATCCTGATGCCATAGACTGGGCTCTTCTCTGCGAGCAGCTCTCCGAGCTCAAGCAGGGCAGAACCATCCAGCAGCCTGTTTACTCCTATATTTCCTGTTCAAGGTCGAAGACCGAGACCGTGACTGTGGAGCCGGCTGATGTCATCATCATCGAGGGCATTCTCATCTTCAACTGCCGCGAACTGCTGGACCAGATGGATATCAAGATTTTCGTCGATGCCGATGACGATGACCGTCTGATGAGGGTTATGGCCCGCGACATTTCCGAGCGCGGCAAGGACGTGCATTGGGTGATCGAGCGTTACAGCCGCACCGTGAAGCCGATGTATCTTCAGTTCATCGAGCCGAGCAAGCGCTATGCCGACATCATCATTCCTCAGGGAGGACACAACAAGGTGGCCATAAACATCATTCTCGCCACCATCGAGAAGTCTCTGCGGGAAAAGAAAACTGATAAATAATTATTTTAACAGCCCGGAGGCGTCCAGCCGCCGGGTTTTCAGACCTATATGAAACGCGAGGACAGGGCAGGATTCTATATCACCGTGATTTTTCATCTGGTGCTGCTCATCGTGCTCCTCGCCTTTCAGCTGGGCTATACCGTCAGCAAGGAGAATTCCTTCCTGCTGGATTTCTCCAAACAGGAGGACATTGAGAAGCTGAAACAGGAACTTGCGTTCAAGGAGCAGGTCAGCAAGCATCTCGACGACCTGATCGCTTCCTCTGGAGGAGATGCTTCTATCTCCTCCGTCCGCAACGTCGCAGTGGACCGCGGTACCCTGAAGGACGACCGCGGGACCGACGCCGAGCAGCTCTACAAGGACGCTGAGAAGCTCCAGCAGGACATCCGTTCGCAGGTCGAGATTCCGATTTCCGAGGATGACTATGTGCCTGTCCCTAAGAAGGAAAGCGGCTCCGCCAATGAAGACGCGAAGCAGAACTACTCCGGCCCGAGTGTAATCTCTTACCAGCTCGACGGACGCAAGGCGAGCCATCTCTCAATACCTGCCTACCGCTGTATGGGCGCAGGTGAAGTGACCGTCACCATCACTGTGGACAACGCTGGCAATGTGATTATGGCGAAGGTTCAGGAGGACGTTTCGTCCAATGACGGGTGTCTGCGCAACTTCGCCATCCGTGCCGCCCGCGCCTCCCGCTTCTCCTCCTCTCCCACCGCCCCTGCCCGTCAGATCGGCAACATTGTCTACGCCTTCATCGCTCAGTAGCCTTCCGCTCGCCGTGACGGCCCCGGCAGGCTCCGTATTGGACGGCGACGCCGGCCGGGGAATATGATTTCGGTCGCGGAGTCTGGCGGCGCGGCCAATCTCAATGATAAACAAAAAAAAAGACCGGCTCGCGAGGGCCGGTCTTTTCAATATTGAGAGAGCTCGTTTTTACTGAGCTTCAGGTCTTCTTGCCTGATACATAATCTTAAGCGCGGAGCAGCGTCTGAGCTCCTGCTTAACCTTGGTAATGATACCCATTCTCACGTCCTGGTCCGCTCTGATGACAGTGGTCATGAACTGGCGGTCAGCCTCGTTCTTGCTGTCACGCTCGGCAGCGATGAAGTCACGGATTTCATCTGTGGTTCTGAAAGAATCGTTCAGCTGGATACGGGCATCGGTACCATACTGGGCTCTGTACTGCAGAGTAGGAGTTCCGATGTTGATGTAAGCGGCGAGGTCCTTTCTCTCAAGCTTTACGGACTGTGAAGCCTCAGGAAGATTTACGATAACCTTGTTCTCGCTGTCGCGCATCTGGGTCGTAACCATAAAGAAGAACAGAAGCATGAATACGATGTCCGAAAGAGAGGACTGGGTCATTGCCGGAACCTCTTTCTTGTTGTTTGATCCACCGAATTTTGACATAATTATTCCTCCTTATTTATCTTCTGCTTTTGCTTACGTCCTTAGGCTCGGCCTCCGAAATGTTCGAAGGAATGGCCTTCTTGACGATATCCTGGTAATCTTCCGACAGACGGATGAACGGCTTGCCGTAATTTCTGTAAGAGAAATCATCGCGCAGCTCGTCGATAGCCTTTACAAGCTCATTCTGAACGGCGATATAAGCGTGGTAGCTTGTACCGTTATCGTTCTGAAGGGAGATAACGCCCTTGGAAACCTCGCACTCTCCGTAACCCTCGATGTCAATCTTCTGCTTTTCCGGCAGATTAGGGTTATTCGTAGGGTTGGTGAGGAATTCCTTGATCTTGTCTTTCAGCTGAGAAACGTCCATGAGCTCATTACCGGCAAAAAGTCTGTCCTGAGAGTTAATCTTTACCATAATGATGTTACGGCGGTTAACTTTCTGGTCCTCTACCTTTGCGTTCGGATCCGGCATAGGAGGAAGACGTCTTGACAAACCTGTCTGAGACCCCATAGTGGTGGTCATCAGGAAGTAACACAGCAGCAGGAACGCGATGTCCGCGGTCGAACTGGTGTTCATTGCAGGTACTTTCTTCTTATTGCTCATAGTGTTTTACTGTCTGTTGCGAACCATAATTACTACTTCTCCGACGATGATGGCTACAACTGCAGCTGCAGAGGAGAGGTAGGTAAGATTGAGAATAGAGTCGGTAAGTCTGAGTGTAGACTGGCCCGGCTGGTCGGTGGTAAGGCCGACTGCTGGTGCTCCCGGTGAGATGAGGTATACTACGAAGCATACGGCTGCTATGGCGACAATGCCGATGAGCATCTTGAGAAGACTCTTCGGATTGTTCTTGATAGCGATCGCTACGCCTACCACAACTACTGCTATGGCCGCGATTGCAATCATAACGTATGTCCAGTAGA
>CAVCRS010000030.1:0-23826 GCA_963604635.1 Faecalibacillus sp.
CGCTCACCAAGTTCGGACTGATGCAGCTCACACGCCAGAGAATACGTCCGGTAACCACCATTAACACCACGGAAGTCTGTCCGGTCTGTCACGGTACGGGAAAGATAGCATCTTCGCTTGTGATAGACGAGGAAATCGAGAGAAAGATCGCCGACTACGTGGAGGACAAGGGGATAAAGGATTTCACCATCAGGGTAAGCCCCATTCTGGGGGCCTATCTGAGCAGAGGATTCAACTCTTTCGTGAGAAAGTGGAAGAGAAAGTACAAGTGCAAGATCCAGCTTGTCGAAGACAGCGGATTTACGGTTCTGCAAAATGAAATTTTCGATGAAAAGGGAGGCAAGCTTGAATAGAGCTTGCCTTTTTCTTTTGCGCCGTTTTAATTTGCGGCCAATTTCGGATGAAAATTCTTGCAAATGGCGGGAGGATTGCCTAAATTTGTGGAGTTTGGATTGTAAAATCCGTGCTAATGCGTTAAGCAATTTCACACCATAAAAATATAACATTCAAAACTCTAAAAGTTATGTCAAAAGAATTATCAAGAAGATCGTTCCTTAAGGTGGGTGCAGCAGCTGCAGCCGGCCTTGCAGTAGCTCCTGACGCCCTCTTCGCAGGGGAAGCCCAGAGAAAGAAGGAAAAGACGGAACAGAAGACTCTCGACCGCAAGCTGAAAATCATTGCTGTCGGAATCGGCGGACGCGGCGCCAGCGTTCTTCAGGGACTCGAAACAGAGGACATCATCGGTCTCTGCGACGTGGACTGGAGCTATGCTGACCACATCTTCAAGCGTTATCCAAATGCCAAGAAGTACAATGACTACCGCGTGATGTTCAAGGAACTTCTTCCTGAGTGTGACGCAGTCGTATGCGCTACCGCAGACCATACGCACGCCATCATCTGCGCAGAAGCCCTCGCTGCAGGAAAGCACGTTTACTGCGAGAAGCCTCTCACACATACCGTTTATGAGTCAAGACTCCTCACACGCCTGGCGGCAAAGAACAAGGTCGCCACACAGATGGGTAACCAGGGAGCTTCCGGCGAAGGCGTAAGACTTGCCTGCGAGTGGATCTGGAACGGAGAAATCGGCGAAGTCACACGCGTCGACGCTTTCACGGACCGTCCTATCTGGCCACAGGGCCTGGAGCGTCCTGAGCAGGTTATGCCTGTTCCTGACACCCTCAACTGGGATGCTTTCATCGGTCCTGCACCGAAACGCCCTTACAACTCCATCTACACTCCGTGGAACTTCCGCGGCTGGTGGGATTTCGGAACAGGCGCGCTCGGCGATATGGCCTGCCACATCCTCCACGCACCGTTCGTAGCCCTCAAGCTCGGCTATCCTATCCACGTGGAAGGTTCTTCGACAAAGCTTCTGAGCGAATCCTGCCCGTCAGCGCAGCACGTAAGATACGTCTTCCCTGCCCGCGACAATATGCCTAAGGTCGCAATGCCTGAGGTCGAGGTCAACTGGTACGACGGCGGACTTCTCCCTAACCGTCCGGAAGGACTTCCTGCAGGTGTGAACCTCAACACACAGGGCGGCTGCGTCATCTTCCACGGCACAAAGGACACCCTCATCTGCGGATGCTACGGTGTGGAGCCTTACCTCGTTTCCGGAAGAGTGCCTGACGTTCCGAAGACCCTGCGCCGCGTCACAACGAATCACCAGCAGGACTGGGTAAGAGCCTGCAAGGAGGATCCTTCAGTACGCGTTCCTTCAGCTTCAGACTTCAGCGTAGCCGGTCCGTTCAATGAAATGGTGGTTATGGGTGTGCTCGCAGTCCGTCTCCAGGGTCTCAATCAGGTTCTCGACTGGGATGGTGAGAACATGCGTTTCACCAACATTCCTGAGGGCGCTACAGTGAAAGCCATGGTAAAGGACGGCTTCTCCATCAAGGACGGTCACCCTACATTCAAGAACACCTATACCGAGCCGGTGGATGCCAACGCTTTCGCCGCCGAACTGATCAAGCACACTTATCAGAACGGCTACGAGCTTCCTGCAATGCCGGAATAATAAACGGAACCAAGATTCAAAATTCATAGCACAATGAAAAAAGCAATCGTTATGGCAACAGCTGCCATCGCAGGCACGATGATGATAGCATCCTGCGCCTGCAACAACAACTCTCAGAAAAAGAAAGCCGCAGAGGAACCTGCTGCAGCTCCTGAGTACACCGTAGTGGAGAATCCTTGCATCGACCTTTCACAGTTCAAGCAGGATGAGAACGGTTATTATGTAATCTTCGACGGCACATCCCTCGACGGCTGGAGAGGATACGGAAAGGACTATGTTCCTGAGAGATGGACCATCAAGGACGGATGCCTGCATTTCGAAGGCACCGGTACCGGTGAAGGCCAGACCAAGGAAGGCGGAGACATCATCTTCTCCTACAAGTTCAAGAATTTCATCCTCGAGTTCGACTGGATGGTGGAGAAAGGCTCCAACTCAGGAGTTTTCTACCTCGCACAGGAAGTTTCCACAAAGGATGACCAGGGCAATGAGAAAATGGAGCCTATCTACATCTCCTGCCCTGAGTATCAGGTTCTTGACAATGAGAACCATCCTGACGCACAGCTTGGCGTAAACGGAAACCGCAAGTCAGCTTCCCTCTATGACATGATTCCTGCAGATCCTCAGAACTTCACCAAATACGGCGAGTGGCAGACAGGTAAGATCATGGTTTACAAGGGAACTGTAGTTCACGGACAGAACGGCGTCAACGTACTCGAGTATCACCTGTGGACCCAGCAGTGGACAGATATGCTCCAGGCCAGCAAGTTCAGCCAGGAGAAATGGCCTCTCGCATTCGAGCTCCTCAACAACTGCGGCGGCGAGAACCACGAGGGCTACATCGGATTCCAGGATCACGGCGACAACGTCTGGTACCGCAACATCCGCATAAAGGTAATGGAGTAATCTATGATCAGATTCAAGCATATTATCCTTTTCGGAGCCGTCCTGGGCACAATGGCACTTTCTTCTTCATGCAGCGAAAAGGCCGCGGAGCAGAAAACCATCGGAATTCAGCTCTACTCGGTGATGAACTTGATGAGAGAGGATCCGCATTCGACTCTCGATTCTCTGGCATCCTACGGATACAATGCTTTCGAACTCGTACAGTGGGGAGGAGACCCGAATGTGTTCGGGCTCCCCGCCCCTGAGTTCAAAGCCCTCTGCGACAGTCTGGGCGGAGAGATAGTCTCGACCCACTCTTCCCTCGCGGAAGACCCTGAGAATGAGGAGGCTGTAATGGACCGCTGGAGAAGTCTCTTCGAAATCCAGAAGGCCTGCGGAGGCAGATATTTCGTAATCCCTAGCTATCAGGTCGAATATACCGAGGCTGATGTGCAGCGTATGTGCGAGTACTTCAACCGCGTGGGCAAACTGGCCGCCGAGTACGGACTCAAGCTCGGATACCACAACCACTCCCGCGAGTTCGAGACCCTTCAGGATTCGGACAAGGTGATGTGGGAGTATCTCGTGGAGAATACAGATCCTCAGTACGTCTGCTTCGAGCTGGATGTCTACTGGTGCCAGAAGGGCGGAAAAGACCCTGTGGAATACCTGAAGAAATATCCTGAGAGAATCGAACTCCTCCACATCAAGGACGTGTTCGTAATCGGCGAGAGCGGCGAAATGGACTTCGAGTCCATCTTCAACCAGTTCTACGCCAACGGAATGAAGGATTATTTCGTAGAGATCGAGACGCCTAAGGCATTGAGGGAGAAAGTCAACGCCGACGGCACTCCTTACACCCGCGCGCAGATCGACGCCGAGATGCTTCAGGCAGCGAAGAAGAGCGCGGAGTACCTTCAGAACGCAGCGTTCGTCAGATAGTCACTTTTCTGCAAAATATGATTAAAAGAGAGGCAGGCTCTGTACAGGCTTGCCTCTTTTTTATGTACTTTTGTATTGTGTTAGCAAATGATGATTTCTCAAGACTTGAGCTGAGGCTCAGGAATTGCCGCGTGAACTACCGCTGGTATCGCTCGCGCCTGGAGGCGTCCACCAGGCTTCTGGTTCTGGTGAAGGCCAATGCCTACGGTCACGGGGCAGTGGAATTCGCGGCGATGATGCAGTCCTGCGGGGCTGATTATCTGGCAGTTGCGCTGCCTGTGGAGGGTATCGAGCTCCGAAAGGCCGGTATCACTCTGCCCATACTCGTACTGACTGCGGGTGTGGATTTTCTCAGCGAAATCATAGAGTACAGACTCGAGCCGGGCATTCCGAACCTGTATACGCTCCGGGCTTTCTGCGAGATTCTGGGAAGCCGTGGGATAAAGAACTATCCCATTCATATCAAGCTGGATACGGGTATGCACAGGCTCGGATTTATGACGAGTGAGCTCGGAGAGCTGCTGGAGTTTCTCCAAGGGCGCGACTGCGTGAAGGTAACAAGCGTCTATTCGCATCTCGCGGCGGCCGAAGACCCGCAGCAGGACGAGTTCACGCTCTCCCAGATTTCGGCCTTTCAGGCCAATGCGGGCCGCATTTCCGAAAGTATCGGCTACAAGCCGATGTATCATATCCTGAATTCGGCAGGAATTGAGAGGTTTCCTCAGTATCAGTTCGATATGGTGCGTCTGGGCATAGGCATATACGGCATCAGCGCAAGCGGACAGGCTCCTCTGCTGCCGGTAGCTTCCCTTAAAGTGAAAGTCCTGCAGGTCAAGACGCTGTCCCCTGAGGACGGGACTGTGGGCTATTCGCGCAAGGGTATAATATCCAGACCGGGGACAGTAATCGCCACCATTCCGGTGGGTTATGCCGACGGCATAGACAGGCATCTGGGCTGCGGCAGGGCCAGTTTCTCGGTAAACGGGCACAGGGTGCCCACGATAGGCAACATCTGTATGGATATGTGTATGCTGGATGTGACCGGCGTGGATGTCAAGGCCGGCGACACGGTGACCATCTTCGGGGATGACCCGAGCGTAAACGAACTCGCGGAAATCCTCGGCACCATTCCCTACGAAATTCTCGCCTCCATCCCCCGCCGCATCGAGCGTGTGGTGATCAGATAGGCATTGGCCGGCTCCGAGCCGGCCGGACAGAATAAAGGGACCGTGTCTCCCAGCCCTCCGGCACCATTAAGAGTTTCGAGACGGGAGGTTTAACTACCTTCTGGAATTGGCGATGCCGATGTAGTAGAAGAGGGTGGCGAGGGAGCCGATGGCTGCGATGACGTAGGTGTAGGCGGCCCATTTGAGGGCGTCTTTGGCCATAGGGGTCGTGGTTACGTCGGTGATGCGGGTGGAGGAGAGCCAGGCTATGGCGCGCTGGCTGGCGTTGATTTCCACCGGGAGGGTAACCAGACTGAAGAATGTGGTCATCGCGAAGAGGGCGATTCCGAGCCAGAGCAGGGACGGAGTGACGTTTATGAGAAGCACTCCGAGCAGCAGCACCCACTGGACGGTGTTGTTGGCGAAAGTGACCACCGGCACGAGGGCGGAACGCAGGCGGAGCGGAGCATAGCCCTGCGCATGCTGCAGGGCGTGGCCGCACTCGTGTGCGGCGACCGCCGCGGCGGCGATGCTCCGCCCGCTGAATACGGCCTCGCTCAGGTTCACGATTTTCGTCTGAGGATTGTAATGGTCCGTGAGGGTACCCTGTATGGAGCCCACTTTCACATCGTATATTCCATTGTCTCTAAGCATTTTCTGCGCGACTTCCGCGCCTGTCATCCCTCCGTTCATCGGGACTTTCTCGTATTTGCTGAATCTGCTCTGAAGTGTAGCCTGGATGATGTAGCTCAGCACCATCACAAGAATCAATATAATCCAAATCATATCGTTTTCAGTTATAAAAAATCAATCAAAATCATTCCCGGAACCGGAAACTGCGGTTTCTCTATCAAATAGCGAGCCCCGGCCCGATGTCTGCCATTTAGTCAGCCCTGTGTTTTTCCCCTGTGCGCATCATCAGCAGATCCAGCAGCAGCTTGAGAAGAAGCAGAGCGAAGGAGAGGACACACAGCCGTCCGCAGACATCTCCGTTACGCACGAAATAAGTCCGGGCCGAATTCAGGTTCACCGTCCCGCTCAGAGTCGCTCTTTCCCACCACGGACCCTTCTGAAGCACATCGCCCCTCTGGTCTATGAAAGCGGAGATTCCGGTGTTGCCGCAGCGGGCTATGTCCCTGCGGAGCTCTATGGCTCTCAGACGGGAATATGAAAGATGCTGGCGGTATCCCGGAGTGTCCCCCCACCAGGCGTCGTTCGTGATTACAGTCATAAACCTGGCACCCTTGAGGACGTAATCCCTGCAGAAATCCCCGTAGATGGATTCATAACATACGGCGCAGCCGGCAGGCACCCCCTGCGGATGCAGAAGCGAAACCTCCTTCTGCCCTACGCTGTGCCCTATGGGAGCCCCTATCTTCTCGGCTATCGGTCCTATGACCTTCGGATAAGGGGTCATCTCCACACCCACGACAAGCTTGCTCTTGTGATATATCTCAGTCTCTCCTGTGCCGTCGAGACAGAGGGCGGAATTGTGCGATTCGTACCAGCTCCCGTCCCGCAGGCGTCTCGCATTGGCCGACGGAGCGGCCTTTGTATCAAAATATTCGTAGGATGACGCGCCGAAGATGACGGAAGTATTGGCGGAAGCCGCTGCAAACGAGCGCAGCCGCTGCCAGGTCGGACTGTCCTCGAACTTCCCGCAGATGATGTCGGAGCAGAACGTCTCCGGCGCGAGCAGCAGCAGGGGGCTGGAAGTGTCTGTCCGCTCTTCGAGCGCCGGCTTCCAGAGCGAGAGGAGTATCGCCGTCTGCTGCTGCTGGCTGAGGGACTGGAACTTCTGATACGGATCGAAATTCGGCTGCCCGATGAGCACGTCCATTTGACCCTCGCTGACCTCATCGTAATTGTGATAAATTATCAGCGAGCAGACAGGCGGCACGGTGAAAACCGCTATCAGACCGGCCACAGCGGAGATTTTTCCCCAGCGGGTGAACCCCGGCCAGCGGTAGTCGGCCAGCGCTGACATCATCCCGAAAACGGCGAGGTTGCACGCCCAGATCCAGGCGGAACCGCCGAGAGTGCCGGTGATTTCGTACCACTGGACCAGATGTGTGGTCTGCGCAAAGGCATTGCCCAGCACCAGCCACGGCCAGGAAATCTGGACGGAGAAATACGCTTTCTCCCAAGCTATCCACGTGAATGCCAGAAACAGATACGGCAGGACTCCCGTCAGAGTCTTTTTGCTCAGTCGGAAAAGCCCGAACACCAGAGACATCTGCAGGGCGTTCGCGAGGACCGCGAATATGCCTCCGCCGACCGTGGCGTTGCACACCCAGAACGTGGTGAGAGCATTCCAGAGCACGAAAGCGCTGTAATGCCAGATCCAGAAGCGGCGGACTCCGTTTTCGCTGGCGATCTTCTCCATACAGAGCAGAGGCGCGAAGCCCACGAGGGCGAGCAGTCCCAGATGCGGCACCAGCCACGGCAGACTCATCAGAACTCCGAACAGAAGCTCCAGAATCAGCATCGTATTTCGCACTTTCGCAGTCATAACACGCGAAGGTACTCATCAATGACCGAAAATTCAAAACATCTTCGTAAATTTGTGCAATTTTGGATATGACAATATGGCTACATCGGAAAAGAGCACAGGCAAATGGGCGGCGGCGAACATCATCGGGGCTGTCGCGTTCTTCTTAGGTCTCAGTTTGGTGGCATCGCTCCTGCTGGGCGTGTTCACACGTCACGGCAAGGAAATAGAAGTGCCTGATATGACTAATCTTACGGTAGCTCAGGCAAAGAGAGTGGCCTCCGACAACGGAATCCGCGTCGAGGTCACCGACTCCGTCTATGTGCGAAGAATGACAAAGGGTGCAGTCTATAAGCAGAACCCTGCCGCCGGCGCAAAGGTAAAGAAAGGCCGCCGCATAATGCTGACCATCAATGCAGTAAACGCGAAGAAAGTCAGGATGCCGAATCTCGTGGGACTCTCAATGCGCCAGGCGCGCGCCGAGCTCTCCTCGAAGGGTCTGAACCTGAAGGAACTCATCTACGTGAACGACATCGCGACGAACAATGTCCTGCGCCAGCTCTACCGCAACCGCGAGATTTCCGCCGGGCGCGAGGTTGAGAGCGGCTCGGACATCACTCTCGTGGTGGGGCTCAACCCTGAAAACAACCAGACCTTCGTTCCGAATGTCGTCGGGCTGCGCTATTCCCGTGCAGTCGATGCCCTGCACGACAACTCGCTGAATATCGGCAGACTGATTTTCGACAAGAACGTCCTGAACTACAGCGATTCGCTGAACGCGGTAGTCAGCAGCCAGTCGCCGGGCGTCTCCGAATTCCCGATCCTGATGGGCTCCGAAGTGGCCCTGCACCTGACGCTCAGCGAAGAGGAATAGCCTATGGAACTGCAGGACAGCGATCTCGGAAAATTCATCGACGAGGACATCGTCGAGGGGTCTGACGCAGTCGCGGACGAAATCTCCGAAGACGAGGAGCAGGGAATGTTCGAGCATTTCCGCCTGAACGTCGACAAGGGACAGACTCCGATCAGAATAGACAAGTATATGGCCGCTCACCTCGAGGACACCTCGAGGCATCGCATCCAATGCGCCATAAAGCAGCAGTACGTCCGTGTGAACGGCAAGGTGGCCAAGGCCAATCTCATAGTGCGTCCCGAGGACGTGATCCGTTTCGTGATGCCTTACCGCCGCCGCGGGATGGAGATTCTGCCGCAGGACATTCCGCTGGACATCGTCTATGAGGACGATGACCTGCTGGTGGTGAACAAGGCCGCCGGAATGGTGGTGCATCCGGGTCACGGGCATTTCGAGGGTACGCTCATAAACGCTCTTTCATATCATCTGGGGATTTCGCAAGGCCCTGAGGCTGAGGATGAAAGAATGGGAATTCTGGTGCACCGCATAGACAAGGACACTTCCGGTCTGCTGGTGGTCGCAAAGAATGACGAGTCCCAGCTGCACCTCGCGAAACAGTTCTTCGAGCACAGCATCGAACGCCTGTATACCGCCGTAGTCTGGGGAAACGTGAAAGAGGATGAGGGCACAATAGACGCCAACATCGGCCGCGATCCGAACGACCGCCTGCGCTTCCGCGTCTATGACGACCCCGAAAAGGGCAGGCACGCCGTCACGCACTACAAGGTCATCGAGCGTTTCGGATTCGTGACTCTCGTCCAATGCCGTCTCGAGACCGGCCGCACGCACCAGATTCGCGTGCATATGTCATCCATCGGCCATCCGCTCTTCAACGACGAGCGCTACGGCGGCTCCGAAATCCGCAAGGGAACCATCTACGCCAAGTACCGCCAGTTCATCGAGAACTGCTTCAAGCTCTGTCCGCGCCAGGCCCTGCACGCCGGAGTGCTCGGCTTTGTACACCCGAAAACCCGCCAGCAGGTGCACTTCGAGGCCCCGCTGCCCGATGACATGACCCGGCTCCTCGACAAGTGGCGCCGCTACTGCAACAATATGGATGAGGCTTAACCGGCCGGCTCCGCCGGCCAATAAAGGCAAAAGCAAAAATAGTATTGGCTTTCAACGATAAGCGCTAATTCCTTTGCTCACCACGACTTTTCATGAGCTGTGGCAATTGTTTAATACATAAAAAATTGCATTGCTTTAATTAATTTCTATCTTTGCAAATGGCGCACGTAGTTGCGAAATTACCATCATTATTTTATTATATAACCACAAACTGATAAAATTATGACAGCCGAAACGTTCCCGCCAGACATCCGCCAGCTTTCCTCAGAAAGGAAGGGAAGCTGACACAGGGATACCATTATTAACCCACAGCACGGAAGTGCCGTAAAAAACACTAAAATGAAAAGGATATATTTACTTGCATCGTTACTGCTCACTGTCTGGGCATGTAATAAGACACTTATGGAAATAACCCCTAACAATATTACGGTTGACTGCAAAGAGCAGGATTTGACATTTCATTCAAATGTGCAGTTTGCCGATATATATATTTTTATTTATACTGATTATGATAGCGAAGGGAGCCCAAGTTGTCAAGAAATTTCAAGGACATACATGGATGGGTATTTGACTATATGTGGAGAATGGTACAAGGTAGAAGGACAACGGTTTTCAGATGAAAACAGAGAAATCAAAGTGCATTTGGCTGAGAACGCAGGGGGCACCCGAAAACTATCTTTCACTGTCTTTTACCACGACACAAGCCAAATTGTTACAATCATCCAATCCGGCGTTGAATAATTGTCAGAGATAAGTTCGACCTTAAAATTGATATTGCAAGCGGCATAAGGTGTATGCCGCTTGCAACATTTCTCAGATTTTCGCCCAATGGCCCCCGACCGGCTCCGCAGGCCAATCTTTCCTTTCATTAAAGTTGCAAAACAAACTATTATTGCTATATTTGCAGCATAATAGTTGATTATACAAACTTTATGGATGACATTTACGCACTCTCAGACCAGAATATCGAGGGCAAGATAGGCGAAAAGATCAAAGCTACACGCCTTAAACAGAACATCACTCAGGCTGCACTTGCCAGGGATGCCGGGATTTCTTTATCCTCTCTCAAAAAGATAGAGGGCGGTCACATCGGCTCTTTTGATTCCCTTATCCGAACGATGAGGGTACTCGGTCTGCTGGAGCATCTCCAGAGGCTTGCAGAACCTGCGGAACTTAGTCCCACCGAGTATTATGAATTTGTGAATTCCACTGCAAAACATCTTCGCAAACGCGCCAGAAACCACAAGACATCCATAAAGGAGGACACGGAATGGTAAACGTCGCACGAGTTATACTATGGGGAGAAGTCATAGGAACATTCCGTTGGAATGAGCGGTATGATTTGGCCGAATTCGAGTACTCGCCCTACTTCATCGGAAAAGGTCTGGAACCGTCTCCGCTTATGATGCCGGTAAGGGAAGGCCGTGTCTATTCATTCGGAAACCTAAACAGGGCGACATTCATCGGCTTGCCCGGGCTGCTTGCAGATTCTCTGCCGGATACTTACGGACGGGCATTGTTCGACAGATGGCTTTCCCTGACAGGACGTTCCTCCGGCTCGGCATTGGAATCGCTGTGTTTTCTGGGGAAAAGATGTATGGGGGCGCTGGAATTCGAGCCCGCCGTCGAGACAGGCACTGACCTTGACAAAGAGTTTGAAATAGAGACACTTGTCGATGTGGCCAGAGAGGCATTGTCCGGGAAGGACGCCTTCAGTGTAAATCTCGATAATGACAGGAAGGCGGCAGTCGCGGAAATCCTCCGCTTGGGAACATCCGCAGGAGGGCAGAGAGCCAAAGCCATCATAGCTTACAACAAGGCTACCGGAGAAGTCCGCTCGGGACAGATTCCAGCACCCGATGGTTTTCGACAGTACCTGATAAAACTTGACGGAGTTACAGCTGATGCAGGATTCAGAGAAACCACAAATTATGGACGGCTCGAATACTCGTTCTACAAGCTTGCACGCAAGTGCAATATTGAGATGACAGACAGTCTGCTGATTGAAGAAGGCGGGCGTGCCCATTTCATGACCGAACGGTTTGACAGGAACGGGAACGCCAAGATTCATATGCAGACTCTCTGCGGCCTTGCCCATTATGACTTCAGAATGCCGAGGACCTATTCCTACGAGCAGGCCTTCACAGTTATGAGAAGATTGCATCTGACATATTCCCAGACGGAAGAGATGTTCCGCAGAATGGTATTCAATGTTCTGGTAAGGAATCAGGATGACCACACCAAGAATATTTCCTTTCTTATGGAAAGGGATGGCAAGTGGAGATTGTCTCCGGCTTATGACATGGGATATGCCTACAATCCTGAAGGCTCCTGGACATCGCAGCACCAGATGTCCATTGCCGGAAAATTTGAAGGAATCTGTCGAAAGGACCTCGTGGAATGCGGAAAAGTAAACGGCATCAAAGATCCTCAAATCATCATCGACGAACTGCTGGATGCCGTTTCTTTGTGGCCCCGAATAGCAAAGGAATGCGAGGTTCCGGACAGCGTCGCAGGTTCCATCTTCCGGAATTTCCAGCTGCTCGGCAAGTGATATACCCACCCAAGAATTCCCCCCGGCCGGCGGAGCAGGCCAATAAAGGCGAAAGCAAAAATAGTATTGGCTTTCAACGATAAGCGCTAATTCCTTTGCTCACCACGCCTTTTAATGAGCCGCGGCAATTGTTTAATACATAAAAATTTGCATTATTGTTATTAATTTCTACCTTTGCAGAAGTCGTATTCATTATTGCGATAATAACCACAAACTGATAAAATTATGACAGCCGAAACGTTACCGCCAGACATCCGCCAGCTTTCCCCCGAAAGGAAGGGAAACTGACACAAGGATACCATTATTATTAACCCACAGCACGAAAGTGCCGTAAAAAACACTAAAATGAAAAGGATATATTTACTTGCATTATTACTGCTCTCGGTTTGGGCATGTGATAAAGCCGCTGTCACAGAAACAGAGCCTGTGACCGATAATAACAAAATCCCCCGCATCATATCTGTTGAAGACGCCTTGCAAAAACTTGACTTGTTCCTGTCAGACAATCCATTACCGCAAACCAGGTCAGGAGAGATGCGCAGATACAGCACAGTTTCGACATACTATTGTGAGAGAGTAGTCACAAGGACGGATGAAGGCACAACAACTGAGGAATTGCCGACAGCGTATATCATCAATTTTGAAAACGATGAAGGCTTTGCCGTCCTCGGAGCAAATGAAGCCATCCCTGACATCCTTGCTGTGACAGAAAGCGGACACATCGACCCCGCCAGTCTTCAAGTCAATGCAGGAACTATCTGTGTATCTACTGATTTCTTCAGCGACAATGATATGGATGAATCCGAAATCAGTGAATTCAATGAAAATGTGACAATCGTAGATGGTTCATTATTCTATTCACAAGAGGATGATGATTATTATGTGGGATCTGCAGATGTAGATGATTTTACATCGGAACTCATTCGACAAGGCATAGAAAATTCATACCGGGAATTCAATATTGAAGATCCTACTGCAGGTCCGAAATCTGGGGACAGATATGAAGAATATGCAACTCATAGTCCGATGTTATCTTATTCTTGGAACCAAGATGACCCCTACAATATTTACTGCAAGAGAGGTTGCAAAAAAGATAAGGAGGCGCTTACTGGCTGCTCCACAACCGCAATGGCAATGATTGTAGCATACAATGAATTCCCACAAAACCTTACTATCAATGGCACGCAAATCAACTATGGCGGCATCAAGTCGCATAAATCTATAGCATGGGTGACAGATACATATAAGAATCAGATATCGCTGCTTATGGGTGGGATATTCAAAAAAGTGTATAAATGGACTGGCGTCAAATTCACCATGATAACGCCGAGGCAGATCAAAAAATGTATGGACAAATTCAAGTATTCAAATGTCAAAAGGATAAGTGCATCATCTCTGACATCATCTATGATAGGCAAAATCAGCGACATGCTCGAAAATTCAAAGCCTGTTTTCATTTCAGCGATTCCTAAGGAATGCAATAATTATCTGTCAGGCCACTCATGGGTAATCGACGGAGCAAAATACTCTTATGACAACGAATATCTCCTGCATATGAATTTGGGTTGGGAATTCCTCTCGAATGGCTATTATTCAACCAAATGCCTGAATCCTGCCCATGCAGAAGAATTTGACAATCCAAATAAAGTAAACACTAGTGCGGATTATTATTATGGCTGGCACTTCAGGGTTATCACTTATGATGTACCAACATCGGCAAATGAGTTAACAATAGATTTATAGCGGACAATCATGAAACGTATTGCATTTACACTTCTTGCCAGTATTTGTTTTCTGGTATCGTGCGGGGATCAGGTGCGTATGGAGATTACGCCAAATAATATTACTGTCGATTGCGGAGAGCAGAACTTAACATTTCATTCAAATGTTCAGTTTGTTGATATAACTATATTTATTTATACAGATTCTGATAGTGAAGGAAATCCAAGTTGTCTAGAAACCGCAAGGGAGTATACAGATGGGTATTTAACTATATGTGGAGAATGGTACAAGGTTGAAGGACACCGTTATTCAGATGAAAACAAAGGAATCAAAGTCCATTTGGCGGAAAATGTGGGGGGCACACGAAAACTATCTTTCAAGGTATTTAATTATGACTCAAGCAAAATTGTTACAATCATCCAATCCGGTGCTGAATAATCGTCAGAGATAAGTTTGCCCCTAAAAGTGATATTGCAAGCGGCATAAGGTGTATGCCGCTTGCAACATTTCTCAGATTTTCGCCCAATGGCCCCCGACCGGCTCCGCAGGCTAATTCAGTTCAAATGGTTACTATTCTACCAATTGCCTGAATCAGGTGATTGGTACAGAATAGAGGGTAATGTTAAATCGAGGGACAATACAAGTATCAATGCGCACTTGGAAGAGAATGACGGAGATGCCCGAAGTCTGACATTCACGGTAATTCGGGGTGATGACTATTCAGATGTCACCATTGTCCAATCCGGATCTGACAGGCAATAATCACAAACTATAAAACAAGCGGATGAACAGCGTAAGCCGGTCACCCGCTCGGGATTGAATATAACTGGTACTTGACGGATCAAGTCTTGCTAGAAGCGCGGAGGGCCGCCTGGGCCGCCCATACCAGGGCCGCCCATTCTGCCGGGACCCATACCGGGACCACCCGGACCGCGACGGTCACCACGGCCTCCGAAGGTTCCGAAACGCCAGGTGAATGAAAGCATCACGTAACGGCCCACGGTATTGCTCAGAGACTCTGAATGGTAGTTCGCGGTGTCGCTCACGTTAAGGCTGCGGGTCTGACCGAGAAGGTCATACACATTCAGGGCGATGGTCGCCTGACGGCGGAAGACAAGCTTGGAAATCTCAGCATTGACAATGGTCTCCGAAGGCATATCGGTAGAGTAACCGCGATACCATCTGTAATTCACATCCGAACGGAAAGTCATTCCAGGCAGATCCCAGTTCCAGAGGAACGAGCCCTCGGCGGTATTTCTCCAGGTATTTATATTCTGCTCGGAATAAATGGTATATTTGGTATTGGTATATCTTGCGGAACCGCCAACACGGATTTCGAGGGCATCATTGCGGTAGGTAAGATGCAGACGCTCGGTGACGCTCATACTTCGGGTGTCATTCCTCTCGAAATTGTCAGAAGCCTCGATATCGCTGTAATCCCTTCTGAAGGCAACATAGTCGAAATCATCATCGTGATAATACCTGTCGGTTTCGATGTTGTTTCCCACATAGGAGGAGGAATTGCTCGCGCTGAAGCGCGTCATATTGGATATGAGAACGTTCTGCTTGTAGACCGGCAGATTGCCGAACATAAAGAAATTGAAATTGCTCGAAGTCGGGCCGTTCACCGGCATAGTGAAGGTCATACCGTCAGCCCTGTTGGTCCAGGTGGAGTTCACGATAGGGTTCTGGACGAAACCGCCGTTCAGACGCACGCTCAGAGTAGTGTATTTCTGAGGATTGCCATACTGGAACTCGCCTCCGAAATTGTGTGAGAAGTATGGGAGGAGGTACGGGTTACCGAGTGACTGGTTAATAGGGTTGGAGTTGTCCAGAACAGGAACCAGCTGGGTTACGGAAGGCTGGCTGGAGGAACCGCGGTAGCGGAAACGGGCCTCGGTGTAGTCGTTAGGTTCATAGAAGAACATAGCCTGAGGAGACCAGTTCAGTACCGAATAGGTGGTGTCGATGGTGTAGGCTGCACGCTCGGTGTAGTTGCTGACCTTCGTAGGATTAAGGCTCACTCCGACCTGAGCCAGAATCTTCTCGCGGCGGAACATAAGGTTAGCCCCGATCTCCTGACGGATGTTCACATTGGTGATGGCGTTGGAATAAGCCGTATTCTTGGTGCGGGCGCCGTCGATATAAGCTTCGCGGGTCTTCTCATCGAAATTTTCATCGAAGAGGGCGATGTCATATGCGGTCTTCTCGGAATTCGACCGGCTCCAGTTATAGGAGTAGTTGGCCTCGGCGTAGAAGTCATTTCCGAGAGGCTCGGTGAATACGGCGCGGCCCGATATATTCGTGCTCCTGCTGTACTGGTCGGTATGCTGGTTTATTATCGAATCTTTCTGGACATCGTTGATGTAAGTCCTTGTGAGAGACTGGGTAAGTCCGTCGGTATCGTTATTCGAGAAGCTGAAATTTGTGAAAAGCACAAGGGTACGTCCCGGAATTCCGAGTCTCTGACGGTACATAAGACGGCCGGAAGCCTGGAGGTTGCGGTTGTCGCCGCCGTTGAAGCTGAAACCGTCGTTGGTTTTGGTGATATTGCCGTTTCTGTCATCGGTCTTCGTATCGAACTCTTCGGTGGTATTGTAGGTACCCATACCGTAATTTATCTGAGGCTCGAAGATGATGGAATTGTTCTCGCTGAATTCGTGCTCGAGACGCATTCCGAAACGGTAACCGTCAGAAGTCGAGAGAGATATGTTCTTGGTATTCGAAATCTGGCTGTAGTCATCATAATATGTTTCCTTGTATGACTCCTGATCGGAATCCGTCCTGGTGCCGCTGTAGGCCAGGTCGCTCACGAGTTCCATCCTGTCATCGAGCAGGTCGAAGCCGGCGTGGCCGCCGAGGAGGTAGGATGTGGTGACGCCGCCGTTGCCGGAGCGCATACCGCCGCCCATTCCGCGCATCATATTGCCCGCGAAGTCACCGAAACCGAGACGGTTGCCGTTATTGGCGTTGCCGATTACGCTGAACTGCTTGCCTTCGGAGAAGTTGCCGAGGAAGAGGTTCGAAGTGAAACGGGTGTCGTTATAAGGAGTGAACTTGGAGTCTGAACTCTCCTTGACCGGGACATCGTGACCGATGCCCGCACGGATGTTGCCCATAAGGCCGTTCATCATACCCTTCTGCACGGAAAGGTCGATTACGGTCTCTTCCTGACCGTCATCGATGCCGGTGAACTCGGCCTGGTCGGACTTCTTCTTCACCACCTTGACTTTGTCGATGATCTTCGCGGGAAGGTTCTTCGAGGCGAGGGCCGGGTCATCCATAAAATAGGTCTTGCCATCAATATAGATTTTTTCGATGGTCTTTCCGTTGGCAGTGATGGTACCGTCGGAATCCACCTCGACTCCCGGAAGCTTCTTGAGGAGGTCCTCAAGAACGTCATTCTCAGTGGTTTTGAAGGAGGTGGCGTTATACTCGATGGTATCTTTCTTTATGACGACCGGATTACCGAGAGCGGATACGCTGGCGGCATCCAGAAGCTTGGTGTCGGTTTTCATCCGGATCTGTCCGAGGGCGATATCCTTGTCCTTGACCACAATCTCCTTTTCGTAAGGGACAAGGCCCATCAGTTCGGCTTTGAAGATATAGGTTCCGTTCTTGACGCCGGAAAGGGTGGCGAAACCCTTTTCGTTGGTGAGGGCGTACTTGTAAGGGGTGGTCGAATTTTTCTGGCTGATGGAAACGGTGGCGAAGCCTACAGGCTCTCCGGAGGCATCGTCAATGAGGGTTGCGGTAATGTCACTTTGTGCCCTCTG
Source organism: Faecalibacillus sp. (assembly GCA_963604635.1). Classification (GTDB taxonomy): domain Bacteria; phylum Bacteroidota; class Bacteroidia; order Bacteroidales; family UBA932; genus Cryptobacteroides. Next base: position 17,532 of record CAVCRS010000030.1, read on the forward strand.
GGCGGCCAGAGGCAGGAAAGTGAACAGGAGCAAGACTACGGCGGCAAGGCGCGCGATGGATTTGTTCATACTTCTCTTTATAAAAAACACGAACGTTAGACAAGCCCTGCGGCGCAGGGTTTAATAAATTCTTTAAAAACTTTGGATTTTTTCAGGATTGGACGAAGTCCGCAGAGTGCAGAATTGGACGGAGTCCGCAGAAGTCATTTCACTCTGTCGGGGTTCGCCTCGATGAACTTGGCCCAGGAACTGGAGGAGCGCACGCCCGTCAGCGGGCTGGAGAGCTGGTAGTAGTGGCAGAGCGCGATGGCGAGCGCGTCGGTGGCGTCGAGGTACTGCGGCTCGAGCTCCACCTTCAGAGTCTTGCCCACCATCACCTGAACCTGCTCCTTCGACGCGTTGCCGTTGCCGCAGATGGCGATTTTGGCCTTGCGCGGAGCATATTCCGTCACGGGTATGCCCTGCTTGATGGCCGCGATGATGGCCGCACCTTGTGCGCGTCCGAGCTTGAGGATGACCTGCGCGTTCTTGCCGTAGAACGGGGACTCGACGGCGAGTTCGTTCGGGGAGTATGTCGCGATGAGCTCCTCCACGCCGGCGTTTATGTTCGCGAGTTTCTCGAACGGATCAGTGATCTTTCGGAGGTCGAAAACCCCCATCGTGACGTAATGCGGGCCTTTTGCATCAACGGAAATGATCCCGTAACCAAGGATGTTGGTTCCGGGATCTATTCCGAGTATGATTTTGTCGCTAGTCAATCTTGTCGAAGCCGGTGTAAGGACGGAGCACCTCAGGGATGATGATGCCGTCTTCGGTCTGGTTGTCCTCGAGGAGGGCCGCAACGACGCGCGGAAGAGCGAGGGAGCTGCCGTTCAGAGTGTGGCAGAGCTTGGTCTTGCCGTTCTCGTCGCGATAGCGCAGGTGCAGACGGTTGGCCTGATAGGACTCGAAGTTGGAGACTGAAGAAATCTCCAGCCAGCGCTGCTGGGCCGCGCTCCAGAGCTCGAAGTCATAGGTGATGGCCGATGTGAAGCTCATATCGCCGCCGCAGAGTCGGAGGATGTGGTACTTGAGACCGAGCTTGTTCACGATGCCTTCAACGTGTGCAATCATCTCATCCAGAGCGGCGTAGCTGTTTTCAGGCTTCTCGACGCGGACGATCTCGACCTTGTCGAACTGATGCAGACGGTTAAGTCCGCGCACGTCCTTGCCGTAGGAACCGGCCTCGCGGCGGAAGCAAGGAGTGTAGGCTGTGAGCTTCTGAGGGATTTCATTGTCCTGGAGGATCACGTCACGGAAGATGTTGGTGACAGGAACCTCAGCGGTAGGAACCATATAGAAATCATCCAGGTTCGCGTGGTACATCTGGGCCTCCTTGTCAGGAAGCTGGCCTGTACCGAAACCGGAAGCGGCGTTCACCATTACTGGAGGCTCGACTTCCTTGTAGCCGGCTGCGGTGTTGCAGTCCAGGAAGAAGTTGATGAGAGCTCTCTGAAGCTTGGCGCCCTTGCCCTTATAGACAGGGAAGCCTGCGCCGGTGATTTTCACGCCGAGGTCGAAGTCGATGATGTCATATTTCTTGCAGAGTTCCCAGTGCGGGAGCGCGTTTTCAGGGAGATGAACCTCAGGGCCGCCCTCTTTGACTACGAGGTTGTCGGCTGCGTTCAGGCCTTCCGGAACCAGCTCGCAAGGCATATTCGGCATCAGAACGATCTGCTCGTTCATTTCCTTCTCGGCAGCGTCGCGGGCGGCAAGCAGCTCGTTGCAGCGTGCCTTCATCGCTGCGACTTCCTCCTTTGCCTTTTCGGCCGCGTCCTTGAGCCCCTGTTTCATCAGAGCGCCGATCTCATTCGCCTTCTGCTTCTGGGTAGCGAGCAGGGCGTCGCTTTCTGTCTGGAGTTCGCGGCGGCGGGCGTCGAGTTCAAGTACCTTCTCCACTACCGGACGGGCATCGAAGTGCTTTTTGGAAAGTCTGCGGATGACGAGTTCCGGGTCATCGCGCAAAGTCTTAAGTGTCAACATATTGTTATGTAAATTAATTTCCTGTAAAATGTAAAGAGGGCCTGCACTTACTCGAAGTGAAGCCCTCTTACCTACTGCATTAAATCCTTCGAGTTAGTTCTCAAATGGAACAACCGACACGTATGATTTGTCTGCTTTCTTCTTGGTGAACTTTACTGTACCGTCCACCAGAGCGTAAAGTGTGTGGTCTTTGCCCATACCTACGTTTGTGGAAGGATTGTGTACAGTACCTCTCTGACGTACGATGATGTTGCCGGCCTTAACGACTTCGCCACCCCATTTCTTGAGACCCAGACGTTTGCTATGGGACTCACGACCGTTCTTAGAACTTGACTGACCTTTCTTGTGTGCCATAATGAATTCTTTTTAAGCGATTCCGTTAATTTTGATCTTGGTGAGTTTCTGACGGTGGCCGTTGCACTTCTGGAAGCCCTTGCGACGGATCTTCTTGAATACGAGGACCTTGTCAGCCTTTGCATTATCATCGATGACAGTAGCCTTAACCACTGCACCTTCTACGTAAGGAGCGCCAACCTTGATGTCGTTACCGTTTTCGATAAGAAGCACCTTGTTGAACTCCACGTCAGCACCATTCGCAGCCGCGAGGCGGTTTACGAAGATTTCATTGCCAGCTTCAACTTTAAACTGCTGGCCTGCAATGTCAACGATTGCGTACATAAATAAAACTTTAAAAAGTTTCAACCGTAAGCGTCCGCTCCTTGCGGCGGCTCTTCACGTGCTCAGCGGTCATAATAAATAGCCCGCAAATATAGGCATAATTTTCTTCTCCGCAAAAGTTTTTGGCGGCGGCGGCCAATTTTTGCACTCCGCCCTGCCGGAAAATCAGACAGTTGCGGTGTCAGGGTCCACAAGACAGCCGTCCAATGCCTTACGGATGGCTTCCTTGTCCAGATGCTGTCCGATGAAGACAAGTTTCTGCATACGGTCGCCGTAGTACGGATCCCAGTCCTTTGCGATCATCGGATCGCGTTCTATCTGCTGCATAAGTTCTTCCTTAGGCATAGCGCCGAACCAGAGACCGGCATTGCGCAGGGAAATCTGCTTGCCCGCCTGCTCGAAAACATAGCAGGTGTCGAACTGGTCCTGGAAGTAGCAGATGCCTTTCGCGCGTATCACGCCCTTAGGCCACTTCTTCGCCACAAACCAGTCGAAGCGGTTTATGTCCAGAGCCTTGCGGGCATAATAGACATAGGTTCCTATGCCGTATTCCTCCACTTCCCCACCCTCGTGGTGGTGATGGTGATGATGGTCGTGGTCATCATCATCGTCGTGATGATGGTGTCCGTGTTCATCCTCATCGTGTTCATCCTCATCTTCATCCTCATCGTGGGTTTTCTCGACCTCCTGGATCCAGGTGGCGGAGCCCGCGACACTGTCGAAGTTGAAGAGATGGGTGTTCAGCAGGCTGTCCAGATCGACCTCGCCCCAGTCGCACTCCACGATTTCGGCATTCGGCTGGAGTTCGCGAACTATCGCGTGGACGCGGCCGAGTTCCTCAGGGGTAACTTCGGAAGCCTTGTTCAGGAGAATCTTGTTGCAGAACTCAATCTGCTGGATCACAAGATTTTCGATATCGTCTTCATCTATGTTTTTGCGCTTGAGGTCCAGGCCGCAGCCGAACTCGCTCTGCATTCTGAGGGCATCCACCACGGTCACGATGCAGTCGAGAACCGGAACGCCGTGCTCGGTATAGCGCGGATCGAGCGACGGGATGGAGCAGATGGTCTGGGCGATAGGCTCAGGCTCGCAGATACCGCTCGCCTCAATGACGATATAGTCGAACTTGTCCGCCGCCACGATGTCGCTGAGCTGCTGGACAAGGTCCATTTTCAGGGTGCAGCAGATGCAGCCGTTCTGCAGAGCCACGAGGCTGTCGTCCTTCGTGCCGACGACTCCACCCTTCTGGATGAGGGCAGCATCGATGTTAACTTCGCCTATATCGTTGACTATCACCGCAAAGCGTATACCCTTGCGATTTGAAAGAATACGATTGACCAATGTGGTCTTTCCGCTGCCCAGATAACCTGTGAGCAGGAGAACCGGAACTTGTTTTTTACTCATAACTACTGCCGCCGTCAGGGCCCTACCCCGCAGCGCGGCGCAAATTTACTAAATATAACGATTGGTTAATCACTTAATTTGCTATATTTGTGGCGATAAGACTTTATCAACCACATATTTTATAAATTCTAAACAATTATGATTATGGAACGCAAAACTGTCATTTTCAGAGCCTTGTTATTTTGATTCTCTGTTGCATCGGAATTAATGTCAATGCACAGGAGATTACCGGAAAATTCGTACTGTCAACATCTGAATATTTCTCTCCAAAGACAGGGACAAATACCACTGAAATCGGAGTGGGATACATTTTCGGACACGTTGGCGTGAAAATCAATTATGAGAGGGTCGGCCTAGTTGAAGACAGAGATGTAAACGGAGGGACCGTTTCCATTCTGGTACCTGCTTACAATGTCCGGACATTCTCGATAATTCCTGAGGTTTCGGCAGGTATTCTTCAAGGCGATGTCATCTCAAAAGATGAATCCTGTGTGAAGTCACAGATTCAGGCCGGCATCAACATAAACTACACGCTCTCCAGGACCATGTCCTGCGGCGTAACGTGCAAGTCTTTATTCTACAGCGAGGGTGTCATTCCACTGATAGGCTGGAGTTATTCCATTCATTTCTAGCGCAATATAGTCCCGTTAACCCCAGACTCGATTAAAAGCGGATCAACCTTTCTTGTTAAGGTCATTTTCTGGATTCGGGAATGTTTGTCCCTGGGGAAACGTTTTAGCAAGGACAAGCGGGTGGCTTTCGGAGGTTTGTCCGCGAGAAAACGTTTTTACGCGGACAAGTGGGCTTATGCTGGAGGTTTGTCCGTGAGAAAACGTTTTTACGCGGACAATCAGGTTCCGTCGAAAGGTTTGTCCGTAGGAAAACGTTTTAGCCCGGACAAGTTGGCCCAATCTGGAGGTTTGTCCGTAAAAAGGGCGGTTTTTACGGACAAAAGTCTGGGTCGACCAACGGTAAGAGCAGTTCGACCCTCGGAGGAACAGGCGATTTTTACGGACAAAAGCCCGGGCTGACCAACTTTACGGCAGGACTGAGAGATTTCGTTGATGCCAGATCCGCAAAAAGTTCCGCAGGCCTCACAGCCGGCGGAACTATTTCAATGTTAAGTCTGTAATCTACAGCCCGAAAGCCTCTTTCAGTTCATCCATCTGCTCATCGCTCATTCCTTCAGGGATGAAGCCCATATTGCGCGCAGCCTCGTAGATGAGAGCGGACTTGTTCAGCACGTCCACCTGGTCGAAGGCCTCCATCACGTTCGGGCCGACTGCGCAGACTCCGTGCTTCTCCCACATCACGACATCATACTCATCGAGCTGAGCGACCGTGGCGTCAGCGAGTTCAGCCGAAGACGGCATCTCGTAAGGTATGATTCCCAAGCCTTTGGGACAGAATGCGCGCGTCTCCGGAATCATCGACCAGAGGAGCTTGGTGAGCACGTCCTTCTCCAGAAAAGGACGGTGGTGGGTCATCGCCACGAGCTCGATCGGGTGCGTGTGGAGCGAAGCCTTGTAGCCGTTTCCGCGTTCGAGCATCAGGGCGTGCATCGCGAGGTGCGACGCCAGCTCGGAGGTCGGTTTCACCGGATTGTCCGCGACAATCTCGTAGCTCGCGCAGTCGTCGCATATGCGGATAATCGAGCCGTTCTCCATCGGGAAGCGGGCGAGGTCGCGCATTCGGCGGTTCGTGCCCTTGCAGAAGAACCAGCAGCCGCGAAGCTGCGGAAGAGTCTGAACCATAGGTACTTTCTCGGCGATGGCCGGCGCTCCGGCCAATTCCTCATCTACCCACTCTGTAATATTTACGACTATATTGCCGCCGTTTCTCTCGGCCCATCCCTTCTCCCAGAGATAGCCTGCGACCTCGGCGACTTCATCAATGCAGCGCCTGAGCTGCGGACGGTTTTCCAATACTGATTTCATTGTTTATTCTGATAAAGGGGCCTATTCCATTCGCCGGCCCCGCAATGTTAGTGACTCCTAAAAAATAACTTAAAACAAATTCGGGAACACGAGCGAGAACACCAGCAGCGCAAGTCCGCAGACCAGCACGGTGGCAGTCTTGCGCCCCGAGCCCTTCCACTCCTTGAGGATGATGCCCCAGACATTGGAGAAGATGACGTTCAGAGCCATAAGGATGCACCACGAGAACTTCATTACAACCGAGCCCTCCTCGA
>CAVCRS010000031.1:0-23505 GCA_963604635.1 Faecalibacillus sp.
AGAATCATCCTCGAGGAAGATGCCGAATTCCTCAGCGACGCTGTTGTCGTCGGTTTCGGTACCCAGAAGAAAGAAAACCTTACCGGTGCCGTGGCTTCTGTCAATGTGGGCAAGGCCTTCGGCAGCAAACCAATCACTGATGTTTCCAAGGGTCTTCAGGGTGTTGTTCCTGGACTTACCATCACCTACAGCACAAATGACCTTAACGCATCTCCTACCATGAAAATCCGCGGCAATGGATCCATCAACGGTGACAACACCCCGCTCATCCTCCTGGATGGCGTCGAGGTTCCAGACCTCTCATTTGTCAATCCTGACAACATCAAGAGCATTTCCGTTCTGAAGGACGCAGCGTCAGCTTCCATCTATGGTTCACGTGCTGCCTGGGGCGTTGTCCTCATCACTTCCAAAGACGGTGCAGGCGCAAAGGACAAGGTTTCCATCACTTATTCCAACAACTTCTCCTGGAACCAGCCTATCGGACTTCCTCACTACATTACAGACAAGGAAGGCATCCTCGCTCAGCTCGAAGAAGGAATCCTCGCTCAGAAGAATACAGATGGACAGAGAATCGAAGCCTTCGGTATGTATTACGACACAATCGGAGAAGGAATCATCAGATGGTTCGACAACTATAGCGACAATCTGAGCAATCCTGTCTACAAATACGGTGAGGACTGGGAGCTTATCGGCAATACTCCTTATTATTACAGAGTGTCCGACCCTAACAAGGAAATCTTCAAGACATCTCTCTCTCAGACACACAACCTGAGCGTTGCCGGCAATACCGGTAAGACCAACTACAATATCGGACTGGGATACAGTCAGACAGAAAGCACCCTCAAGGCCGCCAAGCAGAATGACATCGACAGATACAATCTCAACCTGTCATCCAACACTCAGGTAAAGGACTGGCTCAACATCGGAACCAAGGTGATGTATGTCGAAAAGAAATACACCTATCCATATGGCTATGAGGCAAGTAACGGAGCGATGGGGCTTCTTTACTACACGATGCGTTTCCCGACATTCTTCCCGTTCGGAATCTCTGACGGAAGCAAACTCTCTGACGGAACATATGCAAGTGAAAGCGCAGCGACAGGAGAAGGGCTTTATTTCCGTCACGGCAATGCTTATGTGGCTAATGAAAGTCTCTGTACTTCGAATGACCAGTACCTCACTCTGGGCGGCAACCTCAAGATTAACATCGCTCCGGGACTCTCTTTCTATGGTGACTACACAAGAGGACGTTACAACTATGAGAACCGGACAATGCGCCAGCCTTATTATGTAGCGAACTGGTCATTCCCGAAAAAGACCGCCGTTACCACCAGTGATTTTGTTCAGAGAACATTCGTAAGCAGGATTACCAATACCTACAACGCTTATTTTGACTATGTACTCAGTCTTGCAGAGAAGCACAATTTTGCATTTAAGCTAGGTGCAAATGCAGAAGATATGAGATATGACAGCCAGAGTCTGTCGGCAAATGGTGTTCAGAATCCGGATATGGCCACTCTCAACCTTATCACAGGCAATAAGGAGGCGACCATCGGCGAAACTCTCAAGGACAGGGCGACTGCCGGTTTCTTCGGACGTATCAATTACAACTACGCCGACAAATATCTGCTGGAAGTCAATGGCCGTTATGATGGTTCTTCTTCCTTCCGCCCAGGCAAGCAGTGGGCATTCTTCTCTTCCGCATCTGCCGGTTACAAGATTTCCGAAGAGGATTTCTGGCAGAGCATCAAGCCGTATGTCCCTACTCTGAAGATTCGCGGATCCTACGGCTCCGTTGGTAATCAAGCCCTGACTTCCTGGTATCCTTACATTGCCACCCTTTCCTCCGAGACGGTTTCCTGGCTCGGTTCCGATATGAATAAGAAATCGACAGTTTCAACTCCTGACGCAGTAAACTCCGATATGACCTGGGAGAAGATTCGTACTCTCGACTTCGGTTTCGATGCGGGATTCCTCAACAATGAACTCAACGTAACATTCGACTGGTATCTCCGCAGAAACATCGGTATGCTCGTTGCCGGTAACGAGATTATCCGCTATGTCGGAATCTCAAGCGCCCCTCTCGAGAACGGTGGAGACCTCAAGACTACAGGTTGGGAACTTCAGATTGACTACAATCACGCATTCAACAACGACTTCTCAGTTTACGGAACATTTACCCTCGCTGATTCCAAATCAGAAATCACCAAGTGGAACAATACCACAGGAGCCCTTCAGGGATATTACGAAGGAAAGCAACTCGGAGAAATCTGGGGATTCGAAACAGACCGTTACTTTACATCCTCTGATGATGCCGCATCCTCTCCGGACCAGTCATACCTTCAGAGCGGGTCATTCAGATTCGGAGCCGGTGATATCAAATACAAGGATCTTAACGGCGACGGTAAGGTCGATACAGGAAAGGGAACCATAGATGACCACGGCGACCTCAAACGCATTGGCAATGCACTCCCTCGTTACGAGTACTCTCTGCGTCTCGGCGCGATGTTCAAGGGCTTTGACTTCGAAATTCTGTTCCAGGGTGTCGGCAAGCGCGATATGTGGACAACATCTTCACTCTTTATTCCTCACGCCGCAGGTGCACAGATGAACATATTCGAAGAACAGCTTGATTACTGGACGGAGGACAATCAGGACGCAAGATATGCACGCCCGTATAACAATGGCGACTTCGGTTCACTTTCCGGACTCCCGTCCAATTCCGGTATCAACAACTACGCGCCTCAGACCAAGTATCTGAACAATCTTGCATACCTCAGACTCAAGAACCTGACCCTCGGTTACACTATTCCTCAGAAGTTTACTCAGAAAGTGTCTATAGAAAAGGTCCGCGTATACTTCAGCGGACAGAACCTGCTTACATTTGACCATATCAATGGCGTAATGGACCCTGAAAGCACCGGAGGATGGAGCAGCGGCAGCGGTGTTGATTCCATTTCCGGCGTCGACACCAGATACGCAGGACGTTCTATGCCGTTCAACCGTCAGTGGTCCTGTGGTATTCAGATTACATTCTAATTAATTGAGAACTATTATGAAAAAAATATTTTACACCTTGGCGATAGGCGTACTTGCAGTATTGGGGCTCAACAGCTGCAGTGACTATCTTGACAGGACTCCGCTGGACAGTAATTCCGATGCGACAAACTGGACTTCGGAAGCAGCCATCGAAACATTCTCCTGGAAATTTTATGGTTATCTCAGCGAACTGAGTTACGGAAGTGGCTGGACAAAAGGGCAATACCACTCTGAGACCCTCACGGATGACTACGCTACAGAGTCATTCACAGAGTTTACCAAGAATATCCCGAACTCTTCATCATCCTGGAACACTCCTTACGACAGAATCCGTGAGGCCAATATTATGCTGAACAGAATCGACCTTGTCCCGAATCTTTCAGACAAGGCGGCAAACCACTGGAGAGGCGTAGCCCGTTTCTTCCGTGCCCTTTATCATTTCGAATTAGTAAAAACCTACGGTGATGTAGTCTGGGTCGACGATGAGATCGATTTTACCAAAGATGAAAATGTCAAGCGTTCACGTGATTCTCGTGTAACTGTAATGGACAACGTAGTTGCAGACCTTGAATTCGCAATGAACAACTGCTATTCTCCGTCTGAAGCGGGGACCAACACCGTCAATAACATGGTTGCTGCCGCCCTGCTCTCAAGAGTGGCACTTTACGAAGGCGCTTGGGAAAAATATCACAACCTGAGCGGCGGACATTCCGACACGTTCTACAAGGCAGCAAAAGAGGCTGCGGCAAAGGTTATTGACAGCGGTCTGTATGAAGTCACCACCAATTATAAGGGAATGTATACATCACTCTCATTAGCCGGCAGCAAGGAAGTTCTCCTTTACAAGATTTATAGCCTTGCCAATGTTAACGGTGGAAAGGTAACCGTAGCTCACTCCCAGTACGGATGGATTGATTCTTCCTCTCCTACTTGGGGACTTACCAAGAGCGCTGTGGAAAATTACACCACTGCCGATGGCCTTCCTATCCATATGGTCTCGTCCTATAACGACAAGACTCTTGAGGGCGTATTCACTAACAGGGACAAGAGACTGAATGCTGCTGTTGATGATGCGATTCTGCCGGTTACCAAACTGACATACACCTATGGTATCGTGTCTACAACCGGTTATTGGACCTGGAAATTCCTTGACTATTCCCAAAAGGATGAATATGAGAAGAACGGTACCTGGAATGCTCCAAGCAATGATACTGACGGCCCTGTCTTCCAGTATTCTGAAGTTCTCGAGAATTATGCAGAGGCTTGTGCCGAACTCGGAAGCATCACTCAGGCCGATCTTGACAAGTCTGTGAATCTCCTCAGAGTAAGACACGGCGAAATCCCTGCTCTCACTCTCGTTGGAACCACCGGCTGTTCTGTAAATGGAGTTGCCATCACGAAAGCGCCGAATGATCCGGCTGCAAATGTCCTTCTTCAGGAACTGCGTCGTGACCGTCGCAGCGAACTTATGGCTGACGGTTTCCGTCACGATGACCTCATGCGCTGGGCTCTCGGAAAGAACCTTGACACAAAGGAAAATCCTGACGGTTTTGTGGGTGCATCAAAGGATGCGATCAAAGCTTATAGCGCTACTGTAGAAGGCGCTGCCGCCTGGGAAGACATTGAGAAGGAGAACTTCTTCCTCAACGGCTACAAGTCACCTTATAACACCTCAGCAGTAAACGCAGGTGGTTCCACGGTCGACAGAACCTGGAATGACAAGTACTACCTTGAGCCTATCCCTGCAGGACAGATTCTTCTCGACGAGAATCTCACCCAGAACCCTGGCTGGTAATAGTCGGTACATACTATAAAAATCGGAGGGCTCCCAAACTGGAGCCCTCCATTTTGTATCATTTAATCAAATCTCTGATAATCAATAAATTATCACCCCCCCCCACAGGGATTATTCCATAATTTTAGGGTAGGATTTTGAGAATTATTCCTAAATCTTCAGCTTAATGCCGAAATGCACGAGCAGCTGGGAATTCGTTCACTGCGACCATAAGGAACATCGTCATTCCCCGCAGCATATCTATGGCGCCGTTACGCCTGCCCATCAATTCAGTATTCATATCCACAAAGATACAAAAAAGAGGCCCCGTTCGGAGGCCTCTCATAATATATAAGCAGTAATTATTTCTGCTCCCTGATGTCCAGCTGGAGTTCATCAAGCTGACTCTGGTCAATCTGCGAAGGAGAATCGATCATCACGTCGCGGCCCTGATTGTTCTTAGGGAATGCGATGTAGTCGCGGATGGTCTCCTGACCTCCGAAGAGGGCGCAGACGCGGTCGAAACCGAATGCGAGACCTCCGTGAGGCGGAGCGCCGAACTTGAAAGCGTTGATGATGAAGCCGAACTTGTATTCAGCCTCCTCATCCCCGATGCCGAGAACCTCGAACATACGCTTCTGCATATCGGCATTGTGGATACGGATGGATCCGCCGCCGAGCTCGGTTCCGTTCAGAACGAAGTCATAGGCATTTGCGCATACCCTTTCGAGGTCTTCCTTCTTATCGGAATAGAACCATTTCTCGTGCTCAGGCTTAGGGGCGGTAAAAGGATGGTGCATAGCATAGAACCTTCCGTCCTCCTCGCTCCATTCGAGCAGAGGGAAGTCCACAATCCAGAGCGGGGCGAATACCTTAGGGTCACGGTAGCCAAGACGGCCTCCCATCTCGATACGCAGTACGCCGAGCTGGGTCTGAGTCTTGCGCTTAGGACCGCAGAGAACCAGAATGAGATCTCCAGGATTGGCCGAGACGCCTGCGGCGATGGCCTTCAGATCCTCCTGGGAGTAGAACTTGTCGACGGAAGACTTGAACGAGCCGTCGGCGAGGCACTTGATGTACACAAGGCCCTTCGCGCCCACCTGCGGACGCTTCACCCACTCGGTGAGCTCGTCAGTCTGCTTGCGCGTGTAGTCGGCGCAGCCGGCAGCGGCGATGGCGCCCACGTACTCGGCCGAGTCGAACACGCTGAAATTGTGACCTTTAACCTGCGAAGTAATCTCGTGGATCTTCATTCCGAAACGGACATCAGGCTTGTCGGAGCCGTAGTTGTCCATCGCATCATACCAGGTCATACGAGGAAGCGGAGACGGAATCTCGACGCCGATGGCGTTGCGGAACATCTCGCGCATCATCCCCTCGAACATATTCAGGACGTCCTCCTGCTCCACGAACGACATTTCGCAGTCGATCTGGGTGAACTCAGGCTGGCGGTCTGCACGCAGGTCCTCATCGCGGAAGCAGCGGACAATCTGGAAGTAGCGGTCATAGCCGGCCACCATCAGAAGCTGCTTGAAGGTCTGAGGCGACTGAGGCAGTGCGTAGAACTGACCCGGATTCATACGTGAAGGCACGACGAAGTCGCGGGCTCCCTCCGGAGTGCTCTTTATGAGGTATGGAGTTTCGATCTCCATAAATCCCTGCTTGTCCAGATAGTTACGTACCTCCTGGGCGAGACGGTGGCGGAGTGCCAGCGCTCTCTGCAGAGGCGGACGGCGGAGGTCCAGATAACGGTACTTGGCGCGGATGTCCTCACCGCCGTCGCTGACCTCCTCGATGGTGAACGGAGGGGTCACGGACTTGTTCAGAACGGTGATGGAGGAGAGTTTGATCTCGATCTCGCCCGTGTCCATCTTCGCGTTCTTGCTCTGGCGCTCGATGACTTCCCCGACAGCCTGGATCACGAACTCTCTTCCGAGAGCGGAAGCCGTCTCCTGAAGTGCCGCGTCCGAAGCATCCACCACAAGCTGTGTGATGCCGTAACGGTCACGCAGGTCGATGAATGTCATACCGCCGAGTTTGCGGGTCTTCTGAACCCAGCCGGCCAGAGTTACTTTCTTTCCTTTGTCAGCGATACGAAGTTCGCCGCAAGTGTGTGTTCTATACATCTTTTTATTTAATTACCAAAGGTGGCCCTTTGAGAGGCCACCTTGAATTCTATTTCATCGGAACGACTAGTCCTCGTCCTTCTCCTGAGCCGCGTAGTCAGCGAGGAGCTTGGCCTGGACATCTCCAGGAACAGGCTGATAGTCAGCGAACTCCATTGTGAAGGTGGCAGATCCGGAAGTGATGGATGAGAGGGTGGTCGAGTAGCGGTAGAGCTCTGCGAGCGGAACTCTTGCCCTCAGGACTGAGAAGCCGCCGTCAGAACCGAGGTCTCCGAGGATACCGCGGCGGTTCTGGAGGTCGGACATACAGGCGCCCTGGTACTCTGCAGGGGTGAGAACCTCTACATTGTAGATAGGCTCGAGGATCTTAGGGCCGGCGAGACGGAAGGCCTCCTTGAAGGCGTTGCGGCCTGCGATGATGAAGGCGATTTCCTTGGAGTCCACCGGGTGCATCTTGCCGTCGTAAACGAATACGCGGATGTCGCGGGCGTAGGAACCTGTGAGAGGGCCTTCGGACATCTTCTCCTTGATACCCTTAAGGATGGCAGGCATAAAGCCGAGGTCGATGGCGCCGCCGACTACGCAGTTGTAGAACTCGAGTTTGCCGCCCCACTCCAGCTCGGTGATATCCTGAGTCTTGATGTTCAGCTGGGTATCCTTGCCGTCGATCTTGAACTTGGTGTTCAGCTCGCCCTCGGCAGGGCATACGAGGAGATGAACCTCTCCGAATTGGCCGGCTCCGCCGGACTGCTTCTTGTGACGGTACTGCGCGGTAGCGACCTTGGTGATGGTCTCGCGGTATGGCACCTTCGGGGCGAAGAGCTCCACCTCGACGCCGAACTCATTGGTCAGACGCCACTTGACGATATTGATGTGCTGCTCGCCGTTTCCGCTGAGGATGGTCTGACGGAGCTCCTTGGAGTACTCTACGATGACGGTAGGATCCTGGAAGGAGATCTTCTTCAGAGCGTCGCCGAGCTTCTGCTCGTCGGTCTGGTTCTTGGCCTTGATGGCGCAGCGGTACTTAGGTGCAGGGTATTCGATCTTGTCGTAAACGAGACCTGAGCCGATGGCAGAGAGGGTTACGTTCACCTTGCCGTTCTTGAGCTTTACAACGCAGCCGAGGTCGCCTGCGTGAAGCTTGGCGACAGGCTCTTTCTTCTGGCCTGCGACGGCGTAGATGGCGGAGAAGCGCTCCTTGTTGCCTGTGGCGGCGTCCTCATAATCGACACCTGTGGTAACCACGCCGCTCATAACCTTGAAGAAGGAAACTTCGCCGAGGTGCTGCTCCACGTCGTTCTTGTAGATGAACAGGGAAGCCGGATCGCTCTCCTTTCCTGCAGGAGCCGGTGCCATATCCCTTGTGAACTCGAGGAGTCTCTTGATGCCCACGTCCTTCTTTGCGGATACGCAGAATACAGGATAAGCCTGACCTGCGGTGTAACCTGCCGCAAGACCCTTTACGATCTCCTCAGCTGTGAGGTCGCCCTCTTCGAAGTACTTCTCCATCAGAGCCTCGTCGAACTCTGCAGCCTTCTCCACGAGCTCGGCGTGCATAGTCTCGGCCTGGTCGGCGTACTCTGCAGGGATGTCGCATTCCTCGCGGTTGCCGTTCTGGTCCTTGTAGTGATAGTATTTCATCGTGAGGACATCCACGAAGGTGTCATATCCTGTTCCAGGGTTTACAGGGAACTGAATGAATACAGGCTTGGAGCCGAAGTCCTCCTTCAGCGCGTGCTGGATGGCTTCCCAGTCAGCCTTCTCGCTGTCGAGCTGGTTCACTGCGAGCATAAGAGGGAGCTTGGCCTTCGCCGCGTAGCGGTGGAAGATTTCAGTTCCTACCTCGACACCCTGCTGGGCATTGATCACGAGGATACCGTTCTCGCAGACCTTGAATGCGGAGAATGCGCCGCCGCAGAAATCGTCTGCGCCCGGAGCGTCTATGACGTTGATCTTGATTCCTCCGAACTCTGCGTAGAGCGGAGCCGCATAGATGGATCTCTGGTTGATCTTCTCGATCTCTTCGTAATCTGAGACTGTGTTCTTGTCTTCTACTGTGCCTCTGCGGTCTATGACTTTACCTTCGTAAAGCATCGCTTCAGCCAACGTGGTCTTGCCGGATTTGGTGCTTCCGATAAGGACCACGTTGCGGATGTCTTTGGTTGAGTATTCTTTCATTGCGTTATTAATTTTGATAAATTTATATTCTCTAAAAAAAGCAATAGCTCGCGAAGTTATGTATTTTCTCAACCAAACGCAAAGACTAGTGCCCAAATTTCTTTATTTTTGTGATATGAAAGAGATAAGACTGCTCAGTTATATGCACGAGGGGCTTCTTGAGGCGGGTTGCGACGAAGCCGGCAGGGGACCTCTGGCGGGCCCCGTTTTCGCCGCCGCGGTCATTCTTCCGCCGGATTTCCACCATCCGAAGCTGAATGACTCGAAAAAGATGTCAGCGCGCGATCGCGATGAAGTCCGGGAGGTCATCAGGCGGGAGGCCCTGAGCTGGGCGGTGGTGGCGGTGAGCGCGGAGGAGATCGACCGCATCAACATCCTCAACGCTTCTATTACCGGTATGCAAAGGGCTGTCGCCCAATTAAGTACCCGACCGGAATTCCTTCTGATAGACGGTAACCGCTTCAAGCCGTTCGAGGGCATTCCGTACGCGACCGTGGTGCACGGCGATGCGACCTATGCAAGCATCGCGGCGGCTTCGGTGCTCGCCAAGACCGCCCGCGACGAGTATATGGTCCAGCTCGCGGAGAAATACCCGCAGTACGGCTGGGAGCGCAATATGGGCTATCCCACCCCGGAGCACATCGAGGCCATCCGCAAGTTCGGCTACACTCCCGAGCACCGCAAAAGTTTCCATCCGAAGCAACTCGAGCCTACGCTGTTCTGAGTCGGGTCGGTGATTATGAAAAAACAAGCCGGTGCTTTTCAGTCCGGAGGAACAGATAAATTCCGGCAAAAAAGGCAGGCAAAGCCACCGAGTTTTTTCAGAAATTGCTATATTTGTGACTTTGAGTACAATACCAATATAGCAACGAATATGACAAAGTCTTCTGAAACCCGTAGGGGGGGGTACCAAACTCCTGAATGTGAGGTTATTAGCCTCATTTACAACAGCTCCGTAATTATGTCAAGCCCTGGAAGCATGAAAACGTCGATAGAAGACTGGGGCGAAGATGACGCAGACGAGGCTATATACTTTTAATCCGTTCTTAGCCTTATGAAAAACACTTTCATTTCCCTGGGAATTGCGCTGGCAGCCACGCTCTTCCTGACCGACTGCACCAAGCAGATCGAAAACCCTTCCGAGGCTGAATCCGAAGGCATTCCGTTCGAGGTTTCCACGGTTCTTACCAGAACCGCAAATGACGGTATGAGCACCACGTGGGCTAAAAATGACGCCATCAGCCTGTTCCACGCCGAGGCTGGAACCACAGCTTATTCCAATGACGGCAAATTTACTGTCGATGAGGGACTTACTGGAACATTCTCCGGCACGCTCGCAACGGCTCTGGACAATGCCAAGAGTTATGACTGGTATGCTGTGTATCCGTATAACAGCTATCTGAAAAATCCGAAAAGCAAAAATGCCGCCCTCAGCAATGCAGGGCTTACAATCATCGGTGCCGCCGCTGACAAAACCCAGAATCAGGCCGGCAATGACAGCAAGGCTCACCTCTGCGATGACGCCTGTCCTCTCTACGGGACAGTTACGAATGCGGGTGCATCTGAAACTCCAAGCTTCGAGATGAAAAATCTCGCCTCTGTCATCTGCATCGAGGTTACCAACACACTCGATGAGTCTTTGACTGTCAACACCGTTAAGTTTACATCATCCGAAGACATCGTAGGAAAATTCTATATTGATTTCACCGGAAGCGACGGACCTGTGTTCACAAGTCAGACTGCAAGCAGCACCGCCTCCCTTAACGTAACCGGCGGCGCAGCCCTCGCCAAAGATGCTTCCGCCAAATTCTATCTCGCCATCAAGCCTCACACCGCAGCTTCCGGCTCCACTCTCAAGCTTTCCGTCAATGGCACAGAGAAGACCGTAACGCTGAGCAAAGATGTAACTTTCAATGCCGGAAAGATCAAGACTCTGAAGTATAGTTATACTACTGCCGCGACAGCCGCTTCGCTGCCGTTTGAGGAAACTTTTGAAGCTGTCAATGGCACTTCAGAAACTCAGATCAAAACTACCGATGACTTCTTTACGAACAACTTCGCTTCCAAATTCAGTTCATTCTCTTATGTTTACCAGACCAAGGAAGACGGCGGAATCGTTAAGCTGGGAGGCTCTAGCAGTAAGGGCGTAATTGTTACAAACAATCTGGACCTTTCAAAAGCGTTCAAGGTTACGATTAATGCAAAATACTGGGGCACTGACACCTCCACAAAGATTACCGTTTCTCATGAATCTGATGACAACGGAAGCATAACCTCTGATGCGTTAACTGCGGAATTCCAGGATTATGTATTCACGTTCCCAGCTGCGACTGCAAGCGAGAAAGTGACAATTGCCGCGAGAATTGCATCAAAAAACAGGTTCTACATAAACTACATCAAGATAGAATACGCCGAGTAGCAGCACCCCTGCTCACGGCAACAGACCCAAAGAAAGGGTGGCTGAAAGTCCATACGACTGACAGCCACCCTCATTCAGTTCTTCCATCAATAGGACATCCCGACAATCCATATCGGCAGTTTCTTCCCGACCGGGTACTCCAGATTGTCCACGAGAATGTACGAGTTGGGGATGTCCGCAATCTGTTCAAATGATTTGCCTTCGCCGCCGACTTCAATGATGACAAAGACTCCTCCCTCTCCAAAGCACACAAATTGACTCAACGCTCTCAATAAATCATTGGCCGGTCGCGCCCGGAAGCGCGAGCCGTCCAATGTGGTCACAGAGTCTGTCGAGGCGACCGTCCGCTACAGATAAGCCAAATTTTCAAACCGTCGTCATTTCATAATGCCACAGATGGCCCTACAGTGAGGGCAGGCTCGCGCCAGCCCGTTTTAAAACTGGGCTGGCGCGATTCATGACCTGCTGCAGGGCCTTGAGAGGCACACTGTATTGACAACGGTTTGAAAAATTGATACCCGACTGTCAGAACTTGACGCCCACGAAAAATGTGTTGAAGGTTGTCTTTCTGTTGTCCTTAATTTCCGTGACATTAGGATTGAACTCATAGCCGATTATATACTTGTCGCCGACCACTATCTTCAGTCCAAGCTGGACGCCTAATTGGAGTCTCTTCCAACGTGAGGAATCATCTCCGTCAAAGTGATTGTAACTATTCCCGCTGATCTTTTTTTCAGCGAGAATGTTTATCCTGCCCGAAAGGCCACCATATGGACTGAAAGCCACAGAAGAACCTTTCACATTAATTTGATACCCGATATTTGTCGGAATTTCGGCGGAAAGGTAATTTTCTTTCGTGCCGTTGTCAGAATCCCATGCATAGTTAAAGTTGAGACCGTAATCAACATAAAGCGGCACACCGGTGGAGACATACCTACCTGCAGCAACACCAACCCTGAGTCCCCCTGTCCAGTTTTCACTGTCGGAGCCTTGTTTCAATGTTAACGGAGAGTAACCTACATGAGCAGAGAAGCCAGTAGACTGTGCACTCAAAGTAGAAGCTGTAAAAAGTGCCGCAAGCACCGCGGTGATAAATTTAGCGTATTTCATAATTGTGATTAAATTGCTATACTATGTATTGACGATGAATGTTTTACTGTATGTATGTGCGCGTATCGCCGTTATCATTTTTCAGAACAAGTTTCTCACCATCGCAAGAAATAATGGTGTATTTTACCGTCTTGGATTTGCCATCGGTAAATCCATGCCAGGATGTCGACTTATAATCCTCATCCACAACTGAAACGTCATTATATGTGGCAGTAATTATGTTATCGTTAAGTTCATATGCGCCGAAAGCCATTATGCCCCAATCATTGTCCACCAAATCGTAAAAGCAGACAGTGCCTGAGCCCTTGTAGTCAAAGTCGAGTGTTTCCTGTTCAGAATCAGTCACATCGACATACCAGGAGGAGCCTGGAATGAGATCGGAATAATCAGCCGAGGAGGAGTTGATATCCTCATCGTTACAAGCAGTTACTCCCAGGCTTAACATTAAGCCCAGAAACAGGGATGAAGTGATTTTGTTTGTTTTCATAATACTTTAATATTGATGTTATTTATGTTCATATGAGCCGGAATGGTATGAAGTCATTACTCCATCCATTCAAGAATAGGATATCCCTTACTGCCCAATTTCCAGGAACACCAATCTTTGCTCTTTGATGAGTTCAATTTGTCCACTGTATCCTGGCTGTTCATCTCACTTTCAGTTAAACTGTGATTATTGGCAACGCTACCGCCTGTTTTCTGCCCGACAGCCGGCAAAGTTTCTTTGTACAGATAATAATTCCCTTTCACTTCCGTCAATTTAGATCCTGAGGCTGAACAAGAACCAAGAATTGCCCCCGCGGATTCAGCCTCGATGACAGTATTTGCGTTAACGCAATTCTTTATATAGTTGTAAGGATATTTGAGAGTACCACAAATGCCCCCGACAGAACTTTTGCCTGCAATTCTCCCAATATTTAACGAATTAACGATTGACACATAGGAAACACCATATCCAAGGATTCCTCCAGCTGAAATATCACCGACAATCTCAGCCATATTGCAACAATCACTGATTGTACACTGATTACTTTTACTCTCTCCGCCTGTGCCACCGGCTATCCCACCCGTTTTACTATTATATGAAATAACAATTCCGCTGTTAATACATTTAGAAAGCGAATGACAATTGTTCGCTCTTCCCAGGATTCCTCCTGTATGGCTATCGAGTCCTATGACAGTTGCGTTGTTTTTGCAATTATATACAATGAGTTGCTTGCCGCTATTTTTATAATATTCTTTAACTGAGGCCGGTATAGTTGACGCATTGTAATTTTCTGCCGTTGACCCTGCAATCCCACCGGCTTCCGCGTTCCCGCGGAAATATGAGTCTCTGATTTCCAAGTTCTTGACATTGCCGTATAATTTGCCGAAAAAGCCTATATGGCTCCCTTCCGGGCGGTTGCAGTACAGCCCGCTGACATAATGTCCGCCGCCGTCAAATGTCCCGCAGAAAAAATAAGACGGATCATATCGTCCGATAGGAATCCACGGCTCAAAGCCACGGCCATCTCCGTTCAATTCTCCATATCGGTCCAGAACATTCTTGTTTATTACGATGTCTGCCGTCAGTTTAACATACTGGTCTCTGAATAAATTACCGCCCCTTACTGCATCCGAGAAATATCTTAACTCCGCCGCAGTTGCTATCTGATATGGGTCAGAAGCCGTGCCGGACCCACCGTGAAAGCCTTCTGCCACGGGGCCTCGATTATCACTGTCCGCATCCTGTTCATCCTGACTCCTGTCACTGTATTCAGCGTCAATTCCACCATCCGTGTCACCGCTGTCCGTATCACCTGTTCCTCCTTCCAGAGTGTTGTCGACATTGGTGGACTTAAATTTACTCCACGGGAATTGGGAAGCATAAGCAGATTTGCTACCTGTAGGAACATATAACATATATCCGCTTTCCCTTGCTGTCCAATTGCTTCCTCCCACTATCAAGTTCCCTTCGACGGAAGGCGGTGTTCCGCGATTGACGTAAACGTCACCCGAAGTCACAGCGGTCACAAATGCGGCGGTACCTATTTCTGCCAGTCCCGAACCTATGACTATCTTTTTGAGAGGGCCTTCGAATGCATTGGTGCCAAGAGATGTCAATGAGTTGGGAAGAACGAGTTCTCTGCTCGTATTGCAGATCGACCCGCCAAGAAACGCTCCGGCGCCAATAGTCGTGACACCTTCTTCAAAAGTAATGTCTGATATACTAATTTTCGAACCGGAAAAGGCAAACTTGCCTATAGACCGTAAGGCTTTGCCAAATGCAAGTCTGGACTGTTTAATTGCCGTATCACTGAATGCCCAGTCTCCGATGGTTACAAGCATTTTAGGGATGTTGATCTCGCTCAACTGTTTGCAATTTGCAAACGCTTCGTCACCGACATTGGTAACACCTTCACTCAGCCATATATAAGTTATCCCAGAATCTTTAAATGCGGCATCTCCTATATTTTCCATCGACTCATCCGGCATCATTACCGAATCAATAAGAGGGTTGGCAAATGAATATGAGCCAACAGACGTAACACCGTCTTTTACAAATACCTGGTACACCACTCGGTCATTTTTAGCCCATGGGGTTGATTCAAAGGAAGAATAATCTGCCATCGCGCCATCTCCAACTACCCAAAGGTCTCCACATAAATTGGTATACCACGAACACCGTCCAGTTGTACCGTGTATAGTCGAAAGCCATTCCTTATCCGTAGAAGAATAGGTCCCTTTTGTAAAAGACAAGCCATCTGCCGACAGACGTTCTCCATCTATCTTCAACACTCCCCATCCATTAAGTCCCTCAGTAATGGAATCCAGCCTGATTACATTCCCATCCGTTGTATAGTTGAAGAACGCCGTATACCTCTTTTTAGAAGTACCGACATCTGAATAGGAACTTTTATGCGAATAATACAGGCAGCATTCGTTGCTAGAATAAAAATAGAGGTGGTAAACTTCGTACTGTTCACCCACCCAATCATCCCCTATACTGAAATCCCTGTCTGACGTAGTCCATTTGGTATTGACCAAGCCAGAAGAATCTGTAATCTCCTCCTGTTTACACGATGTTATAAAACACGTAATTAATACCGAAATAATGAGGGTTAGTTTTTTCATTTAGTATTATTTTAATTAATATCGTTGTCCGTTTCTTCGCAAGAAACGGACATTTGTCATAATTACCTACTAACCAACAGGTTAAAAGCACAATAAGCCACAGAACGAACAAAAATCAAGGAATGGGGGGGGGCGAATGTTTCAGAAAAGATTATGGCATAATCTTTTGTAATTAGGAAATATTGTTAACTTTGCGAGCGTTGTCCGTTTCTTGCGAAGAAACAGATATTTTTAGTCTATATGCGTATGGCTCTATAAATCCATAATTATCAACTCATTCGCTTGGTCGATAACAGCAGCGTCAATGGAAGCAAGGTAGATTTGTGTGGTAGCGATGGAGTCGTGACCAAGAGCGTCCGAAATGACATTCACTGGTATGTTTTTAGATTTGGCGATGCTCGCCCAGGCGTGTCGACTGACATAGGTAGTGAGTGGAATCTGCAGATTTGCCATCCGTCCAATCACTTTCAGAGCGTTATTGACACGGTGCAAAGCCGACTCGTATTGCAATCGGACATCACCATCCGGATTGCTGATTACCGATAGCAGATAAGGTGATTCATTGTCCGAATACCTGTCTACGATTTCCGACATCTGCCTGATGACCTTTATATGAAGCAGCTGCCCGGTCTTGTGACGGCGGTATGTCAGAACCCCGTTCCGGATGTCGGTCTTCTTCAGGAACGCGGCATCGATGAAAGACATTCCCCTGCAGAGAAAAAGGAAGATGAAAAGGTCGCGTGAGAGCTCAAGTTCAGCCCTGCCGGAGAGGTCCAAATTACGTATACGCCTGACGTCTTCAAGAGGAATCGCCCTCTTGAGAGTCTTCTCCACACCGGTAAACACAGAACGAAAAGGCATACGATCGCCAGTAAGTCCCTGATCCACAGCACGATTATAAACAGCACGAAGAATACGCATATAAAAGGAAACGCTGTTAGGCACGAGACCTGACGAAGAGAGAAAAGCCTGATAATCCTCCATAAGCAAGTGGTCTATCGAGCCGATGCAGATGTCGACATCCTTGCGAAAGCGCCTGAAGCTGCCGAGCGCTGCGCAATAATTCTTTGCAGTGCCAGCCCGATTCAGCTGCCGCAAGCGGCCAATGAGGCCCTCCATAAAAATGAAGAATTGTACCCGAGTTCCGACATCATTAACGGAATTGTCCCGGCATTCTCTTGCCGCCGGGACGTAGTGCTTTACTTTTTCTGTAGCCATAGTTACTAAACATTTTAAGGCAGAAAAGTAAAACGCCTTTTGGGCACTGTCAAGTATCAACTTTTCAAACCGACGTCAATGGGATGCGTCTCTCAAGGCTCTGTAGCGGGTCTGGGCTCGCGTTAGCCTACTTTGAAACGAGGGTAGCGCGACCGCATCCTTACTACAGGCCTCTCTGTGGCATTATGCTATGTAGACGGTTTGAAAATCGGAAGCGGGCAGCCGCCTCGGCAGACTCGGGGACCGCATTGGACGGCGAAGCCGGCCGGAGAAATGGCCAAGGGGACCGGGGAGAACGCTCCCCGGTAGATGAACAGCTGGACCGTGCCCAGCACGGTCCCCGAGTCTGCCGGGGCGCGACCGCCAACAAATAAAAAAAGAGGGTGACTATCAGTCCGAAGAATTTTTAGTCATCCTCATTCAGTATAACTATTTAACGTACGTCAGAACACCATCTCCTCACCCCGGTAGAAGTCCAGCAGTCGGGAGGTAAGCAGGTACTCGTAGCGGGCCTTGACCAGATCGGACTCGGCGGAGAGGTAGCGGGACTTCGACTCGTTGAACTCCGTGATACCCGCCTTGCCGTTCTCGTACTTCGCCTGCATCAGCGTGAACGCGTCCAGCGCGCTCTCCATTGCGCTTTCGCTGCTCAGCAGCTTGGCGGAAGCATTCACGGCATTGTAGTACGCCTGCTGAATCTCCTTGTACAGAGACTTTTTCGTGCTTTCGAGCTGCAGTTCCTGATTCGAGCGGTTCAGCCGCGCGAGCCGGACCTCGTTACGTGTCGAGAAGGCCGAGAAAATCGGAACGCTCAGACTCAGACCCACGTACTGCGAGAAATTGTTCGAGAGCTGGTTGAAAAAACCGTCGCTCACCCGCCCGTTCGAAGTATAGTAGTTCGTGCCCAGACCGCCGCTCAGCGAGAGCGTAGGCAGAAAAGACCCCTTCGCGAGAGCGATATTCGTATCCATATAGTCCAGCATCAGCTCCTGCGATTTGACTGCCGGACGCACCTCCACCGCAGCCGCATAAATCTCCTCCGGAGTCAGCAGAGGCTTCGGCTCCAGACTCCCAGCCGCCGGGCGCACTATCACAAAGCCCTCGGGACTGGGCAGTTCCAGCAGCTGCGTAAGCTCCAGCACCGCGATTGCGAGATTCCCCTCGGCCTGCGTGAGAGTCAGCTGACTCTGCGCCAGAGTGGCCTTCTGCGCCGACACCTCAGCCCCGCTCGCCTTGCCGTTCGAACGCATATCCTCGAGGCGCGCCACCTGCTGCGAATCGATATCTATCTGATTCTTAGCCACATCCACGATCTCGTAATTATACAGCACCTGCGCGTACGCCTGCGCCACATTCACCCGGATATCATCGCGCGCCTTCTCCAGGTCCGCGGTCGCACTCTTCAGCGAAACCTCGCCCAGAATGACATTGTTTCTAAGCTTAAATCCCTGGAACACAGGCAGCTGCGCGCCCAGGCTGAAAGACGAGCTCGTCGTGTTCGTATTCTCGTAAGTATTGTCCGCCGTCAGACCGCGCCCGAAAGAAAGATTCTCCGAAGCGCTCGCATAAACCTGCGGCAGCGCGGCGTTCTGCGCCGTATTCAGCTCTATCTCCTTCTGCTCCAGCGCATTCCCGCTCTGGCGAACCGTCAGGTTATGCTCCAGCGCGTAGTCGATGCACTCGCGCAGCGTCCATTTGCGGTCGGTCAGTTCCTGCCCGTCCAATCCCGCACTTCCGCCCAGCAGGGCCGCCGCAGCGGCCAATACAAAAGCAATCTTCTTTTTCATATTACTCGACAATTCTGGAACCTCTGACTACATCACCCACCTTCAGGCCTTCCTTAACCTCGATGGTCACGCCGTCGCTGAGTCCGGTCTGCACCTGCGTGCGGACGAAGCTCCCGTCCCCGGCCTTCAGATACACATAAGTACTGTCGCCCTCGAACTCCAGCGCGCTTTCAGGCACCGAAATGACCTGATCCGCGTGCTCGAGAACTATCTCGGCATTCGCGCTGTAGCCCGAACGGATCATCTTGTCGGTCTGCACGTCCACGGCGGCCTTTATCTCGAACTGATTCGCCCCGTTATTCTCCACCGCCTTAGGGGAGATATACTCCAGAGTGGCGTCGAAACGGTAATTCTGCATAGCGCCGATGGTGATGATCACCGGCATCCCAGCCTCCAGAGTACCCACCTCGGTCTCATCCACATTGCCGTCGAAAATCAGATCCGACATATCCGCCACGGTAGCCACAGTCGTACCGTCATTCATCGTATTGGCCTGGATCACAGAGTTTCCGACCTTTACCGGAACGTCCAGAATCAGACCCGTGATGGTCGAACGGACCAGAGTCGAAGATGAAGTGGCGTTCGATGAAGAGACGCCGTCACGTATGACCTCCAGGGCATCATTGGCCGAGGCCAGCTCCTCCTTCGCCTGATTCAGGCTCTGCAGGACCTTGTCGTAGTCCTCCGCGCTCACGAGATCCTTGTCGTACAGGGCCTTCTCCCTCTCGTAGTCGGTCTGCGCCTGCTTCAGGTTCAGTTCGGCGAGGCGTACGCGGCTCTGCGCGGAGCTGAGCGACTGCATATCCGGGATGACCTTGAGCTTCGCGATGACCTCGTCCTTTGCCACCTGCTCACCGGCCTGCTTGTAGAGCACATCGATGATGCCGTTTATCTGAGGCTTGATGTTCACCTCGTTGCGCGGCTCGATCTTGCCGGTCACGACGGTCGTGCGGGAGATGTCCGCGAGCGCGACGGTGATTTCATTATAGACGACCGGCTCCGGGCGGGACTTCACGTAGAGGAACACGAAAGTTCCGATGAAGAGCACTGCTAGGAGTGCGAAGAAGATGTACTTGAAAACTCTTTTCATATCTGTAACTTTTTATTATTCAAAACTTTATTCATCACGCATCGCATCCACAGGCCTGATGCTCATAGCTCTGCGGGCCGGAGCGAGACCGGCCAGGGCACCCAGAAGGGCGAGCAGAGCCGCTGCGGCGAGAGCGAGGGCGAAACTTATCTGGAAAGAAACTCCCTGAGACTTCAGGGCTATATCCAGCCCGCTGAGTATCAGCACCGTAAAGACTATGCTCAGCAGTCCGGCCAGCAGAGTCAGGGTGATGCTCTCCGCCATAACCTGCCCCAGAATCATCTTCGGAGTGGCGCCGATGGCGCGGCGGATTCCGATCTCGACGGTGCGCTCCTTCACGGTGACTATCATAATGTTGCTCACTCCGATGGCTCCGGCGAGCAGGGTTCCGAGCCCCACGAGCCAGATGAGCATAGTGATTCCGCTCATCATATCGTCCATATAGGTGAAAAGCTCCTCGGTGTTCACGAGCATCAGGGCCTGCCCGTCCGTCGGGTCGAAACTGTGTTCGCGTGCCACTATCTGCCTGATATTCTGCTCGATGGAACTGACTTTTATGCTTCCCTTGCCCGTCATGCAGAGCAGATCCACTTCATTACCGCGCTGGAAGATCTTCTGGGCCACGGTGATCGGAATCACGACGCTCTGGTCTGCGGAACCGTTTATGCTCATATTTCCCGCATTGAAATCCACTCCGATGACCCGGTAATAGATGGCGCCCACCTTGATGAACTTGCCGCAAGGGTCCTCTCCGCCTGGGAAAAGATTGTTGTAGATCTTTTTGCCTATCACGCAGACCTTGCGCTCGAAGGCCACATCCACGCTGTTTATGTAGCGGCCGTACTTGATCTTCGGGGTTTCCACCTCAGTGTAATCCTCCCTTACGCCCTTCATACTGCAGTCCGCGGTGTTCGCATCATAGACCGCGTTCCCTCCCCATACGGCGAGAACAGGGGTCACCACATCGAGCTCGGGAACCATCTGCTTCATTCTCACCACATCCGTAGTGGTGAGATTCCAGCGGCGGCCCTCCTTCAGGCCATTGTAAGGCTTGCTGGTGGTTCCGGCAATGAGGATGGTCGTGTTCGAGGCGAAGCCCTCGAAATTCTTCATCAGCAGAGCCTTCACTCCGTCTCCGCCCCCGAGCATAAAGAGGAGCATAAAAAGCCCCCAGAACACTCCGAAACCGGTGAGCAGCGTGCGGCTGCGGTTCCTGGTCAGAGTGTCGAATATCTCTCTGAAACTGTCTAAATCCACTCTCATAGGCTATTCCGCTCTAAGCGCTTCTATCGGTCTTACCTTCGATGCCTTCAGCGCCGGGATGAGTCCCGCCAGGCAGCCGGCTATGATGAGTACCAGGGTGGCCTCCAGAGCCACGTCCAGTCCTACGGAATAGTCCGCACCGCTTGCAATCTCAATACCCATAACGCTCTTAGTCTGGCCTCCCAGCTTCAGGGTCATAATCTCACAGGCCACCATTCCGAGGAACATACCCACATACCCGGCAGCCGCCGTGATGACCACGCTCTCCGAAAGGATCAGCTTGAGGATGCCCCACGGCTTCGCCCCTATCGCCTTGCGGATGCCGAATTCGCGGGTGCGCTCCTTTACGGAAATGAGCATAATGTTGCTGACTCCCACCACTCCGCTCAGAAGAGTGAAAAGACCGACTATCCACAGGGCTATATTGGTGATATTCATTGACTTTTTAACCTGCAGACCGGTAGTGTAATTATTCCAGAGGTAGATGGCGCCGAAATCGTCCGGATCCGCCCGGTGAGCCTTGTTGAATATGCTGCGGAACTTTGTCTCGAAAGCCTCGTTCTCCTTCTCGGTCTCCAGCCCGTGGAAACTGAAGGAAAAGAAATCCATCTTCTCGCCCTTCGCGTATATGGTCTTCAGTGTGCTGTAGGGGATGTATGCGGTGTTACCCATCATAGAACTCTGCGCCTTGTAGATGCCCACCACACGGCAGAGGTAATTGTTCACCTTGAGTTCCTGCCCCACGAGACCGAGGGGATCCTTCTCATTCAGAAGGGCCGCGGTATTCGAGCCGATCACGACAACTTTTCTTTTCTGCACATCATCGAAGCGGTTTATGAAGCGTCCGGAAAGCATCGTACGGGCGGACTCCACCTTTTCCAGATCGGAAGTCACCCCGTCCAGACCGGCAGAGACGTGACGGCCTGCGTAAGAGAGCGTCACATCGCCGTTTGCCTGAAGGCGCGGCGCCACATCATCGACCACATCGGCGAAATCCCCGCTCTTGGCAAGAGTGACATCCCTGTCCGAAAACTCTATGATACGGCCCTTCTCGAGTCCGTCATAAGGCTGGGTGGTCATTCCGGGCCATACCTGAATGCTGTTCACGTCCAGACCCTGCGAATTGGCCTCCACGGTACTCCTGAGGCCGTTTCCCGCTCCCAGAAGCACGATGAGCATAAAGATGCCCCAGGCCACGGCAAAGCCCGTCAGGCAGGTGCGCAGCCTGTTGCGCCGGACGGACAGCCAGATTTCTGTAAGCAGGTCCCGCATCACTTCATTATGGTTTTGGTGCCGAACGCCGAGGCGTTGTGCATCTGGTTCATCTCGATGTTGCCGATGAGGCCGTCCTTGATATGGATAATCCTGTCCGTACAGTTCGCCACGCCGCTCTCGTGCGTCACGACAATAATCGTAACGTGTTCGTCTCTATTGAGTTGCGCCAGCAGTTCCATAACTTCCACCGAGGTCTTCGAGTCGAGGGCTCCGGTCGGCTCATCCGCCAGCAGAATCTGCGGCTGCGCGATGAGGGCGCGCGCTATCGCGACTCTCTGCTTCTGACCTCCGGACATCTCGTTCGGGTAGTGCCCGGCCCAGTCGGCGAGCCCAAGCCTTTCGAGCTGCTCCATAGCGAGAGCCCTGCGCCTGGCGCGCGGAACGCCGCGGTAGAAGAGCGGAAGCTCCACGTTCTCGAGGGCGGTCTTGAAGGAGATGAGGTTGAAGGACTGGAAGATGAAGCCGATCATATGGTTGCGGTAGTCCGCGGCCTTGCTCTCGCTGAGATTCTTTATGAGATGCCCGTCCAGCAGGTATTCGCCGCTGTCGTAGTCGTCCAATATCCCCAGAATATTCAGCAGAGTGGATTTTCCGCTGCCCGAAGCGCCCATAATGGACACGAATTCGCCCCGGTCAATACCCAGGTCTATGCCTTTCAGCACGTGCAGCGGCTGTCCGTTGTCGTAAGTCTTGTTTATATCTTTCAGTTCAATGAGCATTGCGTTCCAAGTGTAGTAGTTACATAATACACTGCAAAGATATGCCTTTCTCAAGACATTGCAATACTTTCACGCGAAATCTTGCGAAAATTTTCTCCGACAGGAAAACGCGGACGCGGCACCTCGACAAGCTCGGCGACCGCAATGCGCGACACTTCCGCGACCGCATATGCGACCGCCGGGAGGCGGTCAATACCAAATGAGGGTGACTAAAAAGTCTTCGGACTGATAGTCGCCCTCATTTTCTATTTGTTAATCCCAATGGCGGTCGCGCCCCGGCAGACTCGGGGACCACGCAGGGCGCGGTCCAGCTGTTCATCTGCCGGGGAGCGTTCTCTCCGGTCCCCTTGGCCATTTCTCCGGCCGGCTTCGCCAATCTAATTTCCCCCTCGG
>CAVCRS010000032.1:0-15520 GCA_963604635.1 Faecalibacillus sp.
TCGATGAGCACATCCTCGATGATCAGTTCTTCTTTCTTCTTTCTTGACATATGGTTTTGCTTTAATTTCTAACCTCTCTACTTCTTCTTCGGGTAATATTTCGGCCAGCAGGCCTCCAGATAAGCTTTCAGGCCATCCTCGTGCCTGTTCGGCTGCGGCTCGTAGAAGACGCGGCCGCGCAGTTCCTCCGGCATGAACTCCAGATCCGCGAAGTGTCCGGGGTAGTCGTGGGCGTACTTGTACCCGTCCGCGTAGCCGAGTTCCTCCATCAGTTTCGTCGGCGCATTCCGCAGATAAAGCGGTACGGCCGCGGCGCCGCTCCGCTTCGCCTCGTCCAATGCGGCATTGATGGCCATATAGGCCGAGTTGCTCTTCGGTGAGGAGGCCAGATAGATGGTGGCTTCCGCAAGCGGAATCCGCCCTTCGGGCATTCCTATGTTGTTGACTGTCTGGAAACAGGCGTTTGCGAGCAGCAGGGCGTTCGGATTGGCGAGGCCGATGTCCTCGGCCGCGCTGATGCAGAGGCGTCTCGCTATGAAAAGAGGGTCTTCGCCTCCGTCCAGCATTCTCGCGAGGTAATATACCGCCGCGTTCGGATCGGACCCGCGGATGCTCTTGATGAAAGCGGAGATGATGTCATAGTGCATCTCCCCGTTCTTGTCGTATATGGCGACGTTCTCCTGCAGGCAGGAAGTAACGGTCTGGTTGTCAATTATTATCGGGCATTTGCCAGCGAAGGAGTCCACAACTATCTCCAGGATGTTCAGCAGCTTTCTGGCATCCCCTCCGCTTTGGCGGAAGAGGGCGTCCGTCTCCTTAACCTGAATGTCCATCTTCGAGAGGAGTTCATCCTCCTTCAGAGCCCTGTCCAGAAGCCACTGGAGGTCGGCCACTTCCAGGGATTTCAGAACGAACACCTGGCAGCGGGACAGAAGAGGCGTGATGACTTCGAACGAAGGGTTCTCGGTGGTGGCGCCGATGAGGATTATGGTGCCGTCTTCGACGGCTCCCAGAAGGGCGTCCTGCTGGGCTTTGTTGAAGCGGTGAATTTCATCTATGAAAAGGATGGGGGCGGCCGCCTTGGAAAAGAGGTTACGGCCCCGGGCCTTGTCAATCACCTCGCGCACGTCTTTCACTCCGGCGCTGACGGCGGAAAGCGTGAAGAAATCCCGCTGCAGACTTTCGGCCACGATTCTTGCGAGAGTTGTCTTGCCCACTCCCGGAGGACCCCAGAGAATGAAGGAGGAGAGGGTGCCGCTGTCGAGCATATTCTTTATGATGCACCCCGGTCCGACCAGGTGTCTCTGGCCCACATACTGGTCGAGATTCCGGGGCCTCATCCGCTCCGGAAGGGGAGGAAGAAGCCTTCTTGCCTCGATATCAGCTCTGTCATTTGCTCTTATGTCCGCCATAGCCGGTCAATGGAATCGTTTTTACGTTATGCTTTGAGTTTTAGTTTCTGAAACAAGTTTGTTTTAACTCGTAACATTTTTGTTAAGCCCTTTCTGGACCCTCAAAAGCCGGATTTTGCCCTTATCCGAGCACAAAAATACGATTAATATTTACCATAATCAAACTATAAAATTACTATCTTCGCAGAATATGAAAAACCGGGGCATCCTCATATTTTTCGCTGTCGCCGGCCTGCTTCTGTTCACTTCTTCCGGACAGCTGCTGGCTCAGGGCGGAATCGACCGTAAGGTCGGCGGAAACGGAATCGCCCTGCTCCGGGAGAAGTTTGCGATCAGCCGCGACAAGCTGCATCACGTGGAGATCGGCACGATGCATTCGCCGAAGTCGCTCGGCTTTACGGTCGAGCTGCCGGATGACGGTTACAACGCCTCGGACCTTTTCTGCCTGCTCGCGGATATGCACGGTCTGTGGGACGGCGCCCGCCCGATGCCGGGCGTCAAAGTCAGCTATATCCGCAACGTTACGCTGAAAGAGTTCCGCATCGATGACTGTGTGGAAGCCTCGTTTTATTCCGGCCCCGGAGTGATAGCCGGCGTGGTCCGTGACTCGGACAAGCCTTTCGGCTTTATGACAGGCCTCACGGGGGATGTGGGTATCCGCCTGTTTTTCCCGAGGCGGATCGTCGTATATTGCGAACTCGGTATGGATGTGGCGCTTTTTGTCAGCAGGCATCCGTATATGTCCGGCATTGATATGACCTATTACGAGTCCGGTTTCAAGAATTTCTTTTATCCGCAGCTGAGAATAGCCTATAGTTTGAGATGAGACGTTTCCGCAGACATATCGTTACCCTCCTGACGGTCTTTGCGTTTGCATTGGCCGGCGCCTGCGCGGCCTCCGCCTCTGCTCCGGAAGGCTCGCTCTATGCTTCTGTGCCTTCTGCCGCCGTCTCGCACTTCGCGGGGGGCGCGAAGGTGAACCGTTTCGTTTACGGGGTCGAGTGGGGCTACACCTCCAGCCTTTTCAACATCTACCACAACAATTATCTTTCCCAGGAGGGAATCCGTGTGGATGAGAAGGGCTTCGATTTCGATTATTCATCGAACGGCCACGTCCTGGCCGGCGTCAGCTACGCTTTTGCCCGCAAATATGAAGCGGGCGCGTACCTCGGTTTCATCGGCGTGGCTCAGGACCGCCGCCTGTTTCCGGTGAGCCTCAGAGCCACATATTATTTTGATTCCTACCTTTCCGATGGCTTCTTTTCTTATTTAGATGGAGGCGCGGCTTTTGGTGAAAATCAGGATGTTACGCTTATTGGAAAACTTGGCGGCGGCTACCGTATGAAGTTAAGTGGACACTTCTGTCTGGACTTCCTGCTTTCCTTCCACATCTGCAGCGATCATCCGAAAATCTTCTACATCGACGACAGCCAGATCACCGGCGGTGATCTCCGCCGCAATGACGCCACCTACGGCGGCCTTAACTTCTCATTGGCTCTTCGCTTCTAAGCTTCTTTCCTGAGTAATGACACAATCGCAATTACTATTTGGCCTACGGGTCAAAAATATTTTTTGTAATTCCCAAAATAACCTTAACTTTGCACCGATGATTATGATTTAAATGACTTGAGAGAAGGCAAGCTCTCGTGCAAGTTAACAGGGTATTTATTTTCGACAGAAATGAATGCCCTGTTTTTTTGATAGAAATCGGATGGCGTACTACTTAAGCCGCTCCTTGCTCTCAAGTTATTTATTAATCATATTATATGAGAATAATCATCAAAACAGAAAGCACGAGAGAGCGCCTTACAATAGTCTGTGAGGATGAGCTCAACAAAGACAACATCCTTGTCAGAGGCCATTTCAGGATGGTTGGCGGCAGGAAAGTCTATGTGAAGACTCACTATCGTAAACGGTAGCGAGCCGCTCCCAATCCCATCCGTTCGGAAGCCATTTGCTTGCCTGCAAATGGCTTCCGTTATTTTAAGAATATTATAGTCATTGGCCGGGACGGCCTTACTGATGAGCTGTCCATGTGGAGTGGCATTGCCAATCACTTAAAGGTTCGCAGCGCGCATAATGTCGGCGAAAACGCCGGCGGCGGTGACCTCGGCGCCGGCGCCGTAGCCCTGGATTATGAGAGGGTGCTGGTGATAGCGCTCCGTGGTGAGCAGAACTATGTTGTTCGAGCCCTCGAGCGGACGGAAGAGCGGACTCGAGGAATCGACCTCCTGAAGCCCGACACTGCATTGGCCGTCTGAAAGACGTGCCACAAAACGCCACTGCAGCCCTCTGGAACGCACACTGCGGCGGTGCGCCTCGAACGCGGAGTCGAGCTCCGGCAGGCGCCTCCAGAACTCCTCGATGCTCAGGTCGAAGTACTCGGCAGGCAGCAGGGGAGTCGTACGTACATCGCTCATATTCACCGCGTAACCCGCCTCGCGCGCGAGAATCACGATCTTGCGCACCACGTCCTTGCCGCTCAGGTCGACGCGCGGATCGGGCTCGGAGAAGCCGAGGTCTTTCGCTCCGCGGACCGCCTGACTCAGCGTAACAGTCTCAGAGACAGTGTTTAATATATAATTGAGCGTTCCGCTCAATACAGCTTCGATCCTTTCGACCCTGTCACCGCTGGCGGTCAGGTCGGTGACGGTGCGGATGACCGGCAGACCGGCGCCAACGTTCGTCTCGAAGAGGAACTTGATGTTGCGGCGGTAAGCCTCCTCCTTAAGTGCCTTGTACTCAGCGTAATCGGTCGATGATGCAGCGATTTTGTTCGCGGCGGCGACGGAAATGCCGTGCCGGAAGAAATCCTTGTACAGAGCCGCGATCTCCGCGCTGGCGGTGCAGTCCACGAATACCGAATTGAAGATGTTCATTCCGATGACTTCATCGCGTAATTTCCTGACGTCCAGCGCGATGCCGTCAGTGCTCAGCTTCTCGAGATTCACTCCGTTGCGGTCGAACACTCCGCACGTGCTGCGGGCAATGCCGACAACGTTCAGCTTGAGATTGCGCTCGCGCATCAGTTTCTCCCTCTGCGCATCGATCTGCCTGAGAAGGCTTCCTCCGACTGTGCCGATGCCGCAGATGAAGAGATTAACCTCCTGATATTCAGAGAGGAAGAAGGAATCGTGTATGACGTTCAGCGACTTGCGGAGGAACTTTCTCTCGACGACAAAGGAGATGTTCGTTTCGGAGCTGCCCTGAGCGACCGCGATGGCGTTGATGCCGTTGCGGCCGAGGGTGGTGAAGAGCTTGCCAGGGATGCCGCAGTTTTTCTTCATATTTTCGCCGACAATGGCGATGGTCGAGAGCTCGCGCGTGACGCTGACAGGGTTCATCGAACCACGTTCGATTTCGTAAGCGAACTCAGTATTAAGAAGTTGCGCGGCGAGCTCGCTGTCTTCTTCGCGAAGACCGAGGCTTATGCTCGTTTCGGAGGAGGACTGGCTGGCGAGGAAGACGCTGATGCTGTTGTCCGCGAGAGTGGAGAAAATGCGGCTGTTCACACCGACGATTCCGACCATCGAAGTTCCGGAAACGGTGAGCAGGCAACAGTTGTTGATGCTTGTGATGCCGGTGATTACGCGATCGTTCTTGCGGCAGTTGCGCTTGATTACGGAGCCCGGCGCCTCGGGGTGGAAGGTGTTTTTCACCAGCAGCGGGATGTCCTTCACGTAGACGGGGTACAGGGTCGGCGGATAGATGACCTTCGCGCCGAAGTTGCAGAGCTCCATCGCTTCGGTAAAGCTCAGTTCCTCAATGACATAGGAGGTCTTGATGACGCGCGGGTCGGCGGTCATGAAGCCGTCGACATCGGTCCAGATTTCAAGGCACTCGGCGCCGAGGCCCGCCGCGAGAATGCTGGCGGTGTAGTCCGATCCGCCGCGGCCGAGGTTCGTAATCTTGCCGTCACTGCTGTCGCGCGAGATGAAGCCCGGGACAATCGCTATTTTGCGGGCTTCGCCCAATGCCTCGCCGTGGCAAGCAGCCTGCGGAGCGGCAGGGGATTGGACGGCGGAGCCGGCCGGGAGAAAGTCTGCAAACGCCTTATTTATAAGCGGATAGGTGGCTGCAGCGGCGAGCTCGTTCTTGCGGTGGCGGTAGACCGTGCGGATGAATTCGAGCGAGTCGCGGCGCACGGCTCCGTCGATGAGCGCGGTCACGATGTGGGACGAAATGCGTTCGCCGAAGCTCACGATTTCATCCAATGTCTTGTCTGTAAGCTCCTTAAGCAGGAACACGCCTTTGTAGAGGTCTGCGAGCTCGCTCAGAAGGTCCTTGACGGTCGCGAGCAGGGGAGTTTCGGGTGCAATTGCTGTGGCGGTATTGCCGTTCTTGTCGGTCGGGAAACAGGCCCCGATCATATCGAAGTGACGCTTCTCGATCTGCGCAAGTTCCTGAAGATAAGCCTCATCGCCTTTCTGAGCCATCTTTGCGGTGGCGATCAGACGGTCGGTAATGCCGCCGAGGGCTGAGACCACGACGATGACCGGCTCGGTACGGGCCTCGACTATCTTCTTGACATTCAATATGCTTTCCACGGAGCCGACCGATGTGCCCCCGAATTTCAGAACTTTCATACCTATCTTTTACACTGTTCGTTTTAGAAGCCGTAAAATTACACCTAAATTAATGAATACACAAATTCTGTTACCGCAGCAAACCGACAAACTCTGCAACCGCAATTCATTTCTCCGGCCGGCTTTGCCGTCCAATGCTGTTTCAGAGTTTGTCGCTTTGCTGCAGAGGTGTTAACTCTACTCTCTCTCCCCTGTCTTATATTTGTTACACAATTTATATTATGTTAACTAATGCGTTTAAAATTATTCCCTGCTGTTAAAAATATCCGAAGCTAAGTGTTTTATTTCTGAGAGATTGAGTATCTTTGCAGCCAATTTTCAGTACAGTATTATGAAGAAGGAATTATACATCGCTCCTCTGGCGGAGCAGATTGAGATTGAATCGGAATCTTGTTTCGCAACATCATCTTCAACACCTTACGGAATCAGCACTTGCGGTTTTGAGGACGGTAATGTAAGCAGTGATGAGGAAGAGTGGTAGCAGATAAAAACATCAGGTTACTTAACTGTTTGAACAACAGAATTTAAGCTAAAATTATGGTTAGAAGGTCTGTTATAGCGTTTTTATCCATTGCAACGGCATTTCTGTGCAGCTGCAGCAAGGATGAGAACTTGTCCCCCGCTACTCCATCCTCATCAAAGCACAGTTTTACCCTCTGTGCCGGAGCGGCCGGTGATGACACCAGGTCGACATTCGATACTGACGGACATTTTTATTGGCTGCCGGCCGACGACGTCGGCGTGGCGAACGCGTCGGGGGCTTTTTCCAAGCTGACGCTCAAAGACGGGTCATATACCACATCAGGAACCTTTTCCGGCGAGATTGAAGGCCTTGCGGGCATATACGCTGTCTATCCTTACAATGAGAATCACAGGATCTCCGGCAATACACTGACCTATCATCTGCCCGAGACATATACGTATAAGGATCTTGACCACGACTACTTCACTGCAGGCACGGAGTCTTACAACAACAGCGCCAATTCGCCTGCGTACGGTGTCATAAGCGTGGATGATGAAGGCAATGCCCGCACGACTTTCAAGCATCTCTGCGGTGTTCTCTGCATAAGGGTTACAGGTCTCAAGTCCAAGAGCGGATATATTACCCTTACGGCCGACCGCAAGATCACAGGTGATTTCACTGCCGATCTGAGCGGGTCCGAACCAAAGATTTCTACCTCTTCTAAGTCCGAGACTTCCAGCACGGAGAGGACAGTGACCATCAATTACGAGTCCACTGAATATGACGGGACTTCAGGAGTTGACGGTGTATTCTATATCCCTATGCCTGCCGGCAATTATTATCTCACTCTGGAAGTTGGTTATGCTGACGGGTTTGGCAAGACTGCGAGGGTTACAAAAACAAAAACCAACTCCATAGCCCGCAAGGATATGATGAGGATGAAGGTGAATTACTCCACTATGGCTACGGGCAGCTACGTCATCTATCACGGTCACAAGTTCGTGGATCTCGGACTGTCAGTATTCTGGGCGGAGACCAATGTCGGTGCCGAAACCAGTACCGATGACGGTGAGTACTATCTCTGGGCGGATGCCGCCGCAGCCGCAAAGTCCTGGGGAAACAAATGCAGTCTGCCGACCAAGGCTCAGGCTCAGGAACTGCTCGACAACTGCACATTCAGCAGCGAATCCGACGGCGAACTCGGCCGCTTTACCGGCAGCAACAAAAACAGCGTTGTTATCCCTGCTGCACGCTTCTACTATCTTACAGAATCCAGCGGATACGATATAAGCGGCTCTACTTATCAGGGGGCGTATTGGACTTCCGATACAAATGAAGATAAAGATACGGAAGCCTATGAATTGGACTTCTGGCCTTCTGGTTCTTGGACGGGTGTGCAATCCAACTTACGCACCCACAAAAACTCCGTCCGCCCTGTATTGAAAGTCGAGTAAGTTATTTTTTAGGAGTCACTAAGGTATTCTTACCTTCCCAACTCATTCACCCATAGAACCATCTCCGAGAGGACCTCTCCGGAGATGGTTTCTTCTATCTCCCCGTATTCATCGGTTTCGCCGGTCACGCAGTGCTGCAGGAGATGATTGAGTCCGGGCATCTCACGGATGGACGTGGCGGGATTGGCCGGAAGGCCGGCCCGGAGAGCGGAAAGGTTCGCAGAGCACTCGACCTGCGTGTCCTTCGTGCCGCCGAACGCGAGCACCGGGCACCGGACAGCGGCGAGACGCTCCGAGACGTCGAGCCCCACGAAGCGGCGCATATACGGCATCTGGAGCTGCGCACTCACGGCCCTGTAATTCTGCAGCAGCGCGGGCGGAAGGTCGCGGTCTTCGCCTGTCGGCAGCGGCTCCGAAGCGACTGCGGCCGAGAAGGCCTGCCCGAGCAGCGAGCAATACGCATCTGTCTCTGTTTCAGGTACTCCCGCCTTCAGAAGCGCGTGCCTGTTCTGCCAGAGCAGAGTCTGTGCGCCGGAGATGACCATCCCCGCGAGGCTGATGA
Source organism: Faecalibacillus sp. (assembly GCA_963604635.1). Taxonomy (GTDB): domain Bacteria; phylum Bacteroidota; class Bacteroidia; order Bacteroidales; family UBA932; genus Cryptobacteroides. The sequence goes on from CAVCRS010000032.1 coordinate 8,478, forward strand.
CAAAGTCCGCCTGCCCGTCTTCGGCGAGCATCAGTGCGATGGTTCCGCCTTCGCTGTGACCGAGCACGCCGACGCGGATGAACCTGCTCCGGAGAAACCGGATGCCGGCGAGTGCATCATCCTTGAAATCATCTGTCGTGCAATCGATTACATCGCCTGTGGACTCCCCTGCTCCGCGGTCGTCATAGCGCAGCGTCGCGATGCCCGCCCGGGCGAGAGCGTCAGCTATGACCGCGAACGGCTTGTGGCCGAGAATCTCCTCGTCGCGGTTCTGCAGGCCGCTGCCGGTCACCATCACCAGCGCTGGCGTTGTTTCCGAGCAGCTCTCCGGCAGGGTGAGCGTTCCGCTCAATCTGGCATCTCCGTTGGTGAAAACTACTTCTTCGGTAGTGTATGGAAACAGCCCTGCGGGCGTCTGGGGACGGTTTATGACCGGTCTGCCGGCAGAGAGAGTCAGCGGAAAAGACATCCCGTTCTGGGTAAAGGTCCCAGCGATGACGTTCCCGAGCTTGAGACCTTTGAATGAGGCGTTTATGGATGGAACGCCAAGTGTGAGCGAGCCGCTTGTCCCAAGTGAGACTTCGACAGGAATGTCCTTTGCCCCCTGGACCGGCACTTCCAGGGTGGATGACTCCCCGTCAATATTGAATATGAGTGTCAGTTCACTCCCCTGCAGCTTGAGTTTGCCTGTCCAGGGACCGGACTGGGCCGCAAGGCTTGCCGCGCAGAGGATTGCGGCCACGGAAATTATTAATTTTCTGAACATCAGGTATCGATTAAGTTGTTTTTAGGAGTCACTGACGTGAGATTTTCCATACCCTGCTTTTAACCCCGCTCAGGCGAGCCACGGAGCCATTATGGCGGTGAGCTGGTCGTTCTCGATAAGGAAGCCGTCGTGCCCGAAAGCGGAAGTAAGCTCGTGATAGTCAGCATTCTGCATCTGCTCCACGATTGCGTGCCCGCTCGAAGGCGGGAAGAGGGCGTCGCTGTCGATGCAGACTACGTGGCAGCGCGCGGTGATAGTTTCGAGAGCCTTCGATTGGCCGCCTCGGCGGCGGCCAATATTCATACTGTCAAGCGCTTTTGTCAGGTACCAGTAGCAGTAGGCGTCGAAAGAGCGCCGCACGAGCTTCAGCCCCTGATAGCGCTGGTAGGAGCCGGCGCGGTCGGCGAAGAGCACGTCGGGGTCGGTCTCGGCTTGCGTGTGGCAGTAGCCGTCGTAGCTGCGGTAGGAAATCAGGGCGATGGAGCGGGCGCATTCGAGGCCTGCGCGGCCTCCGTCCAGGCTTCGGGCCTCGCGGAAGGTCGGATCGGCTTCGAGAGCCATTCTCTGGGACTCGTTGTAGGCTGTCAGATAAGGGCTTACGCGGATGTCCGTTGCGAGGAAAACGACTTCCTCTATTACGGAAGGCTCCATTATCGACCACTCCACGGCCTGGAAGCCGCCCACGGAAGGACCTATCATCAGATCTATCTTTTCGATGCCTAAATATTTGCGTATCAAGATGTTGGCACTGACGATGTCACGGATGGTGGTCATCGGGAAGCTGAAATAGTAAGGCTCCCCTGTCATCGGATCGATGCTGCGCGGACTGCTGGAGCCGTAGGCCGAGCAGAGCATATTCACGCAGACTACGAAATACTTCGAGGTGTCGATGAACTGTCCCTCCCCTACCATCTGGGACCACCAGTCGGAAGGGTCCGCATTGCCCGTAAGGGCGTGGCAGATCCAGATGACCTTCTCCCCCGCCCCGCGCTCGTGCTCCGAGGTGTAGTACACCAGATCGAGCTCCCGCAGCTCTCCGCCGGCCTCGAAGGTGAAAGTTTCGTCAGAATGGTATATGCAGCGTCTCATATCGGATTCATTCATAAAATCCCACAAAATTAAAGAAAACATATCAATTTATATTTAACTTTGGCGCTTGAACTTAACCCCGGGTAGTATTTACTCCTCAAAATTGTTTGTGTTATGACTTTCAGAAAAATCCTGTGCTGCATCGCTGCGGCCGCCTTCTCTCTGGGTATCATACCCCAAGCTTTCGCTCAGGCCGAGCTCACCGTCACCCCTCGCGCCGAGATGAATCTGTCGAATGCCGACGGCGATCCCGCCACCAATTTCGGCTTCACTTCCCTGTACAGCTTTCTGGATGGGAGTATAGGTGAAAACTTCTCATATTCAGCGTCTTTCCATTTCCTGTCCACCGACCCGAAATCCCTCTACAGCTACGAAGCCCCGTTTCAGGACGGGACCTGGATCGACTGGGCGTATATGTCCTATGACAATGACGATTTCGGTATTGACCTCGGTAAGGTTGTCCTGAATATGGGCGGATTCGAGTTCGACAAGAATGATGTGGACTGCTACGAGCCGATGGTCAGCGACTATTGGAACAGCCTCTGCATATATCAGCCGGGAGTAACCGTCAGACTCACCCCTTGGGAGACCCAGACCTTTGAGGCTCAGCTGACTACGTCTCCGATGATGGTCGATTTCTCCGATGTGGCATTGGCCGGATCTGCGGCCTGGAGAGGAGAATTCGGCGCATTTTCCACTTACTGGGCGGCGAACCTGCAGCGCTGGAACGTCGAGGATGAGGTCGCCGGGAATTATCTCTGCGTGGGCCTCGGCAACAAGTATTCATTTGAAAATGTGGATCTTATACTCGACCTTTTCTATGGTCCGGCGCACGGAGTGTTCGACCGGTCGAACTGCGAACTCTCGCTTCGCGCGGACTATCGTCCTTCGAAGAGAGTCTCGTTCGAGTTTATGGGCGGCTGCCGCACTGAGGGTGCTGTCGCGGCAGGCGCGCTGGTGGAGTACTGCCCGCTCGGCGACGACACGCTCCGCTTCCACCTCGCGGCCTCCGACCGCTATATGCCCAATCAGCAGGGAAATAATCATCTGTATATAGTTTCTCTCGGCCTTACGGCCAATCTGCATATAGGCCTGTAGCAGCGGCCACGGCTGTTGGTCCTTTGAAGTAAAAATTTGTAATGAAATTTAAAGTACGTATCGAAAAGTGAAAAAACTTCTTTTGTTTATATCATTTATACTCACAAGCTTCTCCCTTTTTGCGCAGGAGAGTGAGCTTGACACTGTCATTTCCCGCGACGGTAGCCGGATTCAGGCGGCCGTGCAGGAAATCAGTTCTTCGGAAGTGGTTTATCAGACTTTTTCCGGCGGGCCGTATTATGTCCTGAGCGTCGATGATGTGAGTGAAGTGATCTTTTCGAACGGCTTCCGCCAGGATCTTACCGGGGAGAAGATCGTGCCTTTCGACCGTCGTTTCGACAGTTTCCCGGGTGTGATGAGCTGTAGCGGCGGCCATCTGTATCTTGACGGGCAGGTCATTCCGGAAACTACTGTCTGGAAGGTTATTTCCGTGAATAAATACTGGAGCAGCTATCACGAACAGATGCGCAAGTGGAGAGCCGGACGAATCCTGACATTCAGCGGTTTAGGCTGCATTGCCGCCGCAGGTGCGCTTTGCGGATGGGATTATATGCGTTGCCGCGACAAGGATTTTACGGTGTCCGAATGGACTACAGAATTCGGTATAGAATTGGGCGCCGCAGGCGTCCTGATGACAGGCGGCGGCCTTGTGCTGAAGCATATCGGCAAGTCCAGCATCGAGGAACTTGTCCGCTGGTACAATGCCGAGCACGGCAAGTATCCCGAGGCCCGCAACTCCTCCCCTTCGCTTACTTTCGGCCTCTCCCCTGCCGGCGCCACTCTGGCATTAACCTTTTAATTTACAGTATATTGGTTCGGCTCTTGCCAGACTCTGAGAACGTAATCCTTTTTCCGGCCGGCTTCGCCGTCCAATACGGTCTCAGAGTCTGGCAAGAGCCCCACGGCGTAATCAATAGGTCGAAATGTTTAAATAACGTTTTAGGCGAACATCTCGATGATAAAAATTAGATTGGGATGTGCGTTTAAAACGTTATTTGGACATCTCAATAATCTGACGCAGGATTCGAAAAGATTATTTCGGAATCGAGAGGGTGCTGAAGAGGGTGCTCTGGTAGCTGTCGCCGATGGGGATACGGTCGGGGCCGATGAGAATGTGACTGCGCTCAATAGCCTCTATCTGAGATAGTTGCACTATGTAGGACTTGTGGACTCGGATGAAGCGGTCGGAAGGAAGCCTTTCCTCCAGGTTCTTCAGACGCATAAGCGAGAGCACCGGCTGGGTCCCGTCGTTCAGATGGATTTTCACGTAGTCCTTAAGTCCCTCTATATAAGTGATTTTATCCAGTTCTATCTGTTGAAGGCGGTATTCTGTCTTTACGAATATGCTGCGGAGATTCCCGCCGCCCGAAGGGACTGGAGAGCTGCCTGCCTGAGCCTGCGCCGGTGCCGGGTCTGAAGAGATGCAGGAAGGCTGGGAAAGGAGCGGATTGGACGCGTCAGCGGCCGGGGCGGAATTGGCCGGGACGGCCGGAGAAAGATTGGACGCGGGAGCGGCCGCGGAAATAATAATGTCCGCAGGGACAATGGCTTGCGCGGCTCTCTCGGCCATTTCGAAGTACTCCTTCGCCTTCATCGCGGAGCTCAGGAAATCGGCGTACGAAATGGGCTTTAGCAGGTAGTCGAGCGCGCGGACCTTGAAGCCCTCGAGCGCGTAGTTGCTGAACGCGGTCGTGAAGATGATGCGCGTGCGCTCCGGCAGCATTCGCGAGAGTTCCATTCCGTTCAGTCCCGGCATCTGTATGTCGCAGAACAGCAGGTCGATAGCGTGCTCCTGCAGGAACGCGAACGCAGCCGCACCGCCCGAGAACGTGCCTTCGAGCGATAGGAACGGCGTCTTGCGCACGTAGCTCTCCATCAGGCGCGCCGCCAGCGGCTCATCGTCCACGACTATGCAAGTTATGTTTCTCATTTTCATCGTTTTGCGTCTTTATGCTTCGGACAATTCTACAGTGTCGCCCGCGCTTGTCGCCGCTGTCTGTCGAGTAGGCGGCTCTAGCTCTGAGAGGTGTTGATTCTCAGCACACTGCGGTATGTGCTCTGGACTCTGCCGTGCTCGAAGGAGTAGCGCCCCGGGTAGAGCATCTCGAGCCGGCGGCCCAGATTTGCAATACCTATGCCGGAGCCGCTATGGTCGCTCTCCCCTTTCGGGAAGCAGCTGTTTTCGACTTGGCAGTTTACGTAATCGCCGTTTTCAGTGAGACTTATGCGTATATAGGAAGGCTTTTCCGGGTCCACTCCGTGTTTGAACGCATTCTCGACGAGCGGGATGAAGAGCAGCGGGGCGATCTGTCGCTGCGACGGGCTCTCCGGAAGCGAGAGTTCCAGCTTCACGTCAGGCGAGAGACGCGCGGACATCAGCTTCACATATTCCTGAATGAAAGAGCATTCCTTTTCGAGCGGCACAGTCGGCGTCTGGCTCTCGTAGAGCACGTAGCGGAGCATTCCGCTCAGGTCGTGAACGGCCTCCTGGGCCAATGCGGGGTCGATTTCGATGAGGGAGTAGATGTTGTTCAGGGTGTTGAAGAGGAAATGCGGGTTCACCTGGTTTTTCAGGTTCGCGAGTTCGGCCTCGGCCTGGGACTTTTCCATCTCCTTGCGGCTGGACTCATTCCGGTACCATTGAGTTGTCATCCAGATAGCCACTGCTATGCCGGCTATTACTATGTAAATCACCGTATTGCGCACGGCGAAGCTGATGGTGTCGATCAGTGGGCGCGGCGGCAGCGGAATGGATGGCGGGGCGAGCACGAATCTGAAGAAGAGGCGTACCATCAGCGAGACGGCCGTGATGAGTACCACATTCCAGAGGACGAAACGTCCAATCTGTTTCGTGGAGAGGAAGCGGCGGACAAGCACGAAATAATTTACGTAAAATACTGCACCAAAGGAGATTATGACAGGAATGAAATGGGAATAATCCTGTCCTCCGTGCAGAGGCCGGCCAGGCTGCGGGGAGAAGAACGGCATAGCAAGAATCACCGTCCAGATGGCCAGATGGATAATCCACCCTCCCCTGCTCTTTTTTATGCTTGTACTCATATCGTTTTCAGGCTTTTCGCAAACTTACTGATTTTTCGTGAATTTCTGTTCAGGTGGGGACAAAAACGGCCGAAAAGTTCCCAACCTGGCGCGTGCACCCCGTCTACACTGCTTTCTGCGACATCTCTGCCGTCCAGGTGGGGACAAAAACGGCCGAAAAGTTCCCAACCTGACAGCGGCGCGGCGACAGACTCCGCGACCGTAATCTTTTTTCCCCGGCCGCTTCACGTCCAATACGCTCCCGGAGTCTGTCGCCGCGCCTCGAGCCTCCGTTCAGGTACCAGCATTTTCCGCCGAAAGTCCTCGTACCTGGATTGGCCGCAGGCCACAGACACGCTTCTGCGGCACCCACCTTTTCCAGATCCCAGCATTTTCCACCTTAAACCCTCGTACCTGGATTTGCCGCAGGCCACAGACACGCTTCTGCGGCACCCATCTTTTCCAGATCCCAGCATTTTCCGCCGAAAGTCCTCGTACCTGGATTGGCCGCAGGCCACAGACACGCTTCTGCGGCACCCACCTTTTCCAGATCCCAGCATTTTCCACCTTAAACCCTCGTACCTGGATTTGCCGCAGGCCACAGACACGCTTCTGCGGCACCCATCTTTTCCAGATCCCAGCATTTTCCGCCGAAAGTCCTCGTACCTGGATTGGCCGCAGGCCACAGACACGCTTCTGCGGCACCCACCTTTTCCAGATCCCAGCATTTTCCGCCGGAAATCCTCGTACCTGGCGCGGAGCATGTGTCGCAGCTCCCTCTACCCGAATTACGGAATGTGTTACCATTAATACCTGCCGCGCGTGCGATTCCGAAAAGATTTTTTTTCTTTGCAGTGCGAAAATGGCAGGGAGGGAAATCTCCGCGGCTTCGTACGAGAAATGAAACTATAAACAATCGATATTATGTACCTGGAAAACATCAACGGTCCTGCGGACATCAAGAAGCTTCAAATCAGTCAGCTTCAGACGCTTGCGGATGAAACAAGACACTATCTCATAGAAAAGCTCAGCAATCACGGCGGGCACGTCG
>CAVCRS010000033.1:0-13468 GCA_963604635.1 Faecalibacillus sp.
CGAGCAGCTCCGCATCCTCCTCGAGGTAAATCGCGGGCAGGTCCGTTCGCTGCGCGCTAATTCTTACGGTCTGCGACCAATCCCGATATCCTATGAAAGAAGCCCTCAGTATATATTCGCCTGTTGGAGCCTGAAGGGTATATGCTCCCTTTTCGTCGCAGGTCGCGCCTGCGATGATGGTGCTGTCGCTTGCAGCGAGCAGCGCCACGGTGGCCCAGGCGAGGGGCTCGGAGTTATTTCTGTCAAGTACGGTTCCTTTGATTTCGGAGATGTTCTCTCGGGCGGCGTTCGCGCTCGTCCCACCTAGGATTGCCAACGCGGCAATCAGAATCAGTTTCAAGTTTCTCATTCTTCTTTGCAAAATTTTTTCTTTGCAAAGTTAGGCCGTATCCAGTCACTCCCGTAAAAATGGTGTGGACAAACAAAATAAGTAACCCACTGACTACTTGCGAGTTATCTGTGGGCTATATGGACATTGGACGCGTCATAGGCTGTGCAGCAACCGCACCTGCAGACTCTGCGGCAGCATTGGACGGCGGAGCCGGCCGGAGAAATGAATTGCTGCCGCAGAGTCTGACGGGTGCGGTGCGGCAAAAGGCAGACATTGGACGGCGAAGCCGGCCGGGGAAATGATTGCTGCCGCAGAGTCTGACGGGGCGGTGCGGCCAAAGGCAGCATTGGACGGCGGAGCCGGCCGGGGAAATGATTGCTGCCGCAGAGTCTGACGGGGGCGGTGCGGCCAAAGGCAGCATTAGACGGCGGAGCCGGCCGGGGAAAACTACCGAGGATGGATGTAGAGCACCTGGCCGATGCGGAGGTTGTCGCTGCGCAGGCCGTTCCATTTCTTGAGCTGGGTGACGCTGACGTGGTACTTGCGCGCGATCTTGCCGAGGTAGTCGCCGCTCTTCACGCGATACGTTATGCGGTTCGACGTGCCGTCCTTGACCTCCTTCATTACCTTTTCGCTCAGCAGCTCGGACGCGCGGTGCGTGTAGAGCGTGTCCTGACGCTCGATGAATGCGCTCGTGTAGTTATAAGGCAGACGGAGAATGCAGTCGCCCTCATTGCCGGGCACGATGCAGTTCATATACTCCGGATTCAGATCCTTGAGCGTCTGGAGAGGCACCCCGACAATCTCCTTTATCTGATTGAAATGCAGATTCTTATGCACCAAGAACGTATCGCAGGCCGCCGGCAGCGAACACTCGTCCGGCACCAGCCCGTACTCCCGGTAATAGGTCATCGCGTACATCGCTCCCACGAACGCCGGCATATAGCCTCTCGTCTCGCGCGGCAGATACGGATAGATGGACCAGAAATCCTTCTTCCCGCCGCTGCGCTTTATCGCCTTGTTCACATTCCCGGCTCCGCAGTTATACGAGGAAATCGCCAGAGCCCAGTCCCCGAAAATCCGGTAAGCGTCTGAAAGATAGCGTGCCGCTGCATCCGTCGCCTTCTCCACATCCATCCTCTCGTCCACGAATGAATTGATCTTCAGACCATAATTGCGCGCCGTCGAATAGATGAACTGCCACGGCCCGCGAGCCCCCGCCCGCGAATAGGCCGTCGGGTTCAGAGCCGACTCGATGACGGCCATATACTTGAGTTCCAGCGGCATATTGTACTTTGCGAAGACCTCCTCGAAGATAGGGAAATAGTAGGTGCTGAGCCCCAGAATCGTCGCCATCTTGGTCGGCATCTTCTCCGAATACAGCACCATATAATTCTTCACCGTCTCGTTGAACGGCAGAGTGATGTAAGAATTCATCCGGGTGAGCCTGCCGATGAGCACGGAATCAGGCACATCGGTGGTGAAACGCACCGAGTCCATATCGTATGACTCATCTTCCGCCGTCGACTGCATCTTGCGCTGCAGGTACCAGATGCTGAGCAGACTGTCAGTGGACAGCTCGGACTGCTCCTCCGCGAGCACAACTTTCTCATCTTCATACACTTCCATCATCTCCGACGCGAGCGAGTCGAAACGGGCCAGCTGCTTCTGGCAGCTGTCCAATTGCAGTTTGAGAGAGTCCACCATTGCCTTCAGCTGTTCATTCTCCTTCAGCGTCTTCCGGCGGATAATCTGTGCCTGCATCGTATTGCATAGCAGCAGCAAAAGCGCTGCCGCCGCAAACAGTTTACGGTATGTCTTCATAAAATCAGAATCTGATTCCCAGGCTGAGCCCCACCGCGGACGGTGCTGCGGTGTTAAGGGCGAAAGCCGTGTCAGGTGTTATCAATGTGGGACTTATCCTCATGCTCAGATCGTCGTTCACCTCGAAATCCTGCATAAACGCGAACACGTTCGCATCCACCGCCTGGATGAGATAGAAAGCCGCCAGGGCGAGCATCGAATAGTCCCTGTATCGTCTGTAAATGTCTCTGTAATAAACAGCTGTCTCAGCTGAAATGCTTCCGGTAAATCCTGACTCCGGGTCTGAAACCTCATTGTAGATACGCTTGTATCTCTTGTAGTTCATCTGGTACAGACTCAGGTAATGGGCCGAACCGATGAGGCATCCCCAGTAGATCGGAATCTTCCAGTACTCCCCGTTATAGGCCTGCCCGAGTCCCGGACAGAGCACCGAATAGAGGGCGGCCTTGCCCGGATGGTGCGGATTGTCAGTCGGATAGTTTACGACTCCGTCCAGCAGAGTCCCCCAATAGACAAGTCCTGCAGCCGCGAAGCAGTAGTTGCTTACCTTTTTATTGTCCCAGACTGTGCGGTTCAGGACTCCTCCGGCGACCGTGGCCGCCAGTCCGCCGTAGATGACGGGAAGCTTCCAGTACTTCTGCTCATATATCTGCTGCGAGCCTATCATCATCACGGAGCCCGCGAAGAGCGTACCCACCTTCAACTCCTGCCTGTGGCCCATTCCTGCGAAGAACTCCTTGAAAGAGAACAGATTCTCCACGGAATCCTCAGGCGAGACCTCATCGGCGGTGCCGAAGCCGTTCGAGAAGGCCTCGGACTTGAACTGCCCCCGCAGGGGAGTCCCGAAGGCCGCCAGAAGCAGCAGAGCGGCAACTATGAACCTGAAAAATTTCATCACAGTCCGGCCTTTTCCATTGCCTCGATGAATTTGCGGACCTCCTCGTCGGAATTGAACTTCACGGTCATGCTGCCCTTGCCCGAAGCGCTGCGCTTGAGTGAAATCCTGTCCCCGAAGAATTTGCCGATATGCCCGAGCATCTTGTAGTAGTCATCCGGAAGTTTTTGGGCGTCAGCCTTTTTCTCTTCAGAAACCTTGGACGGGCTCTTGAGCTTTTCTTCAAGCTGACGCACGGAAAGGTCCTCCTTGATGACAAGGTCGCAGAGTTTCTGCTGCATCGCGGGATCTTCCACTCCCAGAATCACTTTCGCGTGGCCCACGCTCAGCAGGCCCACTTTCAGATCGTGCTGCACCTTGTCCGGAAGCTTCAGCAGGCGGAGGTAGTTCGTGATCGAAGCCCTCTTCTTGCCGACGCGCAGGGCCATCTGCTCCTGGGTCAGGTCGCACTCGTCGATGAGTCTCTGATAGCTCAGCGCGGTCTCGATCGGGTCGAGATTCTCCCTCTGGATATTCTCCACAATCGCCATCTCGAGCATTCCCTGCTTCGAGGCGCTGCGGATATACGCCGGAATCATATCCATCCCGGCGATACGGCAAGCCCTGTAGCGGCGCTCACCGCTGATTATCTGATACTTGCCTTCATCGGTCTTGCGAACCGTGATAGGCTGTATAAGTCCGAGGCTGCGTATGGACGCAGCCAATTCCTCCAGAGCCTCGCTGTCGAAACTCATTCGCGGCTGGAAAGGGTTCGGACTGATGAGGTCTATCGGAATGCGCACGATGTCAGCGCTTTCCGATACATTCTCATTCTTTTTTTCTCCTACTATTTCCTTGTTTACATAGCCTACCGGCTTGCGCAGCCTGTCGATATCGGCCGCTTCGCCGAGCAATGCGCTGAGGCCTTTCCCCAGGCCTCTCGGTTCTCTGTTAGCCATTTCAGTTCTGCTGTTCGTTGCGGTCGCGGACTTCCTTCGCCAGGCTCAGGTAGTTCGACGAACCATTGCTCATAATGTCATAGAGGATGATAGGCTTTCCGTGGGACGGGGCTTCGCTGAGACGGATGTTTCGCTGGATTATGGTATTGAATACCATATCCTTGAAGTGCTCGCGCAACTCGTTCACCACCTGGGTGTGGACTTTCGTGCGCCCGTCGAACATAGTCACGACGAAGCCTTCGATGGTCAGCGAAGGATTCGCGCCGTACTGCACCAGACGTATGGTCTGAAGGAGCTTTCCCAGACCTTCGAGGGCGAAGAATTCAGGCTGGACCGGGATCAGGACCGAGTCGGCGGCCGTGAGCGAATTCACCGTAACGAGCCCCAGGGAAGGGGAGCAGTCTATCAGAATGTAGTCGTAATTGTTCTTGACAGGGGCCAGGGCCTTCTTCAGCAGATGCTCCTTGTCGGGAGCGTCCAGCATCTCTATCTCCACGCCTACCAGGTTGATATGGGACGGAATCATATGAAGGTTGTCGATTTCCGTCTGGATGAGGGCGTCCTCCACAGGAAGGGCGCCGATCATGACCTCATAGAGGGTTCTCTTTTCGTCATTGTCAGGGGAAAAGTTCAACCCGGAAGTCGTATTCGCCTGTGGATCAGCATCTACGATGAGGACTTTCTTTTCGAGTACCGCGAGGGACGCAGCCAAATTGATGGCAGTAGTGGTTTTCCCCACTCCACCTTTCTGGTTTGCTATTGCTATAATTTTTCCCATAAATAGTAATTTGGTATGAAATGCAAAGCTACGAAAATTATTCCATTTTTTACTGATTTTGCACAGACCTTATGACAAACTCCCGTCACGGCATTGGCCGGAGGCCGTCAGAGGCATGGCGGAAAAGATATTGAAGTTTGAAAAGAATTTCTATCTTTGCAGGCTGTAAGTTCCTTTTCAGGAAGAACTGAAGTTTAAACGGCGGCTCCCGGGACTGCGGGGCCTGAGTACAGTTATATGGGCATCAGCAACACCACCTGGTACATAATCGTGAACCCGCACGCGGGTTCGGGCAAGACTATCCACGAGTGGGAGGTCGCCGAAAAAAAGCTTGCACAGCACTCTGTTCCTTACGTTTCGGTATTCACCGACCACAAATATCACGCTGAAGAATTGGCCTGGAAGGCCGCAGGAAATGGATACCGGCGCTTTCTCGCCGTGGGCGGAGACGGCTCCGTGCACGAGACGCTCTCGGGAATGATGCGCTGGTGCGACGAAAACGGCGTCCCGAGCGAGGAGTTCACGCTCGGCGTGATTCCTATCGGCTCCGGAAATGACTGGATCAAGTCTCTCGGCGTGCCTCACGATACTGAGAAAGTGGTGGAACTGCTCGCGCAGGAGTCTTTCACGCGACAGGACGTCATCCGGGTGACCGCCTCCGGCGACAAGGTCTGCCATATGGCGAACATCGGAGGCGTGGGCTTCGATTCGCACGTGTGCGCAAGGGTGAACACCCAGAAAGAGGCAGGCCACCGCAGCGCCCGTATCTATGTGAATGCCCTGTTTCATACGATATTGAATCTCAAGAAGTTCCGGGCCGAGGTGATCTGCGACGGGAAGACCCTTTACAGCGGTCCGTGCTACTCCATCGCCTTTGGAAACGGCCGCTACAGCGGCGGCGGAATGAAGCAGACCTGCGATGCAGTCATCGATGACGGAATGATAGACATTATGGTGGTTCCGGTGGTATCCGTATTCACCATAATGAGGGAAGTCCGCAGGGTGTTCGACGGCACCACCAGCAGCTCTTCCAGAATCATCTATTCCCGCGCCGCAGAAATCCACGTGGCGCCTCTCGATGCGCGCTCGGCGGACATCATCGAAATGGACGGTGAAATAGTGGGAAATCTTCCTCTGGCCCTCGAGGCGACAGGTCATCAGCTGAACGTGGTCTGCGGACACAGGAAACAATAGGAAATCCCGCGCCCAGGCCTTTCTGCGGGCGATTCACACTAAACGATTTAGTGTTCCGACTTTTTCTTTTTCAAGACAAAAAGACATATCTTTGCGACGGATTTCAATCATCCGTTCTATGAAAAAGTATTTGATATTTGCTTTGGCTCTCGGTCTTGCCGTTTCCTGCGGCAATTCCCCAAAGGAGCCTGTACAGTCTATGCTTGGTGAGTATGCGACTGTGGAAATCGGAAAGGAGGATACCCCTCTTCTTCAGGGTATCAGTGACAACGGCCGCGAGGTCCTTAATCTCTATCGTTTTGCAGCCATCGAGGCAGGCAATATCTATTGGCAGCAGGCCTTCAGCGACAAGGCGGCCCTCGATTCACTCGGGGATGCTTCTGTTAAGCAGTATGCTATGATAAATTACGGTCCGTGGGACAGAATGACCGGAAAGGCCTTCATCGAAGGCTACGGCGACAGGCCGGCCGGGCTCTGCTTCTATCCTGAAGATATGACCGCAGAGGAGTTTGATGCATTCGACGATCCGCTCAAAAACAGTCCTTATACAGTTATCCGCAGAGCCGAAGACGGTTCCTTGAAGTGCGTGTGGTATCACGACGCATACAGGGAGAACATCGACAGGATCTGCAACTACCTGCGCGCAGCGGCCGACATCACCATCGTGCCGGGCGTAAAGGATTATCTTCTCGCCAAGGCTGACGCCCTCAGCACTGACAATTACTACGAGAGCGACTGCAAGTGGCTCGATATGGACAGCAAGATGGATCTGGTTCTCGGTCCGAGCGAGGCGAAAGACGACAATCTCTACGGCATCAAGCGCTCCTATGACGCATATGTAGTCCTCAAGGACATCGACCGCAGCGCGGCTCTCGCAGATTTCAGCTCCAGAATCGCCGACACCGAGGCTGCGGAGAGTACAGTAAAGAATGACATCCTTGTCTGCGACGCTCTCTACTACGCGGGCGCAGCCGACGCCGGCATCAAGGACATCGCGATCAACCTGCCTTTCGACCCGACCGTCCAGGAGACCAAAGGTACACGTACCATCCTGATGCAGAATGTGATAATGGCCAAGTTCAACGCCATCGTGAAGCCTCTGGCAGGCCTTCTTCTTAGCGATGAGGACAAGGTGCACGTCACTGACGAGGCCTTCTTCTGGATCACCGCGTTCCGCGAGCTTTCACACTCTCTCGGTGTGAAGCAGACTTCCGAAGGCGGCAGCATCGATGAGGCGCTGGGCAATCTTTCTGCAGTCATCGAGGATGCAAAGGCAGATGCAATGGGCGTGAATCTCGCAGTCCAGGCCATCGGAAACTACCAGACCAAGGGCATCGTGACCCCTGAGGACGCCGTCGCAAGCTTCGTGGCCAGTTCCATCCGCTGCGCCCGCTTCGGAAACGAGGTTTCCGGCCGCGCCGCGCTCATCTGCTACAACTACCTGCTCGCAAACGGCGCGTTCCAGCAGCACCCGGACAACCGCTACTACATTGACTACGACGCTGCAAAGGCAGCGGTCAATGCTCTGTCGGAGAAGATTGTGGCCCTTCAGGCCAATGGCTCCTACGCGGAAGCCGAGAAATTTGTGAACGAATACTCCACAGTCGGCAGCGACCTCGACGAGGCCTTTATGTATCTCAGAACCGAAAATATCCCTGTCGACATAGCATTCAAGTTCGTATGGTAAGCGGTGTCGCGTATTCTATACTTCTCTTCTCGCTGGTCATAGCCTCCGGGCTGTGGCTGGCGAAGTTCAAGATAAAGGGAATATCGATCGGAACTACCTGGATACTGTTCGTGGGTATTCTTGTCAGCCATTTCGGCTTCCGTCCGGACGCTGACGTGACATCTTTCATGAAAGACTTCGGACTGATTCTGTTCGTATTCTCCATCGGTATGCAGGTGGGTCCCGGCTTCTTCAGCTCCTTCAAGAAAGGAGGCGTGAAGCTGAACCTCCTTGCGGTGGCCATAATACTTCTGGCAGCCCTTACGGCAGTCCTGATTTCCGTCATCTCCGGAGAGGATCTCAAGACGATGGTGGGCGTAATGTCGGGAGCCGTGACCAACACCCCGGGATTGGGCGCAGCCCAGCAGACTCTTTCCGACGTGATGATGGCGAAGGGTGCTGACCCTGCCGCTGCGGCCGCTGAGAGCTCGAAGCTGGCTTCTGCCTACGCCGTCGCATATCCTATAGGTGTGATCGGAGTGCTCTTCCTGCTCATCATCTTCAAGGCTGTCTTCAAGGTGGATCTCGAGAAGGAGCAGGCCCAGCTCGATTCGGAGTCTTCCGAAACTGCCGATGCCGCCCGCAGAATGCACTGCGAGGTGGCCAATCCGGCGGTTTTCGGCCGCACGCTTTCGCACGTGCTTGCGGGTGAGAACATCTCCATCGTGGTCTCCAGAATGCTCAGGGACGGCGTCGTAAGCATCCCTACAGGCGATACAGTGCTTCAGAAAGGAGACAAGCTCCTGATAGTCACCTCCCAGAAGGATGTGGACAGAATCCGCATCATCTTCGGAGACGAGATACCTATGCATTATGACGACTGGCTCAATATGCAGAGCGAGCTGTCCACGCAGAAGATGGTCATAACGCGTTCCGAGGTTACAGGCAAGAGGATCAAGGACTTGAAACTCCGTGAGAAATATGGAGTTTCCGTATCCAGGGTTGTCCGCTCAGGACTCGACCTGGTGGCCCGTCCGGACCTGATTCTTCAGGTGGGAGACTCTCTGAAACTCGTCGGACCGAAGTCCAGTATGGGTGATGTGGCCAAGATTATCGGCAACAAGCCTTCAAGCCTCACCCATCCCAATCTGGTGCCTATCTTCGCGGGAATCGCCCTCGGTATCATCCTCGGATCCGTGCCTATCCGCTTCCCTGACATCCCTCAGCCCATAAAGCTCGGTATGGCCGCAGGTCCGCTCATCGTGGCGATTCTGCTCAGCCATTTCGGCCCGAAGTGGAAGATAACCACTTACACGACCTTCAGTGCCAATATGATGCTCCGCGAGATCGGCATCTCGTTCTTCCTTGCGGCGGTAGGCTTCGGTGCGGGCGAGACCTTCGTGAGCTCGCTGATGGCAGGCGGTTTCTGGTGGATCCTCTACGGAGCCCTCATCACGCTCATACCTCTGATTATCGTCGGCGTGGTCGGACGTCTGGTGTTCAAGCTGAATTTCTACCAGATCTGCGGTCTGATTTCCGGCAGCACGACAAACCCTCCTGTGCTCGCATTCGCGCAGGGATCTTATGGAACGGATTATACGTCACTTAATTACGCGACAGTATATCCGCTCTCGATGTTCCTCCGCGTGCTGGTCGCACAGCTGATGGTGCTTTTCGCTCTGACTTAAAGGGAATCTTCATACATTTATGGCAATCCCTTCCTTCACCGGAAGGGATTTGCGGTTAAAGACTTTACAATATGGATTTTATAATACGTGACGCTCAGCTTTCGGACGCTGAATTCATAGCGCGGACAGTGCTGTCCGGAGTGGGCTACGCGGCCTTCGATGAAAATACTCAGAATCAGCCGATAGAGCTAAGCGGCGGGGTCATCCCGATGTCCGTCGCCGTGGAGGCTTTCACGGCCATCTGCGCCCGGGAGGATACATTGTATTCATATAGGAGGACGCGCATCGCGACCGTGGACGGCAGAAGCGCCGGCGCGCTGGTTTCCTACCCGGGCGAGGAGAACGCGGAGCTGCGCGGCTATACCTGGAGTCTGCTGGACGGTGCTTCGCACCGCTCCGCTCCATTACTGGGGGACGTATCCCCCAGACCCCCCAGGTCGCTACGCTCCTTAGACGCTCCGGGAGAACAGACTGCGGTCGCTGAACTTGTCGAAGCGCCCGCAGGGACATTTTCCGATGCCGAGCCGGAGTGTGAGGCGGGGGAGTACTATCTGGACAGTCTCGCCGTGCATCCTGACTTTCGCGGGATGCTGTTCGATTATGAAGGCTCCACGGAGAAACTGGGCCACATCCTGCTTCTGGACGGCATCCGCTGCGGGCAGGCACTGGGCTTCAGCCGTACCGGCCTGATCGTGGATGTGGACAGACCCCGCCTGCATCATTACTACTCGCAGCTTGGCTTTCGCCCCGTGCGCGACATCCTCTTCTTCGGGCATCACTACACCCGAATGGTCAGATAACTATAAGCCCCGGATTCCGTTGAAAATCCGGGGCTTATTTTTACCGAACGGTCAGATGACCTGGTTTGGTTGAAATATCGGGGCTTTTTTTTACCAAACTGTCAGATGATTTGGTTTGGTTGAAATATCGGGGCTTTTTTTTACCAAACTGTCAGATGATTTGGTTTGGTTGAAATTTCGGCGTTTTTTTAACCGAATGGCGGCATCGGCTAGTAGCCGAAGATTTCTTCAAGGGTGAGGACCTTCACTTCTCCTAACGACTTGATGAAGTTCATATCCATCCCTTCCTTTTTGCCGAGGAAACCGTAGATGTACTGACGGCCCTTGATCCATTTCTGCTGGAAGGCCTTGACATCCTCAAGCGTCATTCCCTGGACTTTCTCGAACACTGCCTTCGAGCGGTCTTCGCTGAGGCCGTAGTCCCTGAGGTTGAGATACTGGTTGAGGACATTGAAACCTGTGGTCCTGTCCGTGCGGATGCTGGTCAGAAGGGCTGTCTTGGCGACTTCGAAAGCTTTCTCGGATTCAGGCATATCATTGATGATGCTGTCGAAGGCCTCTACCGCTTCCTTGACCTTGTCATTCTGCGAAGCGATGAATGCCGTGAAGATGTAGTCGCTGTCCTTGTAGCCGAGATCGCTTAGACGTGCCGAGGCTGAATATGCCAGACCTCTGGCCTCGCGCATCTCCTGGAATACGATTGCGTTCATTCCGCTGCCGAAGTAGGTGTTGTAGAGCAGAACTGACGGGTCATTCGCCACATCGAACTTTTCGCC
This sequence comes from Faecalibacillus sp., assembly GCA_963604635.1. Taxonomy (GTDB): domain Bacteria; phylum Bacteroidota; class Bacteroidia; order Bacteroidales; family UBA932; genus Cryptobacteroides. Next base: position 10,891 of record CAVCRS010000033.1, read on the forward strand.
TCTGTCAGAGTACTGCTGGTAGTAGAACTGGTTTGCGTCATAAGGCGCGATGAACACCTCGCTCGCGGTCACTTTTCTGACTTCAGGGAAGGAGATTTCAAGCGGCTCAGGATTCTCGCCTGCCGTGTGGTGCTCCGCGATCAGTCCCTTGACGGTCTGAATGTCGGACGGCCCGTAGTAAAGGACTTCGTGGCCCTTGCCGTAAAGATCCCTTACGGTCTGGAGCAGTTCTTCGGAAGTGATGCCGAGTACCTGGGCGTCTGTAAGCGTAGTCTTGCGGATGTACTCCGGACCATAGTAAATGTATCTCTGGAGTGCCCCGAAGCAGGCGCTCTGGCTCAGTTTGTTGTCAGCGCGGCTCTTGAGGATGTCAGACTTGAGCGCATCCAGAATGTTCTGGTCAGGCTGGGCATTGAAGATCAGGTCCTCTACGATATCCATCGCCTTGCCGAGATTCTCGTCCAGACCGGAAACGGAAACATAGGTGCGGGTAGTTCCGCTTCTGAGGTTCTGAGAGCAGGCGAGAGCATACAGTTCCTTGTTAATCTGCTCGGCGGATCTGGTCGGAGTGCCGAGATAGCTGAGGTAGTCGAACGCGAGGTCAAGGCGAGGGTCATCCTGGCTTCCGCGGTTGAAGGTATAGGTCAGAGTGCTTATGTCATTGAGATTGTTCTGCTTGTAGAGAAGCTCAATGCCTTTGCCGAGCTCCGCCTTTGACATCTCCTTGTCAAAGTCCACGAACACCGGCTCGATAGGGGAGGCCGGGTTGTTCTGGATTTCGGTCAGGAATTCGCTCTGTTTGTCGCGGTTCGTTTCGATCGGAGTGATGGCGGGAGCGGCGATTTTCTCGATGTTCCTGTCTTCGCCGATGCGTTTGTAAACGGTTACGTGGCTGTCAGCGCCGAGATATTCGTCGGCCCAGTCCACAACCTGCTGTTTGGTGACTTTCTCAAGTCTCTCTATCTGCCGGACATCGTCTTTCCATTCGTGCCCGTTGATGAACGAGTTGACAAAGCTCATCGCACGGCTGCCGTTGTTTTCAAGCTGGCGCATTTCCGAGAGCTTGAGATTGTTCACCGTGGACTGGATGAGGCTTTCGTCGAAATCGCCGGAACGCAGCTGGGCAATCTGCTCGAGCATAAGGTCGCGTACCTGCTCAAGGCTCTGTCCCTCACGAGGATAGCCTACCATCATAAACTCGCCGTAGTCAGGACGGGAGTAGTTGAAGGCGTAGAAGCCGTTGACTTTCTGGGCCTGGATGAGGTTCAGGTCGGCAAGGCCTGCCTTGCCGTTATAGACGATGCTGCCGACGATGTCGCCGACTTCGCTCTTGAGGAAGTCATTTGCTCCGGGAACTCTCCATCCCATCATCACGAACTCAGCGTCGAGGCCATAGACACTCTTCTCTACAGGCTGTGCTATAGGCTGCTCCGGCTCATACTCAAGGTATTTGATATCATCGTTCGGTTTCCACTGACCGAAGTACTTTTCAATGGTGGCGATGAAAGTGTCAGGGTCGAAGTCTCCGGAGACGCAGATGGCTATGTTGTTCGGAACATAGAAGTTGGACCGGTAGTTTTCGATATTTACGATGGAAGGGTTCTTCAGATGCTCCTGCGTGCCGAGGGTGGTCTGAAGGCCGTATGGATGGTGGGCGAAAAGTACGGAATCGAGAGCTTCCATAGCTTTCTCCTGGTCTTCCGTAAGGCTCATATTCTTCTCCTCGTAAACCGCCTCAAGTTCGGTGTGGAATCCTCGGATGACAGGATGGATGAACCTGTCGGCTTCGATTTTCGCCCAATTGTCTATCTCATTGGACGGAATGTCCTCCTGATAGACGGTCATATCGTTCGATGTGAACGCGTTGGTCCCGTCAGCTCCGATGATGGACATCAGCTTGTCATATTCATTGGGTATGGCGATTTTGGATGCCTCGTAACTGATCGAGTCGATACGGCGGTAGATGGCCTTGCGCTCCTGCGGGTCGGTCTTGGTCCTGTAGACCTCGAAGAGGGCCTTGATGGAATCCAGAAGCGGCTTCTCCGCCTCATAGTCGGAGGTGCCGAAATTTTCGCTGCCCTTGAACATCAGGTGCTCAAGGTAGTGGGCGAGTCCTGTGGTTTCTTTCGGGTCGTTCTTGCTTCCGACCTTGACGGCGATGTAGGTCTGGATTCTCGGGGTCTCCCTGTTCACGGACATATAGACCTTCAGACCGTTGTCGAGGGTGTAGATCTTCGTGCCCATCGGATCTCCCTTGACTGTCTCGTAATTGTACTTGGCGCAGGATCCTGCAAGGAACAGCGTCAGGACGGCAACAGCCGCCGCTAAAATTCTTTTTGTCATATATCAGTTGTATTGAATGTTTCCGTTCCTTCCGCCACCTCAGTCCTGTACTCTTCGAAAATAACCGGTAATTCCGGAGCGAAGCGACCGGAGGGTGTCCGGGGAAAAGCATCCCCCATCGGATTAAATGAAAAAGAGGACTGCTGAATTTCAGCAATCCTCTTCATCATTAAGCCCCTGAGGGCTCTGCGGTGCGGACGAGACTCGAACTCGCGACCTTCGGCGTGACAGGCCG
>CAVCRS010000034.1:0-18148 GCA_963604635.1 Faecalibacillus sp.
TCGAGGCTATCGAGGGCAAGGATCTCCCTGGCATCGCAGCTATCAGAGAGTAAGAATCCTCACATAGATATGAATAAGGATGGCTCCTTTGCGGGGGTCATCCTTTTTCTATATAACTGTGGCACTTCGACAGGCTCAGCAACCGCTTTCGGTGTGAAAAAGGGTACCTTTTTCACACGGGAGGGCTTTCAGAAGGGCTGCGGTGTGAAAAGACCGGGGGTTTTCACACGGAACCCGAAGCCGTTTACGGGACGGGGCATAATCGGGGTCGCTCCGACCGAAGCCGCCTACGGGACGGGGTCGTAGCCGGAGCCGCCCCAGGGGTGGCAGCGGAGAAGGCGGCGCAGGGTCAGCCAGAAGCCTTTCAGGGGGCCGTATTTGCGGAAGGCCTCGAGGGCGTATTGGGAGCAGGTCGGGGTGAAGCGGCAGGTGGGCGGCTTCAGGGGCGAGATGCAGATCTGGTAGAAGCGGATGAGGAAGATGAACGGGGCTACGATGATCTTCTTCAGCGCGGCCTTGAACTTCCCTGACCGCTTCGCGGCTGTGGAGGAACCGGTGGAAGAAACAGGAGTCCCGGATGCGGTATGGCTATTCTTTTCCATTGGCAGGAACATCATTGGCCGCGTCGGCGCGGCCGGAGAAAGAAAGTTCGGAGGCGGGAGCAGGATTGGACGCGGCAGCGGCCGGGGACACGGAAGACGCAGCGGCCGAGCGGGCGGCAACTTGACGCAGTACGGCGGCGACGCGCTCGCGCAGAGTGTCGGAGGAGAGAATCTCGGCGCTGGAGTAGCTCAGCAGCAGATCCGCGCCCGCGGAGGACGGCAGCAGTGCCTTCTGGGTGCGGTACGCCTCGCGAAGGCGGCGCTTCAGCAGATTGCGCTTCACCGCGCGCTTGAAGAACTTCTTCGGGACGGAGACAATTATGCGGTTGAATCCCAGGCCGTTACCGGCGAGAAAACAGTAGCGCAGCGGCTCGCACACTCCCCACCTGCCCTTGTGGATAAGGGCAGAGACGGCCGTCTTGCCGGACAGCCTCTCGGACTTTGTGAGAGTATTGGCCAAGCGCTATGAATTTATGCCTCCGCTCATAAACTGGGCCTCCGCCCCGGCGCACAGCCTTGCATCGGCGCGAGGTAAGCCCGGCAAAAGCGGATGCCGTAAATACTATTGTCTCCCCTCCAGATACAGTTCGATGGCCTTGGCCACTGAAAGACAGTCAGGTGACGGAGCCTTGATGGCGATCTCCAGACCGGCATCCTCCATAGCCTTGACTATGCTCTTGCCGTATGATATGAATTTGAGGGAATTCTGCTTGAAATCAGGGAAGTTCTCGAAAAGAGACTTTACATCGGCCGGATTGTAGAACACGACTGCGTTGTAGTCAGAGAGTTTCAGATCCGACAGATCCTGGGAAACGCTCTTTATGAACGCGGCGGTCTTGTACTCGATGCCGGCGGCGTCGAAAAGGCTCGTGACCGGATCGCTGTTCGCAGACTCGGATGTCGCGATGAGGAACTTCTCCCCCTTGTGCTTGGGACCGATAAGTGCGACCACGGATTCCGGAGTCCCGTTACCGAAGAAAATCTTGCGCTTGCGATACACGATGTGCTTCTGCAGATACATCGCCACCAGTTCGGTGGTGCAGAAATACTTCATCGTCTCAGGGATCTTGGTTCTGAGCTCCTCGCTCAGAGCGAAATAAGCATCTATTGCGTGACGGGAGGAGAACACTACCGCAGTGTAGTCCAGCAGATTGATACGCTGGGCGCGGAACTCTCGCGATGTGAGCGGCTCCACCTTGAAGAACTGTCGGAATTCGATGTCCACGCCGTACTTCTCGCTCAACGCGTCATAAGCCTGGTTCTTGAGAGAGGCCTGCTGTGAGATCAATATCTTTTCGATAGCCATAATTCATTTAAAAATGCCAATGGAACGCTACAGAAGCAACACTGCTGCTGTCAACATTCCGGTCGGAATCAATTCAAGGCCGCAAAGATACAAAAATGTCAGAAATGGATTGCAAAATGATCTTAAAATTTGTCCTTTCCGCACGACGGACAGGAGGTAGCAGAGAAGGATTTCGATGAGGAGAACCCGGTTGAACACCAATTCGTTACACCCCAGCACGTGGCAGATGCCCACGGAAACCAGGAGCAGAAGGAGCATAAGCACGAAATAGCCGTAGCTGCTGCGGTACGCCGCGAGAAAAGTTTCCGGCCGGCGGCCCCTGAGCGCGCAGAGCGAATGGCAGAACCTGCGCACAAGCAGATAAATGAGGAAAAATCCCGTCACGGCCGGAACCTGCCAGCCGACGGGCAGAGTTTCGATGACCGAAGGGTGAACCAGTCCGTAGCGGTCCGCCAGCAGGCAGAAAGGCACGAAGAGGATGAGCGCCGCGTAGCTGCGTTCGCGGCAGAGGTGGATATTGTGGTCCAGACTCAGACAGACTTTCCAGCGGGTCAGGGTCGGCAGAAGCTGCGGAATGATGTGGATGAAGGTGCGCATATTCAGCAGCACCAGCAGCGCGAAAATCACGACCAGCGTCGAGTTCACGAGAGAGTCGCTCCAGACCACGGGCGCTCCGGCTTCAGGCATAACGTCCTGAGGCAGAAGAAGTCTCCCGCTTTCGAAAGCCTCCTGCGCAGGAGGCACTATCTGGAGTATGTGACAGTTCATACGTTAATTTTCTGCGGCCGGCGCAGCCGTCCGATAATTCACCGGGGAGCGTACTCCCCGGACCCCTTGCGTCGCTGCCGCTCCTTGGGAGCTTCGACTGCGCGAGTCCGGCGCAGCCGTCCAATCCCGAATTGGCCGGGAGGCCGGTCAGTTCCCCCGTCTGGCCTTGTAACCCATTTCCGTGAGCAGGGCGCAGACCTTGTCGCGCAGGTCCCCCTGGAGGGTGATCTCCCCGTCCTTGGCGGTCCCGCCCACGCCGCAGCGCTGCTTCAGGCTCTTGCCCAGCGAAGAGAGGTCCTCGTCCGTGCCCACAAACCCCTTTACCAGAGTCACCTGCTTTCCGGCACGGTGGCTGCGGTCAATAGTCACTATGAGGCGCTGCTTGTCGGGAGCGGGCGTTTGCGGCTGCTGCGCAGCGTCTTCTTCGTATGTAAAATCCGGGTTCGTGGAATACACGACTCCGAGCCTTTTCTTCCAGTCATTATCGGCCATATCGCGGGCAGTGTTTTTGCAAATATAAGTAATTCCTTTGTATATTTGTAAGTTTTACTGCGTGACAGATTATGAACGAAAAGAAATATAAACTGTGGAACCGTCTGACAGCCCTCGCCGTTTTCATCGTATCGGCTGTGACCTACCTTTCCACCATCGAGCCGACGGCCTCTTTCTGGGACTGCGGCGAATTCATCGCATCATCCTATAAACTGGAAGTGGGCCACCCGCCTGGAAACCCTGTATTCCAGCTGATTGCAAGATTCTTCACTATGTTCGGCGACGCCTCCCACGCGGCCGTGATGGTGAACATAATGAGCGCCCTCTGCTCAGCGGCTACCATCTTCCTGCTGTATCTGACCATCGTATTCTTCGTGAAGAGGCTGGTCCCGAAGCGTGAGGATGGAACCTTCGCGACCGGCAGCGCCATAGCCATATTCGGCAGCGGCGCGGTGGGAGCCCTCGCATACTGCTTCTCCGACACATTCTGGTTCTCAGCCGTGGAGGGAGAGGTCTATGCGATGTCCTCGCTCTTTACCGCCCTTGTCATCTGGGCTATGACCAAATGGTACGAGCAGGCCGACGAGCCGCACTCGAACCGCTGGATCATACTGATTTCCTTCCTGATGGGACTCTCCATCGGAGTGCACCTTCTGAACCTGCTGACCATCCCGGCCCTCGTGTTCATGTTCTATTACCGCAAGAGGGAGAACGGGAAGTTCACATTCAAGGAATTCCTTAAGATCTGCGTGATTTCGGTGGTGATTCTGGCCCTCATCCTCTTCGTGATCATACCTCTGCTGCCTAAGTTCGCGGCCTACACCGACCTCTTCTTCGTGAACGTGCTCGGTCTGCCGTACAACACCGGCGCGGCCTTCTTTATGGTGGCCATCTTCGCCCTCTGCTTCTGGGGAGCCTTCCTGACAATGAAGAAGGGCAAAGTGTTCTGGAACACCGCCATCCTGTGCCTCACTACGATTATCGTGGGCTTCTCCATCTTCAGCATAGACATCATCCGCTCCTGCGCGAAGACCCCGACGAACGAGTATCAGCCGGACAACGCCTTCACCCTCGTGAGATACCTCTCCCGCGAGCAGTACGGCTCCACTCCTATACTTTACGGCCAGTATTTCGACGCCCCTTACGATACGGAAATCCCTAAATACTGGACTCCGCTGAACGGAAAATATGTCCACGCCGACGGCCCTGTGGCCGCGAAATACGATGCCGCGGGCAAGATGCTCTTCCCGAGAATGTGGTATATGGACCCTGCGGGCAAATATGTGGAGTTCTACAACTACTACACCCAGGGCAAGGGCAAGAAAGTGGCCGGGGCCCAGTACCGCAAGCCGACGATGGGGGCGAACCTCCACTATTTCTTCGACTATCAGGTGAACTGGATGTACTGGAGATATTTTATGTGGAATTTCGCCGGCCGCCAGAATGAAATCCACAGCCCGAATCCGGGCAATCTCTTCTACGGAAACTGGGAGAGCGGAATAAAGCCTCTGGATGACTTCCGTCTCGGAGACCAGTCCCGCGCCCCTGAAATTCTGTCCGGAAACAAGGGCAAGAACCATTACTATATGCTGCCTCTGCTTCTGGGCCTTCTGGGACTGTTCTTCCAGTTCGACAAGGACAAGAGAGGAGCCTGGCTGGTGTTCCTCATCTTCTTTATGACCGGACTCGCCATCGTGGTCTATCTGAACCAGACCCCGAGCCAGGTCCGCGAGAGGGACTATGCCTATGCGGGATCCTTCTACGCCTTCTGTATCTGGATTGGCCTGGCCGTGGCCGGGCTCTGGAGCTGGATCTGCGAAGTGGCTAAGTCACACAGACACAGCACCGCATTGGCCGCGACGTGCACCGTCGCGTGCCTCTGTGTCCCTGCGCTGATGGCGGAGGAGAACTGGGACGACCACGACCGCAGCAACCGCCGCACTTCGGTGGAGATGGCCTCGAACTATCTGAACTCCGTGGGCGAGCAGGGCATCCTCATCACGCACGGCGACAATGATACTTTCCCTCTCTGGTACGCGCAGGAGGTCGAAGGCGTGAGGACGGACGTGCGCATCTGCAACACTTCGCTGCTGGGTACCGACTGGTACATCGACCAGATGAAATGGGCCTGCAACGAATCCAAGCCGCTGCCGCTGAGCATCGGACAGAGCCAGTACCTCTACGGCACGAACGAGTTCGTCTATATCTATGACACCCGCGGGCAGGTGATGCCGATTTCCGCCGTGATGGAAGTGTTCCGTCATCCGGAAGTGAAGCTCGCGCTGACGAGCGGCCGCAAGGTGGACTACATCATTTCGCGCAAGATCAGCATTCCGGTGAATAAGGAGAACGCCCTCAAATACGGCATCGTGCCGGAGAAGTTCGCGGATATGATTCCGGACGAGATGATCATCGAGATCCCTGAGGGCAAGGACTATCTCTCGAAGCCTGAGCTCTTTATGCTCGACCTGCTCTCGAACTACCAGTGGGACCGCCCTATCAATATGCTGAACCAGGGCGGGGACCTCAACATAGGCATCAAGGATTATCTGATGTATGAGGGCTATTCGTCGAAGCTGATTCCGTTCAAGAACAAGATTCAGACGGGAGAGGCTGGCCTTGTGGATACCGACCATCTGTATGAGCTTATGACTGAGAAGTTCCACTGGGACGCTCTCTCGCGCACGGACTATTTCGTGGATTATCAGAACCTCTACACGCATCTGGGAGTGTTCCCGTTGCGCAATCTCTTCGTGACTGCGGCGAATTCGTTCATCGATGCGGGGCAGAAGGACAGGGCAAAGGAGATGCTGGACAAGTGCCAGGAGCTCATAAAGAGCGAGAACTATCCGCTGGAGAGCATCGTTCTGGGATTCTCGTCGAATGATTTCTCGGTAATCGAGATGATTTCCGACTACTATGTGCTCGGGGAGGTGGACAAGGCCCGCGCGCTGGCGCTGGAGATGTTCAACGGCCTGATCGAGACGGCCGGATTCTATCTGGAGTTCTATGAGTACGCCAAATCCGACTTCGAGCTTACGGGGAACTATATCTACTACCTGCAGGACGCTCTGACAAGGGCGGGTGACAAGGAACTTGCCCAGAAGATGGACAAGAATTTCAATGCTCTGCTGGACTACGTTCTGGGCAAGAGCCCTGAGGAGCCTGCGGAGAATCTGGAGGCGGTGGACAGCATACAATAGCGGTCACAGAGTCTGTCGAAGTGAGCGCAGAGCAAAATTACTGGCATATGAATTGGAAGATTTGTACAGCATCAATTGTTGCGCTGTGTTTCGCAGCGCAGGCAGTCGGGGCCCAGACGCCTGAGACTGAGGCTCCTGCTGATTCCGTCGAGCTCCGTGCTGCGGCGCTCCGGCAGGCGCGGTACCTTAAGAGCATCTACAAGACGGACGCGGCGATCGAGACTCTGTCGCAGTTCGTCACGCCCGGGCGCCTCGACGAGGAGGTGCTCTCCGAACTCGCGGACTGCCATTTCCAGAGCGGTGACTATCAGACAGCTGCGGGAACGTATATGCTGCTTTCGAGCTTCGCGCCGGACAATCTTCTCTACAAGGTCCGCCGGATGCAGACCGCCTACCGCATGAAGGCGTTCGACCAGAGCGCCCTGGCGGGCAAGGAAATCCTGCAGCGCGACACGATTCCTGCCATAGCGGAACTCGTCGGAGACTCGTTCAATCAGATGCTCCAGCCGGACTCGGCTCTGGTGTATTATAATCTGACATTGGCTGTCAAGCCTTTAAGTGAGAATGCCGTGAGCAAGGCTTCGAAGATTCTGCTCGAGCGCAAGGATTATGACGGAGCTCTCGGTATGGCGGACGCGTTTCTCGCGCTATCGCCGGACAATATGACGGTGGCGCCGGTGAAGGGTCTGGCGCTTTATTCCAAAGAGGATTACAAGGGGGCGATCGAGGTGTTCGAGCGGCAGACGGAGGTCGGGAATGACAGCTACCCGGTGCATTTCTATCTGGGGCAGAGCTACTGGAAGACCAAAGATGTGGGCAAGGCTGAGAGCGAGCTGCTTGCGGCGTGGCAGATCGATTCGAGCGACGTGAATCTGGCCTATTCGATAGCGGCGATGTATTCGGACTTCTATGCGAATCCGGTGAAGCGTGTTTTCCCGTGGCTGGACAAGGCCTATGCGATGACGCAGCCGAATCCGGCGCTGATGGCGCTGATTCATCAGAAATATGCCCTGGAGTATTACAGGATGGAGGATCTGGACAATGCCATCGAGCATTACAAGGAAACCTACCGCTATAATCCTTCCTATATTGCCGCCCTCTCGACGATAGGCTACTGCTATGAGCGGAAGAAGGATTACAGACAGGCGAAGGACTGGTTCGAGCGCTATCTGAAAGTCGCGAAGCCCGGCACGAAAGGCTACACTTTCGTCGAGCAGGAGCTCCAATACGTGAACTCCGAGCTGTTTATGGAAGAGTAGTGGGTTATCCTTATTTCACGTATATTATATTAGGAACTTTGCGCTGGCCTTCGTGATCGAATTTGCGGTTGTCGCTCGGATGGTTCAGAACGCCCAGAGATGCGGTCCAGAGGGTGCTGGAGCCGCCGCCGTCCAGATTTATGGCATCTTTCAGACCGAACATAAGGGCGATTTTCGCAGCCTCTTCCATAGTGGCTCCGGCAGCCTCAGGGAAACGCCCGTCTATCACGATCATATATACCCAGCCGTCAGAAGTGGTTCCCATCACGGAACGCGGATGACGCTTCAGCTGGAAGGATTTGGTCCAGGTACCTCCCGCCACCTGGCTCACGCCGTCCTGCAGCAGGACATTTCCTGCTGCCATCACCTCTTTGCAGCCTCTGGATGCCTTTTCGTAGGAAAGGGTGTCGCTGAGAGCTATCACGAGTTTGCGGCCTCTTCTGATGCCCACAAGCCCGTCCACGCAGAGGCGCACTGAAGAGCCCTGGATTCTGCCCTCCTGCACGCCGTCATCCTTGACGTAGGTCACAGGGTTGTGCCCTCCGTCGAAATACGAGCCGTTTATGGCTATGAGTGCTCCGTATCTCTGGGCGATTACTGATGTCGCTGCGGCATCCTTCCCCGGATCGTTGGCGATGTAAGTCCTGAATTTCGAGGCGCGGTAGCGCACCACGCTGATGCTCTGCTGCGAATCGAAAAGACGCAGCTGCGCATATCCCGCCTGAGCGCCTTTCCCGAGATCCGTCCAGCCCCAGTCCGCCGCCGCGAAAGCCTTCGCGTCTTCCGCTTCATCAGAGACCGACAGATTCCTTTCCGGCTCTGCGGAAACTGAATTCCCCAGCTCAGCTGAAACTGAATTTCCCGCCGTCCGGGCGGATATCCCATTCACAGACAGGCCCGCCGCCACCAGCAGCACAGCCGCCAATCTCATTCTTTTCATAAGCTCATATCATTTGCCCCGGTACCTCCCGAGACTTTGTCATTGACACAAATGTACTAAATTCCGTATGAAAAACCATAGTATTTTCACACCGCAGCCCTTCCGAAAGCCCTCCCGTGTGAAATAGATACCCTTTTTCACACCGTTTTCAATTTCGCAAAAAAAACGAAGAGGCTGACCTTCACCGGGTCAGCCTCTCTTTTTGAGAATATGTTCTTGGCGACTCCGGCAGACTTGGCGGACCGCATTGGACGGCGAAGCCGGCCGGGAAATGGATTGCGGTCCGATAAGTTTGCCGGAGCGCCAAATGTTACTTGATCTCCGGAAGACCGAGGTCCTTGAAGGTGCGTGGGGCCGGGGTGGAAGGGAGAGGCTTGTAGTCCTTGAGCTGCTCGAGAGCCACCTCGATGGCCTTGTCAAGCTGCTCATCCTCACCGGCGTACTCCTTGATAGGGTCATTGTCCAGCAGGATGTCAGGATCCACACCGTGATTCTCCACGATCCACTGACCGGTCTTGGCATCGTAATTCGTGAAGAAAGGAACACGGACATCCGTTCCGTCCATATAAGGCAGCGAACCGCTGATGCCCACGATACCGCCCCAGGTCCTGGTGCCGATGACCGTACCGATATTGTTGGCCTTGAAACTCCACGGGAACAGATCGCCGTCGGAAGCGGAATACTTGTTGATCAGCAATACCTTAGGGCCGTCGTGAGTGCCCTCAGGGGTGGTGCCGTTCATACTTGACCCGCGGGACATAGTCATCCGATAGGTCTTGCGAAGGAGCCTTTCGATAACCATAGGCGAAATGTTGCCGCCGCCGTTCTCACGGTCATCGATGATGAGAGCCTCCTTGTCCAGCTGAGGATAATACCAGCGGGCGAATTCGTTCAGACCCTCAGGGCCCATATCTGGGATATAGATATAGCCCACCTTGCCGCCGGACTTTTCCTCGACGGTGCGCATATTCTTCATAACCCACTCGTAGTGCTCCAGAGGATACTCGTCGGCGATAGGCTTAACCACCACCTTGCGGCCGCCGGCAGCGGCCTTCTTATTCACCGTCAGCTCCACAAGAGCCCCGGCCTTGCCCACCAGAAGCTTGTAGACATTGTCCACATCCTTCAGAGACTGCCCGTCGATAGCGGTAATGTAGTCACCCTCAGCGATATCCATACCCGGCTCAGTAAGAGGGGAACGAAGCTCCTGACGATACGGGGCGCCCTCATAGATATGGTCGATACGGTAGAATCCGCCGTCAGCCTTGCTCATCTTCGCACCGAGAAGACCCATCTGAATCCTCGCCGGCTTAGGATAATCGCCAGGACTTACATAGGCGTGTCCGCTCGCGAGCTCGCTTATCATCTCGCCAATCACATAGTTCAGATCCAGACGGGTCTTCACATAAGGAAGCAGAACCGCATATTTCTCCTTTACGGCCTTCCAGTCCCTTCCGTGCATATTCTCCAGATAATAACCGTCTCTGAAAGCCCTCCAGACCTCATCGAAAATCTGCGGCCACTCCTGGGAATAATCCACGGTAGTGAACATATTGTCCACATCGATAGGCTCTCCGCCTCCGACCTTCGGGGCAGGGAAGTTCACGGCAGTCCATTTGCCGCCGGCAGTGGCGATGGCCTTCTTGTCTCCGGCCCTGTACATAATCATTCCGTCGGAACAGTTCTCAGACTTACCGGTCTCGAAATCAAACACTTTCGTGCCTCCGCGGCCGTTGTACCAGATCTTCTTTCCGTCGCAGAAATAATTGCGTGCGCTCTCGATAGGGAGCTTGATTGTGCGGTCCACCAGACCCTCCGGGTCAATCTTAACGGTAACGGATGCCGGGGCGGGATTGGACGCTGTGGCGGCCCCCTTCCTGGACTTGGAAGCAGGCTTCTCGGCAGGCGCCGGAGCCTCTTCCTTCTCATCGGAAGAAACGGACTCGCTGTCCGAAGGCAGGAGCGGTGAAGGCGTGCCGGCTGCGAGCATCGTCATATACGAGCCGCCCATATCGCCGTACGCATAGTTCCACTCGATGCGGCTGTAGATTGGGTTGAAGTCGCGCTCAGAATTGAACAGCAGGTACTTGCCGTCGGTCGAGAATGACGGCGAAGAGGAATTGTACCACTTCTCGGTGACAGGATATTCCTCGCCGGATGCCATATTGTAAACATATACCACGCTCATCTGGTTCGAAGCCGGACGGGTGTATGCAATCCACTTGCTGTCAGGAGAATAGACTACGCCTCTGAACTCCTGCTCAGGGCACTGGAGCACTACTCTCGAAGTCTTGGCGACAGGGTCGATCTCCACGATCCGGTTCTTGCGGTCGGTGTAGAGAATGTGCTTGCTGTCCGGGCTCCACTGCAGGTCGCGGATGTAAGTGTCATTGTTGAAAGTCAGCTGTACAGGCTCTCCGCCCTCTGCCGCGTCATAGAGATAGACCTCGGTCTCGCCAGTGGCGTCACCGATGAAAGCGATGTATTTTCCGTCAGGACTCCAGTCCGCACTGCGGTCATTCGAACCCGGAGTCTTGGTGATGTTCCTCGTAATGCCCTTTCCTACAGGTACATCGAAGAGCTCTCCGCGTGCTGTCACTGCCATCCTCTTTCCGTCAGGCGAGAGGCTGAAGGAATTGCGGCGCATCTTGCCGACATTCATTCTCTCGGCGCGCGCATAGACCAGGTCGGAAGCGAGAGTGATGTGAACCTGCTCGAAAGCCTTCGTCGCAGGGTCCAGCTTGTAGATGTAGCCGCCCTTCTCAAATACCACAAGTTTTCCGTCCGTGCTGGGGAATTTTACGTCATAGTCCTGGAAATCAGTGACTTTGGAAGTAGCCTTTGTTTTCGTGTTATATACGAAAATGTTCATCGTCATATCCCTGTCGGAGGCGAAATAAATCTCATCGCCGACCCACATCGGGAAGATGTCCTGGGCGTCGCACTTCGTGATAGGCTCCACTTTCTTTCCGTCATAAACCCAGATCTCATCGGCCATACCGCCGCGATAATACTTCCAGGTTCTGAATTCACGCATTACGCGGTTATACGCAAGTTTCTTTCCGTCAGGAGAATAAGAGCAGAAACCGCCTTCCGGAAGCGGAATCTCCTCAGGCATACCACCGTTCACGGAAACAGTCCAGAGCTTGCCCGGAAATCCCTCGCCCGTGCGGTTGCGATAGACAATCCTCTTACCGTCAGGCGTCCAGCCCATCACGATATTGTTCGGACCCATACGGTCTCCGAGGTCGTCGCGCCCGTTCGTCGAAGTGTAAGTCAGGCGGACAGGTTCGCCGCCGCAGGCAGGAATGACATAGACTTCGCGGTTGCCGTCATACTCGCCGGTAAACGCAATCATCTGTCCGTCAGGCGAATAGCGTGCGAACATCTCATAACCGACGTGAGATGTCAGGCGGCGGGCTTCTCCGCCCGCCAATGGTGCGGTGAACAGGTCGCCCGCATAGGTAAACACTACATCGTGGCCGTTCGTCGCAGGGAATCTGAGCAGACGGGCCTCCGGATTTTCGGCAGCCTGAAGGGCTGCGCCGCCGGCCAGACAAATGGCAGCGGCAATGGTCAGGAATAATTTCTTTTTCTCCATAACACTATATGTTTTAACTTGAGAATCGCAGAAACGATCTCATACACAATGAAATGTATTTCTGCGAGTCCCGGGGGATCACTTGAGGGCTTTGGCGTAATGGGTAGGCTCCTTGTGCGGAGCCTGCGGAAGCACTATGGCCGCAGGGGTCTTCTTTTTATATGCGTAGATAAGAAGGCAGACGCCTGCGATGATGAAAGGAATGGACAGAATCTGACCCATATCCAGAGCCATACTCTGCTCGAAATCCACCTGAGGTTCCTTTATGAATTCGATAAGGAAGCGCATACCGAAGCAGCCGATGAGAAAGAGTCCGAAGAAAGTCCCGCGATAGGTCTTGTCCAGACGCTTGCGGTAAATCCAGATCAGAATCACTCCCAGAATGAAATAGGACAGGGCCTCATACAGCTGCGTAGGATGCTTCGGCTCGGTCTCGCCGCGAAGGGAGAAAACCATTCCCCACGGGAGCGTTGTCACATCCCCGTAAATCTCGGAATTGAAGAGGTTCCCCAGACGGATAAGGCATCCCGCGAAAGCCACGGTGATGCACAGACGGTCCATAATCCAGAGGAAATCGAAATGGTTCTTCTTGCCGTAATGCGCTGAGAACCACCACATCGCCAGCAGCAGGGCGATGGCTCCGCCGTGCGAGGCGAGCCCTCCTTTCCACGGCATAAAAATCTCAGCGAAGCCTTCCCAGCTTCCCAGATAGTAGTCTGGCTGATAGAAGAGGCAGTGCCCCAGACGGGCGCCCACGATGGTGCCGATGAGAAGCGTGTAGAGAAGCGGGTCGAGCAGCTTTTCATCCACGCCCTCTCTCTTGAAAAATCCCTTGAATATGAACCAGCCGATGATGAATCCCGACACGAACAGCAGAGAATACCATCTCAGACCGAAACCGCCTATTTGAAAAATGACCGGACTTACGTGCCAGTCTATGAATAAATATTCCATTATTTCCGAATCTAACCGGACAAAAGTAAAATTTTTAAAGGAAATATACAAGCCCTCTACAGCACCTCTTCGATGGAATCGATGCCGTCACGGCTGAGAGCCACGCGGAAACGCTTGTATTCCGTGCTGAGATTCCGGTTCTTCCGGCTGAGATTTCCCTTCCCGGACTCGTCGTAATTCGTCTGGAGCACGATGTTCATATAGTAGATCTTGTCACAGGCCACGGTTTTCAGCGTCCCGTCCTCAGTGACGGAAGTGATGTTGACCTTCGGATTATCCATCTTCTGAAGGAAACTGTTCACATTCAGACGGATAATGTCGTTTATACCGCTACTGTCATAGTCTGACAGCCCCCTGAGCACATCCCTGTCGATATGCACCAGCTTGCGGTAGAGTATGACTCTGTCATCGGCGATTCTCTTCTCCACCTGCAGCAGCCTCTTGTGATAGCGCACATACTTCACTTCCTCCGGGACCTTGGAATCAGGAATGAAGTCCATACCCTCCTTTATGGTGCCGATGCACTCATCTTTCACGCGGATCTTCGCCTTGTTGTCGAAAAACCGGCTGCCTATCTGATGGGCGAAGTAGAATCTGGACAGCTCCTTGATCCGGTCTTTTATCATATAGCTGATTACCAATATGATAAAGAAAGGCAGAGTGAAGTTTCCGAACTTCTGCTGGAAGGTGAAGCTCACGACCGTCGCGAACATCATCGCGAGTCCGGCGGCGATGCTGAAATAGAGCTGCTCCACAATCGCCCCGTCCTTTTTCTTCGGCATATCCACGAAAAGGTCGCTCTCCACGTACTTTTTCAGCGCGCCGAAGCGGAAGAGCATCACCCTGTTATGCATTGGGTCATCCTCCGAGAGCACCGCATAGTCCATTTTCTTGCGGTACCCGTTCTCTTCGCGCACCAGTGCATAGAGCCCGCTGACGGCGGCCGAGTTCCCCTGCGGGTCCTTCGATTCCAGATAGCGGATGATCCTGACGCCGTGCGAGAGCACGATCGTGCTGATGAAATCATCTCCGAAGTACCAGCAGCTCAGCATCTCGTCGCTCACGCCCGGAGAATTGATGATGTTGCGCGCGGCGCGGTACTCCGAGAGAATCTTCCTGCAGCTGTCCACATATTGGCTGCAAAGCCAGCCAATGTCTTCCTCCAGCACCCTCTCCGAGCAGATGTGCTTGTACTCCTCGCGGCTTGCGCTCTTGATTATGGCCGCGAACATCTTTATCTGGTACTCGTATTCCGAGGTCATCGTGCGGGTGGGGTTCAGCGCGAGATTCTCGAAGGCGCGGCGGAGCCTGAGCAGCGGCGTGGCGCTTCCGCCCGCAATCTCGCGGAGCAGGAAACGCGGGGTGATGAGCCTTACATTGGACTTTACGTCCTGATAGAAATCAGCCTTGGAGTAGCTGTCAGGGTTGATGTCGAGGCTCTTGGGCACGAATATCCACATATACACGGAGAAATCGTTGCGGCGCAGCTTCCTCCGTGTCACGAACCCCATCTTGAACTCGATGGAGAAACGGTCGTGGATTTTCGTGACGATGTCTATCATAGCAGTCCAGGGGTGTATCCGAGCCACTGCAGGACGGTCTCACCCCATACGAGGATGAGCAGCCAGCAGATGACCATCATCGTGATGCCGAAGCGGAAAGTGTCGCTCCAGCTGTACTGGTTCGTGTTGTAGAGCAGCGCCGCCGGCTTGCTGTTGAACGGCAGGACGTAGACGTGCTCGATGAGCATCGCCACAGGGAAGGCCAGGCTGAGCTGCGGCAGGGCGAACTTCTGCTCCACTCCGAGGGCGATAGGCACGAATATCAGCGTTCTCATCGTTTTCGATTCGAAGATGAGTCCGCTGAACATCATCATAAATGTAAGTATCACGTAGAGCAGCCAGAACGGGGCGTTGTCGCCGATGCCGAGACCGTTGAAGCATACGTCCACGAGGGTCCCCGGCAGTTTGGTGGCGTCCAGGCCCGTTCCGAGCGTGTAGGCTCCGGCGGAGAAGAGCATCAGGTGCCACGGGATGTCGACATCGTTCCATTTGACCACCCCGATGCCAGGCATCAGGGCAATCACGGCCCCCAGAAACGCCACTGTGGTGGCGTCCAGACCGTGAAGCTTGTCGGTGGACCAGAGGATGAGCACTCCGAGGAAGATGGCGACGGCCTTGTACTCCTCAGCCGTCATTTTGCCCATATCGTGCAGTTCGCTGCGGAGTCTGTCGAGTCCGCCCTCGATCTGCGGCACCTGCTCCTCCTTTTTCATCGGGAAGATGAGTTTGGTGGCCACCAGCCAGCCCAGAAGGGCCATAATGATGGTCAGAGGGAAGCAGGCCACGAACCAGTCGCTGTATCCGATGGTCGAGCCGTAGGCCCCCATAAAGAGGGAGATGGCCAGCAGATGGGCTCCCGAGCCGGTCAGGAAGCCGGTCGCAGTGATGTTGATTTCGAAGAGGTTCTGCAGGACCAGATTGCGGCCGAAATTGTTCCGCTCCCCGTTCGCCGCCCCGTATATGGCGCAGATTACCATAAAGATAGGCAGCAGGATGGTCGCCTTCGCCGTGGTCGCGGAGATGAAGGCCGACAGAACCAGGTTTATGATGATGAAACTGAAGAAGATGCCCTGCGCGCTGTGCCCGAAGCGGAGCACGAACCATAGTGCGAACCTTTTGGCCACACGGGTTTTAACAAGCATCGAAGCCAGCACGAAGGACAGGATGTTCAGCCACATCACCGGATGTCCGAGCTGCGCGAAGGCCGTTTTCTGCGGCACGACCTCCGTGAGCACGATGGCGAGTATGATCACCAGCGAGGTGAGGTAGTTCGGGATGGCTTCAGTCATCCACAGCACCAGACCCGCGATGAAAATGGCGAGCATCGACTTTTCAGCCGGGGTCTGGAGAAAACTTACGTCTATGACCCAGTTGAAAAGAACGAACAGGATTATGGCCAGAGGACCGCCCAGCCGGGCCATCCGCTTCTCGAAGCCGGATTTCTCCATCTTGGGGAGTTTCTCGACTCTGTAATTGTTCATATCCAGCGGGTCATAGCCCGGGTGGGTGCGTTCCTCAGTCATAATGTTTTATTTCCAGTTCTTGTAAGGGTTCTTCATAAGCATCGAGTTGTAGTAGCGGACATCGCCCGTCACTTCCTCCCCGAGCCACTCAGGACGGTCGAAAGCCTCGTCTTCGCTTCCGAGTTCCACTTCGGCGACGACTAGGCCGTCATTGTCTCCGTAGAACTCATCCACCTCGAAGGTGTGCCCTCCCGCCTTTACCAGGTAGCGTGTCTTGTCGATTACGCCCGGTTCGCAGATTTTCAGGAGTTCCTTAACCTCATCCACAGGGATTTCCTTCTCCCACTCGAAACGGCTTGCGCCGCTCTCGGAGCCTATTCCCTTGATGGTGATGAAACCCTTGTCGCCCTTTACTCTCACGCGTACAGTGCGCTCCGGGACGGAGCTGAGGTAACCCTGTGTGATGCGCGTGGCCTTGAATGCGTCTTTCTTGAAGCAGTCGCATTTGACCAGAAACTTTCTTTCAATTTCCTGTGCCATAATTACTTATTCGTTTGCAAGCGGTTTGTCTGACATACCGATGACGCGCTTGATGGCCTGGAGATAGTTTATGTTCTCCACACCCTCGAGGTGACAGTCGGCTATGGTCTTCTTAATATCTTCTATTTCAGTGGATTCGGAGTTGATGGTCACGACTTTCGCTCCGTTGATGAGGACGTTGCCCACCTCGCAGATGGTGTCGTTCACCATATAGCCGAATCTCTGCGTCGGACTTGATCCGGGTCATAGTCTGAAGGCTGTCGCTCAGCTGCGGCATCTCTCCGTAGAGATAGTTCTTGACACCTTCCTTGAACACGAGCTGGGCCCTGTCGACTGCGTCGAAGAGTTTGTCTATATTTTCTATGGTTCTGTTGATTTTCTTGGAAAACATAGCTTGTAGTGTTTTGTTTCGGAGCGGCCGGTGACCGGGGCTGTCTGAATCACCCCGCTCTCTCCATTCATTTCGGTGCCTTTCTGTTTTCAAATATAAGTCGTTCGGCCGGATATTTAAGGCATCAGAAAATCCTCTGCCGGGACTATGCTGAGCGATGTTAAGTTTTATCCATAAGCTAATACTTTGATAATTAATTTAGTGAAAAATTGCAGTAAAGTATCTTCCGGTACCTTCTGCAAATATATAAGATATTTTGTAAAGTCCTGAGCAATATGAAAAAAGAGGTTGTGTCCGTCGAATCGGATACAACCTCTTTTTTATTCGGCGCCGCGGACCAGATGCCCTTTCTTCACCCAGACTGCCGTTCCACGTCCGTCCAGATCGGCCGAGCATACGGCCAGAACCGTATTTTCATCCAGAACCGTCAGGGAGTTCCACAGGCCGCTGCTGCCCTCAGGCACATTGAAAGGCCTGCTCCGGTTTCTGAAATGCCGGGCCGTACTGTCTCCGACGGCTACCTCCATAACGGAGCGGGCCCAGCCGCCTCCGCTGTCCTCATCGGTCTGGTAGCTGAGAATGGCTTCTCCCGAGGGCAGGCGGACGATATACGGGGCTCCCATATAGACTCCTTCCCTGATTTTGTCATCCAGGGCATAGTCCCTCTTCGGTGATTTCCCGGTCACGGCTTTCTTCCAGCCGTCCTTCAGACTGGTCCTGACCGTATAAGGCCGGAATGAGCCCCCGCCATTGTCCTCGATGGCGACCACTATCTCATCCCCGAAAATCTGCGCGACAGGCATTCCGTCGCGGAAGCCCTTTCTGAATGACACCCGGATTGGACGGGACGTCCACGAAAGTCCTCCGTCCCGCGACTCGAGAACGGAGATTTCCTGCTCCTCGGATGAATTGTAGGGGCCTTCGTTTGCGAAATACACCTGCAGCGTGCCGTCCGGCAGCTCCAGGAATGACGGTTCCCAGCAGCCGTCGCCGAACACTTTGCCCGCGCTGTAGCCGTGCACTTTCGCGGCCATACACGTCAAGGGGCTTGAGAACGGAACCAAAGT
>CAVCRS010000035.1:0-52528 GCA_963604635.1 Faecalibacillus sp.
GAATTTTCCTTTGTAAAGTCCTGTCCGCAATTCTCTTTTTATATTCAGCCATACAATTATTATTTGCGCAATTATAGCAAAAAAATATCTGTAAGCCAAATATTTATGAGTATTTTCGGTGATTTGTGGCTATTTTGTTCGGTAATTTGTAGCTATTTTATTCGGTAATTTAAGATTGATTTGTTCGGTTATTTGTAGCTATTTTGTTCAGTCCCTCGACAGGCTCGGGGACCGGTTCACACGGAAATCAGCCGGGAATGCGGCTGAGGGGATGGAACAGGTATTGGACGCGGAAGCGGCCGGGAAAAGCTAGTCGGTGCGAAAAGAGTCGGCATTGACGGCGCCGTGCTTCTCGCGGATTACCTGGAGGAGATGCTGGCCGTACTGGTTCTTCAGCATTGGCTGCGCCAGCGAGCGGAGCTTGTCCTCATCGATCCAGCCCTGCCGGAACGCGATGGCTTCGAGGCAGGCGATTTTCAGGCCCTGGCGCTTCTCGATGACTTCCACGAAGGTCGAGGCCTCGCTGAGCGAGTCGTGCGTGCCCGTGTCCAGCCACGCGAATCCGCGGCCGAGCAGCTGCATCTTCAGCTCTCCCCTCTCCAGGAACGCCTGGTTCACGCTCGTGATCTCGAGCTCCCCGCGTGCGGACGGCTTTACGCCCGCGGCGATGTCCAGGACTGCGTTCGGATAGAAGTACAGGCCCGTGACAGCGTAGTTGCTCTTCGGCTCGCGCGGCTTCTCTTCGATGCTCAGCACGTTTCCGGACGGGTCGAACTCCGCCACGCCGTAACGCTGCGGGTCTGCGACCCAATATCCGAAAATCGTCGCCCGGGCGTCGCGCTCCGCAGTGCGGACCGCTTCCTTGAGCATCGAAGTGAAGTAGCTGCCATAGAAGATGTTGTCTCCAAGCACAAGGCAGACACTGTCGTCTCCGACGAAGTCTCTGCCAATTATGAATGCCTGCGCGAGACCGTCCGGCGAGGGCTGCAGGGCGTAGCTGAACTTCACGCCGAAGTCGCTCCCGTCTCCGAGAAGACGCCGGAAACTCGGCATATCCTCAGGGGTGGAGATGATAAGGATTTCCCTTATCCCCGCGAGCATAAGCACGGAGATCGGATAATATATCATCGGCTTGTCATATACGGGGAGAAGCTGCTTGCTGACTCCCTTCGTGACGGGGTAAAGACGGGTGCCGCTGCCGCCGGCCAGAACGATTCCTTTCATTGTTTCAGAAGATTACTTCTTCGTGAGAGTGGTCTTGGTATCGTAGGTGTACTGAGAATAGTATGAATATCCTTCATACTTATACCAGAGGTTCCAGCCGTTAAGGGTGATTACGCCATCCTTGTAAGCTCCCACTACCGGGCTGAGTTCAGAGCAGCCGCCGAGTGTCCATCCATAATATGCCTGAGGAGCAATGGTTATGATACCTGTAGCAGGATCGAGAGTCGCATTGAGAGTGCCCCAGTCAGACCCGATAATACCTGTGATGGTGATGTTGGTATCGTCAACCTTGGCGACGGTCACATCATTGTCGGAAGTATATGCCTCCCAGGAGGTATAATAATAGTAGTAACTGCTGTTCTGGGAATATGTGCCGGCAATCTTGTCAGCGGTAACGGCGCTTCCCTGAGGTGCAGGCCACTGGAAAGTCGAAGAAGCATTCGCGGTGTAGTTATAGAAGTAAAGTTCTCCGCCGTTCTGGTTTCCGGTGAAATTGGAATACTTGGAAATCGTATAGATATAGACATCCTCGCTGAGTCCGGCATTGATGTAGTAATAGGAATACTCATCTACACCCTTAGCATTGGTGATCACGAGCTCATCGTTATTCTTGGAGTCAACGGTGAAATTGAGGTCATACCCCTCGACGTTGTACCAGTTCTTCAGACTGTAGCTTCCGTCGGCCATCGCCACGAGGTCGGCATTCCAGTATTTGCCTGCGCCGTCGAAGAATATGCCGGTAACTCTCCAGAGTTCCGTCTTGGCTATTTCGAATTCCACGCTTGCCTTCTCGGAATCGGTGTAGGCTTCATTCGTGGTGGTAGCGTAGAGAGTGAATGTGTATTTGCCAGGATCAAGCTCGAGTTTTACAGAAGTCTCTGCGGTAGTGCCGGATTTTCCGCCGTCTGCTACGCTGTAGACATAGGATTCAGCGTTCTGAACTGCATCCCAGGAGATGGTCGCAGAATTGTCCGCAACCTCAACCTTGAGGGCAGGGGTGGCGAGCGGAGTTATTGCGGATGTGGTTCCGACGCACTGTCCGGCAGCGGAAGCGAGATAGTCCTCGCTGCCCGTTGCAGGATTGGCCACAACCTTGAAGGTATAGGCGGTATTGTCTTTCAGGCCCGTGAATTCAGCCGTGGTACCTGCTGTGGAACCGTTGCCGGCCTGAGAGCCGTCCGAAGAGAGAAGCTCGTATGTATACTGTGCTGCATTGGCAACCTGAGACCAGGTGAATGTGAGGGAGTTGATTGTGGAGGCCGAGAGACTCGGCTGCGGCGCAGTCAGCTGAACAGGATCTTTCTTCTCAGGCTTGCAGGAAGAAAGAGCGGCAGCTCCCAGAGCTGCGAGGGCGAGCACTGCGGCCGCCCTGCGGGCAATTGTGAATATTCTTTTCATATCTTTGAGTTTTAAGAAGTTGCAACAATGTCACTGCGGTCATTTCGACAGGCTCAATGACCGCAATGATGACTTATTTCTTTGTCAGAACGGTTTCGGCCGACCATACATAACTGTACGAATAATCCGTATAGTATGCTGTCCAGCCTGACAGAGAGATCACACCGTCACTGATATTGGCAGTCACCGGCGTGGTAGGCGCATCATACGCACAGAACACGTACCAGTCAAGCCAGGTCTGAGGGTCGAAAGTCAGGGTCGCGGCCGAAGCATCGAATTTCGCTGTCAGAGAGTAGCCGGCATACATAATTCCTGTTACAGTGACCGTCGTATCATCCACCTTCTCTATGGTGACATCATTTGTCGATGTGAATCCCGTCCAGTTGTAGCCGTCGAAAATCTGTTCGCCGGTGCTCTTCTGGGCATAAGTTCCCACGATGTCATCTATGGTCAATGAGCTGCCGCCGCCCGAACTCCAGACGAAGTCATACCAACCGTTGGTTTCATAGCTCCAGAACCATATCTCACCCGTTAACTTTGTACCTGAGAAGCTGGAATATGCGCCATAACCCTCGTAATAGTTGGTGTCGATGCAGATCCACTCGTCCGCATTGGCTGCGACATAGTCGTAGCCGTCGGAAGTGATCTTGTTCGTTACGGTGATGGTCGCATCAGAATTGACATAGAACTCCAGGTCGTAGCCTTCGGTTCCATACCAGCCCTTGATGGTGTAGCTTCCGTTGCTCCAGGCCACCAGGGTGGCGGTCCAGGTCTTTCCGGCACCGGCATCCACTGTTCCCTTCACTCGCCAGATCTCATCCTTGGTCTCGACATACGGGAATGTGACGGTAGCGGTTTCGGAAGCGCTGTAAGCCTCGTTGTCGCTTTGGGCTGTCACGGTAACCGTATAGTCACCGGTCTTGAGGCCGCTGAAAGTCACACTTGTATCGGTGGTGGTACCTGAGACATCTGTACCGTTGTCAGATTTGCAGGTATAGCTGTAGTAAGCCGCATTGTCCACATCATTCCAGCTGACGGTCACGCCGCTTTCAAGATTCACGCTCAGGGACGGTTTGTCCAGAGGTTTGATGGCCGGGGTCTGTGCGGCGATCAGCGATTCCTGGGAAGATCCATAAGATTCACTGTAAACCTCAGGATGAGCCATAATCCTGAATGTATAGGTAGTGTTGTCCTTGAGGCCTGTGAACTCGGCCTTGAGACCCGGAGTCACACCGCCATCGACGGAGGCTCCATCGGCGGAAAGAAGTTCGTATGTATACTGTGTCGTATTGGCGACCTTGTCCCAGGTAAAAGTCAGGGAGCTGACAGTAGAAGAGACAAGTCTCGGCTGAGGAGCATCCAGCGGAGTCAATACCTCCTCCTTCGGTTCGCAGGAAGAAAGTGCCGCAACTCCCAGCGCTGCAAGGGCGAGCGTCGTGGCCGCCCTGCGGGCAAATATGAGTATTCTGTTCATCCTCTTTTGATTTAAATGTTATTCTTTTACCATACCGTCCCAGTACATATATAGGTAGATGTAGCCGGGGTTACTGCCGTCTGAGAGATATGTGTAGGAGCACATATAGCCGGTGAATGTATCCGTCGAGCCGTTCATATCTATCCAGATATAGGTCGTATCATCAGTTGTGTAGAAATTGATGTAGTCGATGCCTACGCTCCAGCCTTCAGGAGTCCAGGAAGCGTAATCCTGAGTCACGACGTCATTCATCAGCCACCAGTAGTAACCTCCGTCAGGATCATCCAGGTAGTGGTCCAGGGGTTCCATCTTTCCGGCCCAGGTGGACTTGTCCGTAGCGGAGAACGGAACGAAAGCTCCTGTCGAGGAATTGTAACTCTTGATGGAGAATCCGAGATTGATGCCGGATCCGAGGAAATTCTCGATATAGAACTTGTTGAATCCGTCGAGATGGTAGATGTCGGAGTAAGTGGTCGGGAAATACTCGTTATTGAAATAGAAGGTTCCGCCATCCACGACTTTCTCCCATTTGGCGATGAGGACACTGCCGGAGAAAATATCCGAACCGCCCTTTATCGTATAAGGGTTCACATAATCTTCAGCGAGCTTGATGGTGAAAGTGTAATCCACCTTCTCCTCCAGATTGTTCAGTTTTATGTCAATTGAAGATGTCGATTCTCCGGCCTGGAACTCCACTGTGGAAGGGATTTCTATCTGTTCGCTCTTCTGAACTACCTCGATAGGTACCGATACGGTGGCATCAGATACCATACGCTCGACCTGAAGAGTGATGACGTTGGACTTGGCATACTCCTCAGGAGTCAGGATGACACTGGACTCATTCGAAGAAGTGAAGTATGCCGAAATGCAGCCCTCCGGGGCCTCGGGGCCCGCTTCATATCCGTCGCCTTTGTTACAGGAGACTGCGAGAAGAGAGAGTCCTGCTGCGGCGAGGAAAAGGAATGTATTGATTTTCATTATATTCTTATTCATAAAGTCCTTAAATTAGTTGCTTACGGTGATGGCTCCCGAAGGATTCGGCGGGATGACGACAGCAGGGTTCATATCCTTTTCTGTCTCAGGCATCATATAGTTCATCCACGGAGCGACGTAGCCGCTGTAGGAGTTGAGACGGAAATCAGAAGCATAGTTGGTGCCTTCATAATTTCTGGTAACAGACAGGGCAAGTCTCTTGTAGTCAAAGTAATTGATGCCTTCTCCCCAGAACTCGATGCGTCTCTGGACCATAAGTTCGGTAATGAAAGAATCCATATTGCTCGCACTGCATCTGTAAGAACCGTCGGTATATCTGTAGGTATTGATGAAATCCTGCAGTTTGGATGCTGCGGTGCCGACTCCGTCCCTGTGGGCGATAGCCTCGAAATAGTCGAAGTAAATCTCCTCGATGCGCATCATAGGCTGGCAGGCGATAAGACCGGTCTCCAGAGTGGTGAGAGAGCCGCCGCCCGGACGGAATTTGAGATTGGCGTATGCCGGAATCTCGCCCCACTTGGTCTGGGAAACGGATGTGCGGTATTTTTCAGGAGCAGGCCATACGCCGGCGTCATCCGGGGATACCCAGCTGTTCTTGCGCCAGTCACCGCCGCCTATCTTGTCATACAGAGACTTGCTGATGAGGCGGTAGCCGCTGTAGCTCTTCATCGTCATACCCCAGTCGGCCTCCGTAGCCATAGTGCCGAGGAAAGTATTCCAGTAATTGTAGTTTATCTGTTCCTTGCTGGTGATTGAGGTTCCGAGAATCCAGGAAGCCTCAGGAGTATTGAAGCCGGTCTCAGGATTTGTCCACTGCTCCTGAGTGAGAGGAGAGTATGACGCGTTCGTGATAAGTTTCTCGGCATATTCGATAACCTTCGCATAGCAGTCTGCTGCAGTCTTGATTCCGAGATCATCATAACCGTCATCTTTCCCCTCTGCGCTCAGCTGCTTGGCAAGAGATTCAGGGAATCTGTCGAAACGGGTTGCGATATCCAGCCATACGCGTACCTTGAGACCGCAGATAACGCTCTGATCCATAAGAGCCTTGCTTGAACGGGTGTAGCCGTCTAAGCAGTCCTCGGCCTTGTTGAGGTCAGTCAGGATGAAGCGGTACATCGTATAGAACGGGACACAAGGGTTGTTGGAGAACTCAGCCACTGTAGTAGACTCCGTCACGATAGGAATGGTAAGCCCCAGACAGCCTTTTGTCTCGGCTTCAGAATCAAGGGCGGAAACGCCGGTCTGACGGTACTCGTACATTCTCGCCATCTCGAAATAGAGCATCGCCCTGTAGCCGAGACCGATTCCGAGCCTGTTCCTTATGCTCTGATTCTCTTCCGGTTCCATCTGACCTGCAACCTTTATCAGGTTGTTGGCGTTCTTGATGAAGGAATAGTAGTAGAAGTACGGATAGTAGTACATATAACGCAGGGAAGTCGCGTTCTCCAGATATGACCAGTAATTGTAGCCGTTGTCATAGGCCGGAAAATCCTCACCCATAACCTCGCGCATATACATCTGGCAAGGGTAGCCCCAGTCCTGGGTATTGTTGCTGCTGCCGTAGGTGTCCCAAGTCACAAGATAGGCCGGAAGGCTGTTCGTCAGGTAATCCAGAGATGTAGCTCCCTGAATCTGGTCCGGTGTAGCCTGATCAGCCGGGAAAGTCTCCTCAATACATCCTGTGGCGAGGAAAAGACCGCAGAGGAGAGCAGCACCCAGAGTATTGAAATATCTATTTTTCATATTCATTGTCGCTTTAATTTTACACATAGCCCGAACTCATTAGAACTGAATTGTCAAGCCACCTGTAAATGTGCGTACAGGTGAGTAGGAAGTTGTCGAGGTGGAACCCCAGAAGCTTCCGCGCGGATCGAAGCCCTGACGCTTGCTCCAGTAGTAGAGGTTGTCACCCGAAACGAATACGCGCACGCTGCTCATACCCATCTTCGAAACCCATTTCTTCGGCAGAGTGTAGCCGATATTGACTGTCTGGAGCGTAAGTGTGCTGGCATCGGTGAGGAAACGGTCGGAGATAATGGCCGAGCTCGTATCGACATCCTTGACTGCATACTGGAATCTCGGAATGTCTGAATCGGTATTGGTCTCCGACCAGGCATTGAAGAGATCCTTGTGCAGAGCGTAACCGGTGTAGCCGATGAACGGATTCGACATAAGGGAACTGTAACCGTAGTCGATGGCCTTGCCGCCGATGCTGTAGTTCATATTGACCGAAAGGTCGAAGCCTTTCCAGGTCAGAGTGGTGCTGATACCTCCGTAGAGGTCAGGATCGGCGCTGCCGCAATTGTAATAGGTAGCGTTGGAGCTCGATGTGGTCACCGTGGTCTCACCTGTGGTTTCATCCTGCATATACCACTGGGACTCCCCGGTAGCGGAGACTCCTGCATATTTCTTCAGACGGAAAGTGTGCAGAGGCAGGCCCTCGCCGTGGAAATAATAACCGTTGATGTAACCCGGATGGCCGTCGAGGCTGTAGCCCTTATTGTCCTCGTTGAGCATCACCACCTTGTTCCTGTAGTGGGTGGCGTTGAAGTTGATGGTCCAGCTGAAGTCGTTCGTCCTGATCGGAGTGTAATGCAGGTCGAGCTCGACACCCTGGTTCAGCATATCGCCGACATTATCGTAGGATCCGCCGTAACCTGCTGACATAGGAACATATACATAGCAGAGCATATCGGTGGTCATTCTGCGGAAATACTCCACGCTGCCGGTGAGCTTGCTCTTCAGGATATCGAATTCGATACCGGAGTTGAAGTTGCTGTTGGTCTCCCAGGTGATGTCCGGATTACCTACTGAAGCCTGCACGAGAGCGACCTCGCCATCGACATTGGTAATGTCATAAGTATCTGTGTAGCGGTAGTCTCCGATGGAGTCATTACCCTGCTGTCCCCAGGACATCTTGAGCTTGAGCATATCCACCCAGGATGACTGGAACCACTCTTCCTTGTTCATCGTCCAGGCACCGCCGACGGAGTAGAAATTACCCCAGCGGTGGTCAGGATGGAAGCGTGAGGAAGCGTCGCGGCGGTAGGAAGCGGAGAGGAAGTACTTCTCGTTGAAGTTGTACATCGCGCGTGAGAAATAACCTTCGGTGTTGTAGTCGCTGGAGGTGCCGCCGTTCGAAACGACCTTCACGGCTCCGTCCAGTTCATCTGTCCCGTAATATGAGAACATATTCTCGCGGTCACCCCAGACATAATTGTAATTATACTTGTAGTTCTCGTGGCCGACCATCACGGATACGTTGTGAGGGCCGAACTGCTTCGTGTAATTGACTATCTGCTGGAAGTTCATCGTGAATGTCTGGTAGGCTGTCTTGGCGACATAACCTCCCGGATATGTGGAAGCGGTGTTGCCGTAGAAAGGCTGGATCTTCAGCATATTGTTCCACTCGTTGTCGGTCACCGTGCCGTTCACGGTAATCTTGAGTCCGTCGATCGGAGTGAAATCGGCATAACCGTTTATGGTTGTGACGTTGGCCACGCTGTAGTCCTTGTTCAGTTCATTGGCCTGAAGAGGGTTACGGGCAGGCAGAAGGCCTGCAGGACGTGAGGAACCGCCGTTCTCGCCGGAGCCGTAGTCATATACGCGGCCGTTCTCATCGGTCATTATGTTGCCGTATTCATCACGCAGATAGAGCGGATATATAGGCGCAAGTTCCGAAATCATAACGAAGAGGTTGTCACCGTCCCCGACATTGTTCTGGTCAGAATGGGTGTAGCTGAGCTGAGCGCCTACCTTGAGCCAGGACTTGGCCTGGTAGTCGGCGTTGAAACGGGCCGTATAGCGGTTGAAATCAGAATTATAGGCGATACCTTCATTGCTCAGGTAACCGAGCGACCCGTAGAAGTTCAGCTTGCTGTTTCCTCCGGAGATGTTGAGGTTATACTCCTGGCGGAGGCCCTGACGGAATCCCTCTTCGATCCAGTCGTCAGGCATAAGGGTGTAGAACTTTCCGTTGCTGTACACGCGGTTGCCGAGAGTGGCGTGAGGGTTCAGTTTGCCGTTCGTTCCGATGAGGTATTCACCTTCAGGAACCGCGTAAACGATGTAGCCCAGACCGCCCTGCGAGGCAGGGAGACCGAGAGTGTTGTTCGCTGCGACGTGAGCGTCATAGGCGGAAAGGCCGTTGTCGCGGACGTTGTAGTTGTAGAGAGCCTGATAGAACAGTTCGTAGTACTGGGCAGGATTTGTGATGTAGTCATACTCCTGCGTGGCACGGCTGTTCACGCCCCATTTGGTGCTGAGGGTTACTACGGCGTCCTCCGTCTTGCCCTTCTTCGTGGTGACCATAATCACGCCGTTGGCGCCGCGGGCGCCGTACAGGGCATTCGAAGCCGCGTCCTTGAGGACGGTGATGCTCTCGACGTCATTAGGGTTGAGGTTGTTCCAGCCTCCGTCGTAAGGCGAACCGTCCACGATGATGAGCGGTGAAGTGCCTGCGTTGATGGAGCCGAAGCCTCGGATGGCCATCGAAGGAGTGGCGGTAGGCGAACCGGAATTGTTCACCATCTGAAGACCTGCCACCTGGCCCTGAAGGCCGCTGAGCACATTCGTGAGCTGCTTCTTCTCGAGTTCTTCTTTCTTTACTACAGCCGCCGAGCCCGTGAAGGAAGCCTTGGTCTGCTGACCGAAGGCCACCACGATGACGTCGTCGAGCATTTCCTGATCGGTAAGGAGTATGATGGTGAGCTCCGGCTTCACTGCGACCTCCTGGGTGATCATACCCACGCAGGAAACAACAAGGATGTCGCTGGAACTCAGGCCCTTCATCGAGAAGTGACCGTCAATGTCAGTGATGACTCCGTTGTCGGTCGTGCCTTTCACAAGCACTCCGGCACCGATGACGGGCTCATTGTTCTCGTCGAGGACAGTACCATTCACACTCACGTTCTGTGCGCCCAGCTGCAATGCAAGAGCAAGCGTCAGAAACGGAATCAAAAACAGTTTCAGTCTCATAAGTGTTGAATTGTTAAAGTATTATCTGTTCACAGTCCCCCAGGCCGGCAGGATGATTCCGCACCTGTCGGAATCCGACCATAGCCATACCTGGGCAGAGGTCTTTTTAAGTATATACAAATCAGTAAGTTTCAGTCCGTTCTGGCCCAAAGTCCCGGATATTACTCCATCCACATATCCGTCCGCCGAAGGTTCTCCCCCGGTCACCGTCAGTGTCAGGTCCTGCGAGCCGTTTTCATCTGTAAAGCGGTAGAGGCCCCGCGACGGATTGCACCAGTACTGATATTTCGACATATCAATATTCAGAACCATAGCATCCTCCTTGCAGATGCCGTAAGTCTCCAGCGTCTGGAAGTTCTCGCGAAGCGCTTTCGTATTGTCGCGTTCGCAGGAGACAAACAGCAGGGACAGGGCCGCCAATATGATAACCAATCTTTTCATTCTCAAAGTATTACATTAACGTAACGAAGATAGTATTCCTTGCTCCCGTCAGGCAGGGTAACGGTCGCCTGAATGCGCCGCTCGCCCGAGGAGAGAGTGCGGTAATTATCCGAATTCGCGCCATCGACAGTCCATTTCACGCTCTGCACATCTCCGCAGTCCGAGAGCGTAAACAGCACCGGTTCGGAAGACGAGAGCGCCGAAGCGGACAGGGTAATCCTCGGATTTCCCCGGCCTTCGGCCAATG
The DNA here is from genome assembly GCA_963604635.1 of Faecalibacillus sp. Taxonomy (GTDB): domain Bacteria; phylum Bacteroidota; class Bacteroidia; order Bacteroidales; family UBA932; genus Cryptobacteroides. The sequence continues at coordinate 10,758 of CAVCRS010000035.1, forward strand.
TCGCCACGGACAAGCGGGCTTTTCCCTTTCTGTCATTCACAATCGTGACTTCATACTCCGTATCAGCCTTGAGCATAGGAAGATGTGCGGCACATTCTGTAACCGTGACACTCCGGGCCTCTCCGCCGGAAACCGGAACACAGGTAACTGTCCAGGATGTGGCTTCTGCATCCGTCCAGGTGACGATGGCATCGTGCTGCCAGACCTCGGACCTGACATTTTTGATGGCGGAAGATCGGGAGGAATAGGTGAACGAGACTGTATGGTCTGAGTCATTAAGCTGAATGTCAACGATATTCCCCGTCGGTTTGCTTCCGTCTCTGGCCTCGTAGCCCACGGTGGTTCCGTTCACGATTTCCGTCACCCTGTTTTCCCCGGGGAAGAAGCAGTGACCCGGGATGTAAACCGGATCATAGTAGTACCTCGAAGACGGGTCCGAAAAGATGAGATGGAAACACTCGCTGCCGCTGGCTATATTGACCTGATTCGACCGCCACAGAGATGTCTTGGAGACATCCGCGTGATAGGCCATCAGGCCCCAGTAAGTGCCCAGGCCGTAAAAATCCAGATAGCGGGGATCATCCCAGACATTCTGTCCGGAGCCGCGGCATTCCAGGAGGAAATACTCACCGGTCTTCGCCGTACGGATCATATAACCGGCATCGGAAGTCACAGGCTGAAGGACATAATGCCCGTCGCTTTCGACCACTTCCGGTTCGGCCCAGCCGAGCATCCATCTTTCCAGGATATTCAGGGCGGGAGGTGTGCGGGATGTATTGTTGTAGCAGCCGACATCCATAAGCGAGTAGTTTGTCGGGCCGATAGGGTCGGAATTCCCGTTGGTGTTATAGAAATCCGGAAGCCCGAGGGTATGGCCGTACTCGTGGCAGAAGGAGCCTATCTGGGTGAAGCCGATGGAAGTATAGCCCTCCTGATAGCAGAGCTCGGAACTGCAGGCATAGCCGGAAAGCTGCACGCCGTCCAGTTCGATGGAATTGAAATATCCCCTGTGAGGCCAGATTCCATCCTTGTCCGAACCGTCAGCCTCCTGACCGCCGGAATAATACACGAAAATGTCATAGCCCCTGCCGTCTGCGGCGTACTGGGTGAAATCTATGTCCGCGTCGGCAAGTCTCGCAGCCTCCATAGCCATCTCGGGAGCCCTCGCATCACCGTCAGCAGTGTAATAGGCCCTTTCGTGGGCAAGGGTGTACGGACCGGCTATCGTAAAGTCAGGGTCGAACTTTCCGTTCGAATTCTCATAATAGTACTGCCAGGCACTGCCGGTGGAGCCGTTCACGGTATAGTTGCGCCCGTTCATCATCTCGTCGAACGCCTCGCGGGTACTGGTCTGCTGGAAAGGGACGTCCGTGAAGGCCACCAGAATCACAAGAGCCTTCGGATGGCCCGTGGCCTTCATAGTGCTGCCCGTAAGGAAAGGCGGACATTCGGAAGATTCGGGTACTGAAAGAGTCGTGGCGGCCATCTGAGCCTTCATCACGGTCTGGCGCGCGGTCATCTGAGGGCGCTGATTCTTTATGAGAAGCGAACGCTCGGATGAGTTCAGACGCGAGGTCGGAATGACTTTTATGCCCGTGGAAACCAAAGAGCCTGACTTGTCAAGCTCTGCAAAGTACCAGTTTCCGTCATCGCCGCCGATTATATTATACCCTTCTGCCGTAGTGACCCAGTGGCAGAACTCGTCACCGTGGATGCGGGCCTTTATGATGCTGCCGTCTTTCTGTTTCAGAGTGATGACTCCGGGACGTGCAGGTACGGCAAATGTGTCTGTCAGAAACCCTGCAGAAAGAGAAAAGAACAGTGCAAGCAAAAACAACTTTCTCATACTCGAAAAATAACGCATAAATGTAACGTTTTTCCGGCATTCTACAAGCGTTTTAAAATGTTTTTTACACGTGGTGATTTTTTGCTTGAGAATTGATATATTTGATGCCGGAATTGATACGAATCTTAAATTTATATTACAATTCTTTAACGAAATGGCTGATAATTATCTGGAAAGGAAATATGATGAATATCTGCACGGCAGGAATGTGGTGCGGAAAGTGAATCCTACATTGGACGGCCTGCTGGGCAGGCTGGCCGCGGAGAATATGGCTGAGGAGAGCGGGTACCTGGTGAAACAGGCGCAGCTGGATGCGGTGATGCGGAGCGCTTCGATGCTGGGACTTCCTGTGGAGATGACCTCTGACGAGTCCCGCGCGGAGATTTCGCTTCGCGGCACGTCTGCCTTCGCTCTGGGTCAGGCCGCCCTGGCCTGCCGTCTCAAAGCCGCCGAACTGCACCTCTGCAGTGAGGTCCGCCTCGAAGACTCCGGCACTCAGGTCCTCATACACCTCTTCCGGTAAAAAATAGTTCAGAATGCTCAAATAACGTTTTAAGCGTACATCTCAATGTTAAATTAGGAATCGAGATGTACAAACTATAAGTATTTTGCACATTTCGACATCTATTTTTAAATGAGTCCTTGCCGCGGAGACTTCGGAAGTTCCACGACAGCATTGGACGCGAAGCGGCCGGAGAATACTAATACGCTGAATCGGAGCTCCTAACGAGCCGCGTCAGGCGGCGTCCGCAGCGCGAGAAGCGTAGGCTTGTGAGATAGCTCGCGCGGAGGACCACTTCCCCCGTCTGGGGGACTGAGGGGGAATTAAATAAACAGGCCGTCACGCATATTCAGGCAGCGGTCGCACTGGGAGGCGAGGGAGCTGTCGTGGGTGACGATTACGACGGTCTGGCCGAGGGTGTCGCGAAGGGAGAAAAAGAGCGAATGGATTTCCTCTTTGGTGCGGCTGTCCAGATTGCCGGACGGCTCGTCCGCGAAGAGGACCGCCGGACGGTTTATGATGGCGCGGGCGATGGCGACCCTCTGCTGCTCGCCGCCCGAGAGCTCGGACGGTTTGTGGGAGGTCCTCTCGGACAGCCCTATACGGGAGAGCAGCGCCGCAGCCTCTTCGCGCGCCTGCTTCATACCCTTGCCCGCGATGAATGCGGGAATCATAACATTCTCTATGGCAGTGAATTCCGGCAGCAGATGATGGAACTGGAACACGAAGCCAAGCTTCCGGTTCCTGAATTCCGAAAGGTCGCGGGACGCCAGACCGAGAACATCGGTCCCGTCAATGCACAGACTTCCCGCATCCGGAGTCGAAAGCGTCCCCAGAATCTGGAGCAGAGTGGATTTGCCGGCACCGGAGGCCCCCATAATGGCGACCACCTCACCTTTCTCCACGCTGAAGTCAATCCCCTTCAGCACTTCCAGGCTGCCGAACGACTTCCTTATGCCTTTGGCCTCGATTATCATAACTGATGTACAGGGCAATCGGAGATGCAGGGATTTACGCAGACCGGAGCCTCCGGCTTGGCGGACTCGGATTCCTTCTGCTGCTGCCCCTTTCCGTCCCCACGGCGGCCGTCAGGAGAGCCGAGCTTACGGATCTGCTGCATTCTGAACTTCTCTTCGCCCACGAAAAGCTTCGCGACCTTAGTCGGAGATATCACCTTTTCATAGGCCTTCGCATACTTCTCCTCCAGCCCCTTCGATGCGGAAAGCGCTGAGGTATAGGCGTGTACCAGAGAAGAAATCTCCTTGTCGCCCTTTCCGTCCTGAATGGCGCGGTCCATCTCCCCGAAAGCCTTCATCACCTTGCCCATAGCCTCGCGCATCTCAGCCTGCGCCTTGTTATAGATCGGCCAGAAATCCTGGGCTTCTTCCGGAGTCAGATCCATTTCTGAAGTCAGAAAAGCGATCTTCATACTTTCTATGCGCTCTCTCCAGGCATCGTCCTTTCCGCCCTTGCGCTCCTGGGCGGAAGCCGCCGCAGAGAACAGCAGCACTGCCGCCAGAGCAAGCTCAGCAATATGCAATATATTCTTTTTCATATTCTTAAGATTTATTATGTCCTGTATTCTATTCATCCAGAACGTAGGCGATAAGGCCGGTGGATGTCCTGCTCGAAATGAGATATTCCCTGATGTCATCCTCGTCAGCCTCCTGTACCGTCATCTCCTCTTCATCCTCGGGACTGATATAGGTTCTCGTCACAGGGAAAAGCCCGGCCTCATAATAGCGGCTGTATTCCGCAGCGGCAGGCTCGGCTTCGAGCTGCGTGCGGCCGGCAAGAAACTTCCCGACCACAAGGGCCAGGGTGAAGCAGGCGGCCATAGCAAGATAAGGAGCCACTTTCGAAAAGAGCCCCGCAGCGGAAGACTTTCCAAGTCCCTGACGGTCAGGAATTTCCGACAATCTGGATTCCAGTCCTTCGAAGTACCCCTCGGGCACCCTGTAAGGCAGGCGGTGCATTCCGCTGTCTTCCAATATGTCTTTTTTATCTCCCATAACAATACATAGACATTTTCCAAACTCAAAGGTTTAATTCCTCATACAATATTCTCAGGGGCCTCCGGCCAATGTGCCTACCCCATCGACCCCTCCAGCTCCGAACGGATCTTCATATACGCGTGATGATACGAAGCCTTCAGCGCGCCCACGGTGACGCCAAGAATCTGCGAAATCTGTTCATAGCTCAGGTCCTGGTAATAACGCAGGCTGAACACAGCCCTCTGTTTCGGAGGAAGTCTGCGCAGGGCGCGGCTCAGAAGCCTCTGGGCCTCATCCCCGTCGAACCAGGGATCATCATCACTGCGGTTCTCCTCCTGGGGACCTATGCTCCGTGAAGACAGAGAAAACCTGAACCTCCTGCTGCTCAGGAAGTTCAGGGTCTCGTTAGTGGCTATTCTCCATAGCCAGGTGAAGAGCTGCGCCTCCCCTCTGTACGAAGGGAGGGCATTCCACACCTTTATGAATATTTCCTGAAGCAGGTCATCGCTGTCCTCGTGGCTGCAGCCGAAACTGCGGACGTGCCAGTAGAGACGTTCGCTGTACGTGTGGACGATCCTCTCGAAAGCCTCACGGGTCTGACCGTCACGATACAGTTTTACGATTTCCTGATCTTCAGCCATTGGGAAGTCGTTCTGAATATAGATACTACTTCCTTCCGATGACTTTATGCGCGGCCTCCACGATATGGTCAGCATCGATGCCGTAGGCCTTGAGAAGCTCAAGAGGCTTGCCGGATTGACCGAAACGGTCCTTTCCGTTTATGAACTCCATCGGAGTCGGGCACTGCGCCGCGAGCACTCCTGCGATAAGTTCGCCGATGCCGCCGGCGCTGTTGTGCTCCTCGGCCACCACGATGGCGCGGGTCTTGCGGGCTGAGCGCAGGATGGTCTCCTCATCGAGAGGCTTGATGGTCGCGAGATTTATAATCTCCGCGCTTACACCCCGAGCCTCAAGAGTTTCACAAGCCTGCAGAGCCTCCCATACCAGATGGCCGCTGGCAATGACGGTCACGTCGGACCCCTCGTTCATTATATAGGCCTTGCCGATCTCGAACGGCTCGGAAGGGTCGGTGAACACCGGCCAGGACGGACGTCCGAAACGCAGATAAGCCGGGCCGTCATACTTTGCCGCCGCGATGGTGGCAGCCTTGGTCTGATTGTAGTCACAAGGATTGAGGACCACCATCCCCGGGATGGCGCGCATCAGGGCGACATCCTCCATAGTCTGATGGGTGGCGCCGTCCTCTCCGAGGGTGAGGCCTGCGTGCGAGGAGGCGAGCTTTACGTTTGTGTGGCCGTAGCCCAGCTCCTGACGGATCTGGTCATAGACGCGACCGGTGATGAACTCAGCGAAACTTCCCACGAAAGGAATCTTGCCTGTGATGGCGAGGCCTGCGGCGGCGCCCACCATATTCGCCTCTGCGATACCGCACTGGATAAAGCGCTCAGGGAACTCGACTGCGAATTCATCCATCTTCAGGGAACCCTTGAGGTCGGCGGTCATCGCCACCACTCTCTCATCAGCCCTTCCGGCCTCGGCAAGTCCTGCACCGAAACCGCTTCTCGTATCTTTCTTCTCTGTGTAAGTATATTTCTTCATAGCAATTCCTCCTAATAGTCGCCCAATGTTTCTTCAAGCTGGCTCAGAGCCTCCTGACACTGCTGCTCGCTCGGAGCCTTGCCGTGCCATTTGTGCGTACCTGCCATAAAATCGACACCCTGACCCATCACGCTGCGGAACAGGATCATCGTAGGCTTGCCGCTACCGCGGTTGGCCTTAGCCGCCGCGTAAGCGTCCAGAATGGAATCGAAATCGTGGCCGTCGGCGATGATCACGTTCCAGCCGAATGCCTTCCATTTCCGGTCAAGATTCTCTATGCCGGCCACGTCCGTGGTAGGACCGTCAATCTGCTGGCCGTTCCAGTCGGTGCTCGCGATGAGATTGTCGAGCTTCTCGTGGTCAGCCCACATCGCGGCCTCCCAGATCTGGCCCTCCTCGCTCTCGCCGTCGCCGCAATGCACATAGACGAAGTTGTCCTCACCGTCGAGGCGCTTGCCCAGAGCGATGCCTGCCGCGCAGGAAAGGCCCTGACCGAGAGACCCGGAAGCCTGCACGATGCCAGGGAGGGCGCGCTCCACGGACGGATGACCCTGAAGGCGGGAGCCGAAGCGGCGGAGTGTACCGAGCTCGGACACAGGGAAATAGCCCGCTCTTGCGAGTACCGAATAGAGTACCGGGGCGAGGTGTCCCGCCGAAAGTATGAAAGCGTCCTGACCCTTGCAGCTGCGCGTCCAGGTCGCAGGATCGTGCTTCATAACGTGGAAATACAGGGCTGTCAGCACGTCTGCGCTGCCCAGCGAGCCGCCCGGGTGACCGGACTGCGAAGCGGTGACCATACGGATGATGTCACGCCTAACCTGCGAAGAGATTCTGATAAGTTCTTCTTTTGTGGCCATATCTTGTTAGAGTTTCAAAAATTTCAGATTTAGCAAAGGTACGATTTTTTACCGTATATTTGCATACGAAATGAAGTCACTCTCTTGAGTATATGAAACACATCCGCAATTTCTGCATCATTGCACACATAGATCACGGCAAGAGCACGCTTGCCGACCGCCTCCTGGAACTCACCAGCACTCTCGCGGAGCGCGATATGGAGAACCAGGTGCTCGACGATATGGATCTCGAGCGCGAGAAGGGCATCACCATAAAGAGCCACGCCATCCAGATGCTGTATAATTATAAGGGGGAGCAGTACAAGCTGAATCTCATCGACACTCCGGGACACGTGGACTTCTCCTATGAGGTGTCCCGCAGCATCGCCTCCTGCGAGGGCGCGCTTCTCGTGGTGGACGCATCGCAAGGTGTTCAGGCCCAGACGATTTCGAATCTCTACCAGGCCATCGACCACGGCCTGGAGATCATCCCGATCCTGAACAAGATCGATATGGAATCCGCCCAGGTGGATGTGGTTACGGACCAGGTCTGCGACCTGCTGGGCTGCGATCCGGAGGATGTGTTCAAGATTTCCGCCCGCACTGGCGAGGGTGTCGCTCCGATTCTGGATGCCATCATAGAGAAGATTCCGGCTCCGACAGGAGACCCGCAGGCGCCGCTCCAGGCCCTCATCTTCGACTCGGTGTTCAATTCCTTCCGCGGCGTGATCGCCTATTTCAAGATCCGCAACGGCTCCATCCGCAAGGGTGACAAGGTCAAGTTCGTGGCGACCGGAATGGAGTATGACGTGGAGGAGGTCGGAGTGCTCAAAATGAAGCTCCAGCCGACCCAGGAGGTGTCCTGCGGCGACGTGGGCTACATCATCACCGGCATCAAAAGCGCGGTGGAAGTCAAGGTGGGCGATACCATAACCCACTGTGGCAGTGAGGCCTGCAAGGAAGCCATCGCAGGTTTCGAGGAGGTGAAGCCAATGGTCTTCGCGGGTATGTACCCCGTGGACGCCTCGAAATTCGAGGAGCTGCGCGCAGTGCTCGAGAAGTTCCAGCTGAACGACGCGTCTTTCGTTTACGAACCCGAGTCATCGCTGGCCCTGGGCAGCGGTTTCCGCTGCGGATTCCTCGGCCTGCTGCATCTGGAAATCGTCCAGGAGAGACTGTTCCGCGAGTTCGATATGGACGTCATCACGACCGTCCCGAACGTATCATATAAGGTCTATACGACTCAGGGCGAGTGCCTTGACGTGCACAATCCGTCCGGACTCCCGGCTCCGACCCTCATCGACCACATCGAGGAGCCGTTCATCCGCGCGCAGATCATCTCCAAATCCGATTTCTTCGGTCCGATAATGAAGCTGTGCCTTGACAAGCGAGGCACTCTCGTGAGCCAGCATTTCATCACCGCCGACCGCGTGGAGCTGAACTACGATATGCCTCTCTCAGAGATAGTTTTCGATTTCTACGACAAGCTGAAGAGCATCTCGAAGGGCTACGCCTCGTTCGACTATCATATGATCGGGTTCCGCCCTGCGAAGCTCGTCAAGCTCGACATCCTGCTGAACGGAGAGCCTGCCGACGCCCTCTCGACCCTCATCCACGAGAGCAACGCCTACGATTTCGGCCGCAAGATGTGCGTGAAACTCAAGGATCTGATCCCGCGCCAGCAGTTCGACATCCCGATCCAGGCGGCCATCGGCGCGAAGATCATCGCCCGCGAGACGGTCAAGCAGGTGCGCAAGGACGTGACCGCCAAATGCTACGGCGGCGACATCACCCGCAAGCGCAAGCTGCTCGAAAAGCAGAAGGAAGGCAAGAAGCGTATGCGCCAGATCGGTTCCGTCCAGGTCCCGCAGAGCGCGTTTATGGCCGTCCTGAAGCTCGATTAGCCGGACTTCGTCCAATCCCGTATTGACCGATGAGTGTTTTCCGTTTCAGAAAGTTCACTGTCGACAGCGGAGATTGTGCGATGAAGGTAGGCACAGATGCAGTCATCCTCGGGGCTGTTGTGACCCTGCCGGAAAACCGCGAAAAAATTCAGGTGCTGGATGCGGGGTGCGGAAGCGGAGTGATAGCGCTGATGGCCGCACAGAGATTGGAAGCCGCAGGCTTCCGGGAATATGATATCACCGGAGTGGAGATCGACGGATTGGCCGCGGAGCAGGCCGGGCGGAATTTCGCCGCCTCGCCCTGGAGCGGGCACCTCAAATGTCTGAATGTCAGCATACTGAGTTTTACACCTGAGACCACGTACGATCTTATCGTATCGAATCCGCCCTATTATGACGCTTCGCTGCTGCCGCCCGACAGCCGGCGCTCGACTGCCCGGCACACCGGCGGCGAGGCTTTCGGCTACCCCCAGCTTCTCGAATTCGCATCGGAGCATCTTCGCACCGGCGGGACTCTCGCCCTCATACTCCCCCATCAGGAACTCACCCGCCTTCTGAGACTTGCGGCCTCTTACGGGCTTCGCGCCGCAAGGCTTCTGCACATCCGCACGACTCCCTCGAAGGAGCCCTCGCGCCTGGTCGCGGAATTCACCCCCGATGCCGGGCACGGGGACGCCGTTTCTGAGTACGGGACCGGCCCAAGGACGGCAGGCACCGCTGCGGCGGAGGAATCTCTCACCATTCAGGACGCTGCCCGCTTCCCGCAAAACAAAAACTCCTGGACGGACGAATACCTCGCCCTGACCGGGGAGTTTTATCTTTGACACATCACGAACGGAAACGGTGTGAAAAAGCCGGGTGTTTTCACACGGAAATGAAAACGGTGTGAAAATGGGTACCTTTTTCACACGGCAGGGCATTTTCAGAGGCTGCGGTGTGAAAAAGCCGGGTGTTTTCACACGGAATCGAAGTTGGTGTGAAAATGCCGGGGGGCACACGAAAAACGAAAGTAGGAGGAAAACGGCTTTGTTTTCCTCCTACTCTATTATCTTTATGATGGTTACAAAACCTCCAGCCCCAGACCTGGACGGTCAGGGAGGATCATTTTGCCGCCCTCGACCACCATACCGCGGAAACGGTCGTTGGCTATCAGAAGATTGCCGTCCAGATCAGCGAAATCCACGGCCGGAGCGAAATGGGCGGCGGCTGTGGTGGCGCAGGAAGTCTCCGTCATACAGCCGACCATCACTTTCATACCCTCGGCACGGGCGTAGGTCAGCATCTTGCGGGCCTCCAGAAGGCCGGTGCACTTCATCAGCTTGATGTTGATGCCCGTGAAGGCGCCCTTGATTCTCGGGATGTCGCTGAGTCTCTGAATGCTTTCATCGGCGAAAATCGGCAGCGGGCTGCGCTCGGAAACCCAGGCGATGTCATCCAGCTGCTCCTTCGGCATAGGCTGCTCGACCATCACGATTCCCTGCTCCTTGAGCCAGAGAATCTCATCCAGAGCCTTGTACTTGTCCTTCCATCCCTGATTCGCATCCACCGCGATAGGAAGCGATGTCACGCTGCGGATGGTCTCGATCATCTCCTTGTCATTCTCCAGACCCACCTTCACTTTCAGAATGTTGAACTTGTCGGCGCACTCCAGAGTCTTTTCGCGGACCACTTCAGGGGTATCGATGCCGATGGTGAAGGTCGTATTGCCCGCCTTTGCGGGATCGTAGCCCCAGATGCGGAAGAGAGGCTGGCCGAGAAGCTTGCCCACCAGATCGTGAAGGGCGATGTCTATGGCTGCCTTCGCCGGAGCATCCCCCGGGGAGAGGCTGTCCACATAGGCCATAATGTCCTCTATGCAGAACGGGTCGGCGAACTGCGAGAGGTCCACCTTTTCCAGAAAGGCGCAGACGCTCTCCACGGTATGCCCCAGATACGGAGGCATCGAGGCTTCGCCGTATCCTGTAAAGCCGTCATACTCGATCTGCAGCTGCACATCCGGAGTGGTGGTACGGGAATATGTGGCTACAGTGAATACGTGCGCGAGCTTCAGCTCGTATGGAGCCCAGGACATCTTCATCCGGGCTGAGCCTGAGGTATTTATGTGATAGGGCACGGGAGCATTGGACGCGGAGCGGCCGCCTGTGCAGGCTACCACGCCGGTGCCAACGGCCGCGAGCGCGGTCGTCCGGAGAAAGTCGCGGCGTTTCATTACTGCCTGTTCTTCAGAAGGTCGCGGATTTCCTCGAGCAGCTGCACGTCCTCAGGCTTCGGAGCCGGAGCGGCTGGAGCTTCCTCTGCAGGAGCCTCGGCAGGGGTCTCGAACGTGCTCTTGACCTTGTTTATAAGCTTGATTACAAGGAAGATGGAGAGTGCGATGATGAGAAAGTCGACGAAAGTCTGGATGAAGTTTCCGTAGTTCAGGGAAGCCTCTGCGACCTCCTTGACCACTTCTCCGGCCTCGTTGGTGACGGTGTGGGCAGGACGGATGACCCATCTCCAGGTCGCGAAATCGATGCCGCCACAGAGCCAGCCCACGAGAGGCATAATGATGTCTGCCACGAGAGATGATACGATCTTGCCGAATGCACCGCCGATTACTACACCGACTGCCATATCGACCACATTGCCCTTAACTGCGAAATCCTTGAATTCCTGAATGAATTTACACTTTGCCATATTGCGTTGGTTTATTGATTGTTGTTCAGATCTTTAAGCAGCACGATACCGTTCAGGATAGCGTAAACCGTGAGGCCGGCGATGGAGTTGATGCCGGTTTTGCGGGCAATGTTCTTGCGGTGCGTGACTACCGTGTTTATCGAAATGAAGAGGTCGTCTGCGATTTCCTTGTTTGTCTTGCCGTGGGCCACCGCCGCCACGATTTCCTTTTCCCTCTGCGAAAGCGCATCCGAGGAAGCCGAAGAGGAAGTCTCTTCGCTTCGCCCGTTCTTTATCGTGCCCACGATTTCTTCGAGAGGCAGGAGAATCTTCTCCTCTATCACTATGTGCCCGCGAAGGCTCTGTTCGAGGTCCTGCAATCCGCTGAGTATCAAATAACGGGCGTTGTTCGTACTGTTATCGGGCAGGTAGCGGACGATGAGGTTGCGCAGGTCTTCGAGTTTCTCGAGGAATTCGAAATGGGCCTCGGCCTCGTCCGGAACCACTCCGTGGCCGCCGCTCTCGAAGGAGAGCTCCTCGGCTTCGAAATGGGCGTTCACATTGTGCAGAAGCTCATCGAAATAGCGGTTCAGCACATCGGCATAAACAGTCTCCTCATCACTTAAGGCCTTGTGTATCAGGGTGTGGAGATAAGGCAGAACCGATTCGGAGAAATACTTGTGCGAGAGTTTCACATACTCGATGACGGCCGGGGCGTCTTCGCGGGAGAGCGAGGACGTGTCAGGGATGTAACCAGCGTCCGTACAGACGTTTGCAAGCATAAGGAATATGTGCGTGGGGTAGCCGCGCTTCCTGCAGACTTCATCTATGGTGGCATCGCCGAAACCCAGACGGAAACGCAAGCTGTCCAGCAGCATTATCACGTTCCTGTCCGCAATCGCGTCCGCCATTCTCATCGTGGGTGTGTACATCTCAACTCCAGTTAAACACACAAAGATAACAAAAAAGAGGTCCGTGGCAAAGCGGACCTCAAAATATTTATAGGGCCGGCAGAGCCGACCAAGATAAACCCCTACGCGGCGGTTTTCTTTCCGATCTTCACGCAGGCGAGCATCGTGAGGGTAACGGCCATCGTGAGGATCTCGGAGGTCGGGATGGCGAGCCAGGCGCCTTCGTTGCCCCAGAGGCGGGACATCAGAAGCAGACAGGCGAGCATAAACACGATACCGCGCAGAAGCGAGATGACGGTGGCCGGGATGACCCGTTCCACACTCTGGAAGTAGCTCATCACCACGATATTGACCGCCATCGGCACGAACCCTATGCTGAAGAGCCGGAGCCCCTCGACCGCCAGCGGATTGGCCGGGTCGGCCGGATCGATGAAAACATACACGACCGACGGCGCGAAGATTGTGGTGAGCAGGACCACGCCGACCGCGTACCCGACTCCGGTCGCGATGGCCACGCGGAACGCTTTCTTCACGCGGGAGAAGTCGCCCGTGCCGTAGTTGTAGCTCTGTACGGGCTGCGCCGCCATCGCCACTGCGTCATAGACCATAAAGACGATAGGCATCAGGTAGCAGACCACGCTGAACGCCGCCACGCCCGTGTCGCCGTCCAGACGCACGAAGATGTTGTTGCCGACGATGATCATCAGAGCCACGGCGAACTGCGCGAACATCGAGGAGAAGCCGAGCTTGCACATATAGCCGCAGTTGCGAAGAGTGTGCGCCCACGCGCGCAGAGTGGTGACTTTGAACGCATTGAAGCGGACATTGTGTCTCTTGTCGAAGAGGTATGCCACGAGGAACGCCGAGCCTGCGAGCATAGAAATGCCTGTCGCGAGGGCCGCTCCGTGCAGTCCCCAGCCGAACGGGAAGATGAACAGCCAGTCGAGGAAGATGTTCAGCACGCAGCCGATGATACTTCCGACCATCGCATATTTCGGACTTCCGTCCAATCTTATGAAAAATTCTGTGGTGAGTATCACGCCGTTCGCGAACATGAACGGTGCGAAGGTCTGCAGGTAGTCGCTGGCATAGGGCATCATAGTGTCCGAACAGCCGAAGAGGCGCAGGACAGGCTCGGGCCAGATCAGAAGAACGGCCGAGAGAAGTACCAGAACCGCAACTGCGGCGCTGACCGACTGGGACGCCACGATGCGCGCGGTGCGGTCATTGCCTTTCGAGAGATGGATGGAGGCCACTACCGAGCCGCCCATACCGAGCATAAGAGCAATGCCTCCCGACAACGTGAAGAGCGGAGCGACGATGTTCACGGCGGCGAGCGCCAGCGAACCGATTCCGCGTCCCACGAAGATGCCGTCGGTTACATTGAGAACCATGGAAAACACCATTCCGAGCAATGTCGGATAAAAAAGCCGGTTGAACAGGCCCCGGACGTTGTCTTTTCCGAAATCGATACTGTCTTTAAGCTCCTTCATAAAAACAATGTTTTTCTATAAGTTTTACAAAACGGGCGGCAAAGGTAGGACTTATAAATGACAATGTACAAATATTTTGATTATTTTTGCGGGCTATATTTCGGACGAACAGGCTATGATGCTCACCATAATATTCTCTATGCTGCCTTTCTTTGTGGCGCTCTGCTGGCTGGTGGTCTATATCATCGACTACCGGGAACACAAACGGGACAAGAAACTGTTCGCCTACCTGCTCGGCACTCTGGCCGCGCTCTACTTCACCCACGCCACCTTCTACCTTGACGAACGCGAAATCTTCGGTGTGCTCGAGAGTCTCAGCGCGTACTGCTACCTGGCAGTCTATCCGCTGGGCTACCTGTATATAAAAGCGCTTACGGACCCACGGCCGCTGCGAAAGGGCAACTTCGCGATGATGGTCATTCCCGCTGCCGTATTCATCTGGGCCATAGTCTGTTATGCCGCTATGGGCGATGACCGCCAGATTTTCATCAACCATTATTTCTTCCACGAAGGACCCGCTCCGGAAATGACCGCCGCAGTTTTCCTGCAGATTGCCAGGCTCACCGTCTCCAGAATCTTTTTCGGTCTCCAGATGGTTCTGGTCATCATCTACGGCAACAGAAACCTGAACAGTTTCAAGAAGAAAGTTTCGGACTTCTATTCCAATGTGGACGGACACGATCTGCGCAGCATCCGTCTGTTCATCAGGATCCTTTGGGGATACTCCGCCGTCGCGCTCATCGCCGGCATCGCGGGGCGTTCCTTCTTCTCCAGTTCACAGGGCATGCTTGTCTGCTCCTCGCTGATCTTCTCCTCCCTGCTCTACTGCATGTGCTACGCGGTGCGCAAGGAGAAATTCTCCGCCGACCGCTTCGAGCAGGAGGCTACATCCGCGGACGTCCCGAAGAAAGAGACATTGGACGCCCCGGCGTCCGATTCCGATACGTCTTCCGCATCTCCGGCCGCCGCTGCGGCCAATCCCGAATCGGAGCTCCCCTCCTCTGTCACAGACCATTACATCTGGATCGGTCCTGCCCTGGATGCGCTTATGACATCTCAGGAAGTGTTCCGCAACGACGAACTGCTCATCACCGACGTGGCGAAGATGATCGGCAGCAACCGCACCTATGTCTCCACTTACCTTAACAAGGAGAAGGGACTCAGCTTTTCCGACTATGTGAACGGGTACCGCGTCGATTATGCCAAACGGCTGCTGGACACGGACGCGCATCTGAATCTCGTGGAGATCGCCGAACGGTCCGGATTCTCCGGAGAGGCTTCCTTCTACCGCGTATTCAAGCGCTTCACGGGCAAGACTCCGAACGAATACCGCCGCTCGCGGTCCTGAGAACTTTTCCTGACACTCCGCGCGGCAGAGAGCGCGGCGGCTTGTCCGGGGAATTCGTTCCGCTATTTTTTGCAGTTGTAAAAAAATCAGTATATTTGCAGCGTTGAAGTTTTTATATTTTATATGGAACCTCCCAGTTCTACTCTGACAGACAATAACTTACCTTCGGACACGGCTTCTGATGATCCGTTGGTGAACAAGTGCAAATACCCGCAGGACACCGCAGAATGAGCATTCTGTGGCGTTTTTTCGTGTGCTGACGGCAGCAGAACTGATGATTATTGACAAAAGACAGCAAAGACACATATGGCACTTTATTTAACGAAAGAATTGAGCGATACCGCCCGGCTGGCAGTCTGGCAGGTGACGGAGAGCGAAAGTGAACTCCGCGAACTCAGTTCCACCCCGAGCGATGAACTTGAAGAAATTTCCTACATCAAGAGCGAATCCCTGCGCAAGCAGAGGCTCGCGGTCCGCGCGCTGCTGAACGTCCTCTTCGAGGACAAGGTCTATCTTGCCCACCACGACAACGGCAAGCCTTACATCGAGAACAACTCCATAAACATCAGCATCACCCATACCGATAAATATGTGGCTGTGATACTGGATGAGAACGAGGAGGTCGGCATCGATGTCGAGAGTCTGGACCGGGACTTCTCCGCAGTGGAGAAGAAGGCCCTTTCCGAGGAGGAGATCGAGGATCTGGATGACGACAAGGAGGAGAAGAACGAGCAGCTGGCCATCTACTGGTGCGCCAAAGAGGCCATCTACAAGAAGATGTCACAGTACCACGTGGATTTCGCCGAACAGATAGAAGTCGAACGCTTCCGCTCCCGCGGCGAGGGCGAACTCGAGGCAACTTTCATTCACAAGGACGGTTACGAAGAGGAGCTCCATCTGGAGTATATGACCTTCGACCGCCACGTGCTGGTGTGGATAAGCGATTCTGAGTAAATTAGAAAGAATCTAAAATATAACCTTATGTATAAATCTGTTAGCTAACAAGTTAACAGATTTATTTTATTATTGTTAGTAACTTTTGAGATTTGTTGCGGGCAAATGGAAAAAGATTATTCTATATTTGTATCCGGTCAGTAAAGAAAGAGAAGCCGCCCTTCAGACACAAGGAATCATTCCACGGGAGCTTCAAGCCGTTTGCAGTTTTAACACAGGTCCTCGCCGAGGGTGCGGGGATAAAATTTTATCGCTTATGATCAAGAGAGTCATCAAAAGAGATGGTCGTGTTGTCGAATTCAACAACCAGAAAATAGTTGCCGCCATACTCAAGGCAATGGCCGTCACGGAAAACGGAGAGGACATCGTCCTCGCCGCCAAAATCGCCGACACCATCTCCAAATCCAAGAAAGAGGAGATGAGCGTGGAGGAGATTCAGGACTGTGTGGAGATGGAGCTTATGAAGAGCCCGCGAAAGGAGGCCGCGAAAAAATACATCGCCTACCGCAACCAGCGCAGTCTGGCCCGCAACGCGAAGAGCAACGAAATTTTCCAGGAGATCATCGACGCTCAGGCGAACGACATCACCCGCGAGAATGCGAATATGAACGCCGACACTCCTGCCGGAATGATGATGAAGTTCGCTTCCGAGGCTACGAAGGCCTATGTGGATTCCTGTATGCTCTCCGAGGATGTCCGTGACGCCGTAAAGAACGGCTATATCCACATCCACGACAAGGACTACTATCCTACGAAGAGCCTTACCTGCATCCAGCACCCTCTGGACAAGATTCTCGAGCACGGGCTCAAGGCCGGACACGGCGAGTCCCGTCCAGCCAAGCGCATAGAGACCGCATCGGTTCTGGCCTGCATCTCAATGGAGACCGTACAGAACGAGATGCACGGAGGTCAGGCTATCCCTGCCTTCGACTACTATCTCGCCCCTTATGTCCGCAAGACTTTCCAGGAGGAACTGAAGAAAATCGGAGCTTTCGAGAACAAGGACTACTCCTATCTCAATGACGTAAAGATTGATGACTATATCAGGCGCGACCTGACCGGGATGCTCAGCGACGAGAGGATCATCCAGCACTGCGTGAACCAGACCGTGGGCCGCGTGCACCAGTCGATGGAGGCTTTCGTGCACAATATGAACACCATCCACTCCCGCGGAGGCAACCAGGTGGTGTTCAGCTCCATAAATTATGGTACCGACACTTCCGCCGAGGGCCGCTGCATCATCCGCGAGATACTGAACACCACTTATGAGGGCGTGGGCAACGGCTCCACCGCCATCTTCCCTATCCAGATCTGGAAGAAGAAGAGAGGCGTCAGCTATCTGCCTACGGACCGCAACTATGACCTGTACAAGTTCGCCTGCAAGGTTACCGCCCGCCGATTCTTCCCTAATTTCCTGAATCTGGACGCATCGTATAATCAGGACGATGCCTGGAAGGAGGACGACCCGCGCCGCTATGAGCACGAGGTCGCCACTATGGGCTGCCGCACCAGGGTCTATGGAAACAAGTTCGGTCCCAAGACGTCCATCGGTCGAGGCAACCTCAGCTTCACTACCGTGAATATCGTGCGCATCGCCATCGAGTCTATGGGCATCGAGAATAAGGATGAGAGGATCGCGAAGTTCTTCGAGAAGCTGGACTGGGCTCTGGACATAGCCGCAAAGCAGCTCAATGAGCGTTTCGATTTCCAGAAGACAGCCCTCAAGAAGCAGTTCCCTCTGCTTATGAACGGCCTGTGGCTGGGCAGCGAGAACCTCAAGGATTGCGACACCATCGAGAGCGTGATAAATCAGGGTACCCTTTCCATCGGCTTCATCGGCCTGGCCGAGACCCTGATCGCCCTCATCGGCAAGCATCACGGAGAAAGCGCTGAGGCTCAGGAGCTCGGACTCCGCATCATCAAGCATATGAGCGAGCGTGTGGAGGGCTACTCCGAGACCTATCAGCATAATTTCACCTTCTTCGCCACTCCTGCCGAGGGCCTTTCCGGCCGCTTCACCAGGATGGACCGCAAGAAGTTCGGCATCATTCCGGGAGTCACCGACAAGGATTACTACACGAACTCCAGCCATATTCCGGTCTATTTCCACTGCACTCCTCAGCACAAGGCCGAGATCGAGGGACCATATCACAAGTATGAGAACGCCGGTCATATCTTCTATGTGGAGATCGACGGTGACGCCACCCATAATCCTGAAGCCATTATGAGCATCGTGGACCTTATGGACCGCTACGACATCGGCTACGGTTCCGTGAACCATAACCGCAACCGCTGTCTGGACTGCGGCTACGAGGATGCCACGGAAGGGCTTGAGGAATGTCCTCATTGCCACGGGCACAATATTGATACGCTTCAGCGCATCACGGGATATCTCGTGGGCACGACGAACCGCTGGAACAGCGCGAAACTGGCCGAGCTCAAGGACCGCGTGGTCCACAAGTAATGGACGACAGAATCTGCATAATGGAGGTGGTGGAGCAGACTATGGCCGACGGGCCGGGTCTGCGCACGTCCATTTATTGCGCCGGCTGCCATCATCACTGTCCGGGCTGCCACAATCCGCAGTCCTGGGATATGGCGAACGGGCATTGGGTGAGTGTGGATGAGCTGATGGAAATCATCAAGGCGGATGAGTTCAGCAACGTCTCATTCTCCGGCGGGGATCCGTTCTATCAGGTGGAGGCCTTCACCGCCCTGGCGCGCCGCATCAAGCAGGAGACCCGCAAGACCATCTGGTGCTGGACGGGATTCACGATAGAGGAAATCCGAGCGAGCGAAAAGCTCTCGCAGCTGCTCCCCTATCTGGATGTGCTTGTGGACGGGCCTTTCATTCTGGAGCAGCGCGACACCCAGCTTCTGTTCCGCGGCAGTCCGAACCAGAGAATCATCCATCTCACCCCCGAGGAGGAAGACGTCTGCCCCGGCGCCGTCGAGCTCATAAAACCCCGCTGAGCCGTTGTCTCTGCCGCCGGGCGCCTCACGGACCGTCTCGCTTCGCTCGACCCCATCCGTTCGCTTCGCTCCGGATACCTCCCTCTTACATTGCCGAGGGTGGCATGGGTCCTTAGAGGCGCCCGCCGGCAGAGAGTGTGTTTTCAAAGGTAAAATACAGTTTCTCAGTCAAGTTATTAGGAAATTTGCTATCTTTGCAGGCTGGAAAGACAACAAGTACTAATTTTTAAATACAGTATAATATGAAATTTTTGACTGACGAGAAACTTGTCATTGTAGGAGCTGCCGGAATGATCGGTTCCAACATGGCACAGACAGCTATGATGCTGGGTCTCACACCTAACCTCTGCCTTTATGATGTATATGAGCCGGGTCTTCGCGGTGTAGTAGCCGAGATGGACCACTGCGCATTCGAAGGTGCTAACATCACCTGGACCACCGATCCTGCAGTGGCTTTCAAGGATGCCAAGTACATCATCTCTTCAGGCGGCGCTCCGCGCAAGGCCGGTATGACCCGCGAGGATCTTCTCAAGGGCAACTGCCAGATCGCCGAGGACTTCGGCAAGAATGTTAAGACATACTGCCCTGATGTAAAGCACGTTGTAGTTATCTTCAACCCTGCCGACCTCACAGGCCTCGTAGTTCTTCTGCATTCAGGTCTCGCTCCTGAGAAAGTCACCACACTCGCAGCTCTGGATTCCACACGTCTCCAGGAGGCTCTCGCCGCCAAGTTCGGCGTACAGCAGTGCAAGGTTACCGGCGCACACACCTACGGCGGTCACGGCGAGCAGATGGCAGTATTCGCAAGCCAGGTCAAGATCGACGGCAAGCCGCTCTCAGAGTGCGGTCTCTCAGCCGAGGAATTCGAGGAGATCAAGCACAACACCATCCAGGGCGGTGCAAAAATCATCGAGCTTCGCGGACGTTCTTCTTTCCAGAGCCCTGCATACAACGCAGTCAAGATGATCGAGGCTGCTATGGGCGGTGACAAGTTCACTCTCCCTGCAGGCACATACGTAAACTGCGACAAGTGCGGTTTCCACAATGTAATGATGGCTATGCCTACCACAATCGACGCTACCGGCGTTCACTTCACAGCTCCTAAGGGCACAGAAGAGGAAATGGCAGCTCTGCAGGCATCCTACCGGCACCTCTGCAAGATGCGCGACGAGATCATCGAGCTCGGCATCATCCCTGCAGTCGCAGACTGGAAGACCGTAAACCCTAACCTCTAGCAGAGATTAGAGAGACACAGATGTCAATATAAGATTGGTCGGAAGAGCGGCGCTCTTCCGACCAATCTCGTTTTCATTCTCTTGAGTTCTTTCACGCGACCCGCGGCAGGCTACCTCAGCCAGAGCAGCGGATCCTGCGGACCCTTCGATGACCACACCTCGAAATGCAGCTGGGTCACACCGCCCAGAGGTCCCACGGTGCCGAGCACCTGGCCGGTCTTGACCTTGTCGCCGACCTTGACCGAAACCTGGTCGAGCTTGCAGTAGAACGTGAACCACCCGCCGTGCTGGAGGAGTACGCATTTGTTGTACCCCTGCATCACGATGACCTTTTTAACCTCGCCGTTGAATACCGCCCTGACCTGGTCTCCTTCATTGAGAGCGATGGAGATGCCGTTGCTGTCCGGGAGCTTAAGCTGCTTGTAAACAGGGTGATACTGCGTCCCGAAGCGCTCGATGACCGCGCCTTCGGCAGGCCACGGGAGTTTGCCCTTGTTCGAGGCGAACTCCTTGCCGAGCTTGACATCGACAGGCTTCGAGGCGCTGCTCTTGCCTGAGCCGCCCTTGCCCGAAGACGGATTCGAGTACTCGGCGATGATGCGGGCGATTTCGCGGTTGAGCGCCTTGACCTCAGCTCTTTTCCTGTCCAGTTCCTTCTGGTATTTGTTCTTGTCCTTTTTCAGGGTGCTGATCAGTTTCTGCGATGACGCCTCATCGCTTCTGAGCGAAGAGAGATCCTTCATCCGGCTGTCGCGAAGCGTGGCGGCACTCCGGCGTAGCAGGGCGAGGCTGTCAGTCTTTCTCTCCAGCTCCGCTTTCGAGGAGATGATGGTCTGGGCCTGACGGTTCATCTCCTGAGACATATTGCGCAGGAAAGAATAGCGGCGAAGTCCCTGGGCGATATTGTCGCTCGAGAGGATGTACATATACCATATACGGGCGTCGCGGTTCTTGTATGCGCTCTTTATCAGTCTGTTATAATAGACCGTCATCGTGTCGAGACGGTCGCTGAGACTGTCGGCGCTGTGCTGGAGAGTTCTGATGTTGCGGTCCATCACGGCTATCTCCTGATCGCTCTCGCGGATGAGGGCCTTGCGGTTCTCGATCTTCTTCTGCGTGAGGGTCAGCGAGGACAGAGCCGACGCGTTCTTTTTCGCATTGGCTTTCAGCTGGGAGTCCAGCACCTGGATTTCCTTTTCGAGACGGGCCTTTCTGCTGTTCTGGGCACTCACGTCCTGCGCGAGGGCCGTCTGGGACATCATCAGGGACATCATCAGGGCCGCCGCCGCAAAGGACAGAATTATGTTCAGCAGTCTTTTCATTTGCCCACTGCCTTGAGTTTGGAGCTGACCTTCTCTTCGAGCCCATCTATCTCGTGCTCCGTATCCTTCTGGACGGCCATATTCCAGTACATCTTCGCCAAATCGTATTCCTTCAGGGCATAGAGCACTTCAGCATAGTGGTCCAGCACCGTGGCGCTGTCCTTTCCGCCGTAGAGCATCGCGTGCTTGAAGTAAGGCTTGGCCTCCTTCGCCATCCCCCTCAGGTAGAGTATCCAGCCGAGCGTGTCGAGATAGGTGGAATTGTCCGGATCCTGCTCCACTGCGACGCTGCTCATATTGTAGGCCTTTTTCAGGCCCTTGCCCTCCAGGCTCAGGTAATAGGCGTAATTGTTCAGCACGGGAGCGTAGCGGGGGTCAAGCTTCAGAGCGGCCTTATAGGCCTTGTAGGCTTTCTCCCTCTCTCCCAGCATATAATGGATGTCCCCTTTCGAGGAATAGGCCGAAACCACCGCCGAAGTGTCGTTCGGGAACACCTTTATGATCCTGTCGCACTCTTCGATTACGCCTTTGTAGTCCTTGAGGTTATAGAGGGCGTATGTGCGCATCGAGTGGAAGTCGCTCATCTCAGGGAATTCCGGAGCGTACTTCTCGCAGGCGTCGGCGAGTTCCTGCCAGCGCTCGCTGCTGTTAAGGGACTGGAGATACATCGCCGTGAAGTCCAGATTCCCGGGGTTCTGCTCGCAGTTCCTGCGGAAGAGTTCTATTCCGCGGTCCTGCCTCTGCGTCGAGTAGTAGTATGAGCCGGCCAGAGCCAATGAGGACGTGTCCGACGGGTATTTTGCGGTCAGACTGTCCATCAGGGAGTCAAGTCCGGCCTGACAGTCCCGGAAGAATGTCGGGCCTCCGGACTGGAGGAGCATCTTTATGTAAGTGGTCTTCACGTATGGGGTGTCCTCGCTTTCGCCGATGATGGCGCTTGCGGTCCTGAAGAATTCGGGATAGTTTCTCTGACCCAGATAAACCCTTGATTTTCCGACCAGTGCGTATGAGAGTCCGGACTGTTCGGCGAGGGCCTCATCGTAATACTTCAGGGCGAGGCTGTCACAGTCGTGGGCCAGCTGGTAGTCTCCCATATAGGAGAGGACCTGAGGGGAGGAATAGTCTTCGGTGAATTTCCTGAGGCCTTCAAAGGCTTCCTGGTCCCGGTTCAGACGCAGGAGAATGTCGTAACGGGCGAGGGTGATGTTCTCGCTGGGGCCCGCGATGGCGTCGATGGTGGAGAGAGTCTCGAGGACCTTGTCGAATTTCTGCTGACGGGCATAGAGGTTTACCGTGGCGTAGTACAGATCGGTCTTCTTGGGATATGCGGCTATCATTTTCTCGTACAGGGCGAGAGCCGGCCCGACTTCGCCGTTTGCCGCATAGACTGAGGCCAGGGCGTTGCTGTACCAGTAATTCGTGGAGTCCAGACTGACGGCCTCGCGCAGATGGGCCTCGGAATTTTTCATATCCCCGAGGTAATAGTCACAGAGGCCGAGGTAGTAGTAGGCGGCGTCGTTCAGGGGATCGGTGTCGGTGATGCCTGAGAATCTGCTGCGCGCGCTGTCGTATTTTTCGTTCTGGAATTCGGTTACTGCATCGATTAGGGCTCCGGAAGTGGCGGAGGCTGTGGCGGGATTGGACGCGTCAGCGGCCGCGGAAACGGAGTTCTGGGCGAAAACGGTCGCGATGGACTGCAGGAGCAGCGCCGCGACGATGAGAAGAATATTTCCTGTCTTGTTCATTGATTTCGTTTCGGATTACAATATTACGAAAAAATATGCAAGAATCGTGAAAGAGGTGGGATTTAGCGTTTTTTTGTTTACTTTTACGATTCGTAACCGCGGTCCTCGGGAGGCTCTTTGAGCAGGATTTTTCCGATGATTGCGAGGTTTTTCGGGGAGTTATGCAACATTTCGGATCGAAATCGCATCTATTCTCACGTGACGGAAACCTGGATCAGTCTATGAAACAAGACGTGACGGCTTCTGACGAGTACCTCCAGCTGGTTTCGCTGTGCGCGAAAGGCGACGGGACGGCTCAGAAACGCCTGTATGACAAACTTGCTCCGAAGATGTTCGCCGTTTGTCTCCGGTATATGGGAGACCGTGATTCGGCAGAGGATATTCTTCAGGACGGTTTTGTTACGCTTTTTTCAAAGATTGATACCTATTCGGGTGAAGGTTCATTCGAAGGTTGGGCACGGAAGATCTTTGTCAACACTGCACTTATGAGCTTGAGGAAGAACGATGTTCTGAAGCAGAGCGAAGACATAGAAGTGGCCTGGGGGCTGAGTTCTCCGGACGCTTCCGCGGTCCAGAATGTTTCTTACCAGGAGCTGCTGAAACTTATCGCCAAGCTCCCTACGGGGTTCAGGACGGTCTTCAATATGTATGTGGTCGAAGGCTATTCCCATAAGGAGATAGGTGAGGCGCTCGGAATATCGGAAAACACCTCGCGGTCGCAGTTGATGCGGGC
Organism: Faecalibacillus sp.; assembly: GCA_963604635.1. Taxonomy (GTDB): domain Bacteria; phylum Bacteroidota; class Bacteroidia; order Bacteroidales; family UBA932; genus Cryptobacteroides. Next base: position 34,829 of record CAVCRS010000035.1, read on the forward strand.
TCGCAGTATGTTGCAGGGTTGGCTGAAGAACGGAGAAAAATGATGCAGGAAGACAGATACAATGATTTTGACCTTCAGATAAGGTCGATGCTGCAGGACGCGGAGGAGGAAGTTCCTTCGCGGGTCTGGGATGCCGTGAGCGGCCGCATCGGGCGCGGGAAGGTCATAGGCCTATGGTGGCGCAGGGCTGCGGCGGGAGTCGCGGTGGCCGCTGCCGTGGCTCTCGGTGTCTTCTTCGCTCTCGACAGGCCTTCCGCCGCGCCTTCTGACACTCCTCTGATGGCTGAAACCGGGGCTGAGCCTGTGCAGATTGTCGAAGAGTCCGGGGCTTCTGAAGGAGTGCTTGCAGATGAGGCCGCTGCGGGCCGCAGGGCATTTACCGGCAAGGCCGGCGTCAGGGAGACGGTTCTGTCCGAGTCTGCCGCAGAGGCGGTTATCCCTGAAACGGATTCCGCTTCGGAGATTTCTGATGACGGTTCTGAAAGCGTTTCCGATAACATCGTTTCCTCTGAGGGCGGCAGTAGGGAGGCAGAGGAGGAATACCGCGACGATCCGTTCGCCCGGATGGCTTACGAAGATGCTCACAGGCGTTCGTGGAAAGAGTCGCTGAGCGGCTTTGTGCAGGGCAATGTGACAAGCAACGAGCGTTCCGGAAAGGCTTCCGGCCATATGGCTTCCGCTTCCTCCGGCGTTCCTACGAAGACAGGGGTGAACGACGATAAGAGCATCTCCACCTACGGGATTCCGCTTTCGTTCGGAGTGGGCGTCAAGTACCGTTTCGCGCCGAAGTGGTCTGTAAGCGCGGCGCTTGACTACAGTCTGCTGACCCGCTCGTTTACCGGCACATATAACGAAGTGACGGGAGGGAAGGTCACGAGAAGCGTCACTGCCGACGTCACCAACAATCTCCATTACATAGGCATTCCGGTGAACATCTATTACGATGTGCTGGAGAGCAACAAGGTAAGTTTCTATGCTTTCGGAGGCTTCAGTGTGGAGAAGGGCATAGTGAACAAGTTCCGCATCGACGGTCAGCCGACCATCCATCACTCAGAATCTGTGTCGGGCGTCCAGCTGTCTTCGGCTCTGGGTCTCGGACTCGAATTTCTGCTGAATGATTATCTGGCGCTGTACATCGATCCGAGCGCGCGCTACTATTTCGACTGCAATCAGCCGAACAATGTGAGAACGCAGAAGCAGTTTATGATGAATCTGGAAGTCGGTTTAAGATTCGACATATAAATTTAAGAAAAATATATTTGTGACGAAACACACATCGGGTTTGCCGGACGGCAGGCTCGATTTTCTGTTTTTATACATAGCTTCGCGGAAAAAAGACAACTATGAAAACAACTTGTGCTTTTTCTTCCGCGATGCTGCTCCTCGCACTCGCCTGCGCTCCTGAAAACTTCAGCCTCAATCCTGTGGTCAGCCGCAACTCCGTGATGGGAGGGGCGGGAGGTCATTCCGGGGGCGGAGGCGGAGACTCCGCGGCGGTAATCAAGCCGCCCGTCAGAGACACTTCCGTGCTGGTGAGCGCCGTGGAATTCCCTGAAGATTATGACTGGCAGAGGGATACGGCCTTCGGGGCTGTCTCGGGCAAGGTTCTGCTGATCCGCAACGGAGACAGGATTCTCGAAATCCCCACCGGATCCTCCGGAAAGGCGAGCCTCGATCCGGATATGCACCATCTGGTGGACGGGCATCTATATACGGAGTATTCCGACGGCTCCCGCACCTACCTTTCCTGTGACGGGGAAAGCCTCTATACCTTCGACGGCCGGGAATATCTGCGCGGGCTGCTGCCCCTGGACGGGCATCTTTATACCCTTTCCCAGCGCCGGGACGGGAACGGCTTCGTGCTGCGCAGGGACGGGGATGTCCTTATGGACAAGGACGCCGGAATCGTGCTGAAGTCTTTCAGTGACTATCCGGACAGGCAGAGCGGCGCCCTGTATGAGAATGAGGGGAAGATCTGCTTTCACTACAGCAAAGGGCTGGGAAGCGACAGGGCCTGGTATTCGGTCCAGGATCTGGCAGAGAGCCAGATATATGTCTATGACGGGGAGCTTCTGGACGCGAGGTTCTTCGGGGATGACCTGTGCGTGGTCAGCACCCTGTCCGGACGCGGGCTGCAGATGACGATAGGCAAAAGGCAGAACATAGTCCAGAAGGCCGCGAATCCCAAACTGAGCGGCGTGAGTCTCATTAAAAGCGGTCAGGAAGTTCTGGCGATAGGCAGGATGAAATACACCAGGCCATCTTCCACCGGTCCGGTAACCTGCATCTGGTCTTATTCAGGCGTAAAAGCCAGTGTGGACGGCAGTTATCTGTTCGTGACAGATGCTGAAAACAATATCTTCCTATATGGGCCGTCCCCCTCCGGCGACTCGGGAACCGAGGTGCTGGACAGCCGCTGCGAGAGGGTGAGTTCCATCGGAGGGATGGTGCCGTATTCCCGGCGGGTGGCCGCGATGCTCGGGAATCAGATGTATCTGGCCCTGACCCCCGCTGACAGCAGCGGCCGGACCGTGCTGTGGAGCAAGGGAAAGGAAACGGAAACAAGCCTCAACGGCTTTCTGACAGGCATCGACGTGAAGGCCGAATAGAGTTTTCTTATCTGTTGAATCTGCGGCACACCGCAATTGGCGGGCTACCGCCGCAGGGGTATTTTTCTTGAACATATTTTCTTTTTGACTGTCAATCTTTGCGAAAAACAAACAGGTATGCTGGTACATATTAACAGCGCGAAGTGCATCGGAATCGATGCCGTGCGCGTAACTGTGGAAGTGAACATTGTCCTCGGGATAGGGATACATCTGGTGGGACTTGCGGACATTGCGGTGCGGGAGAGCCTGCTGCGCACCATAACGGCATTGGGAGCCCTGGGCTACCATATACCGGGCAGGAAGATAGTGATAAATCTCGCGCCGGCGGACCTGCACAAGCAGGGCAGCGGTTATGACCTTCCGATTGCGGTGGGCATCATCGCCGCCTCGGAGCAGGAGAGCTTTCCTCTGCTCGAAGACTTTCTCATTATGGGCGAACTGGGTCTGGACAGCTCCGTGCGCTATATTCCGGGGGCGCTGCCCATCGCGGACTTCGCTTCCGGCCTGGGCATAAAGAACTGCATCCTTCCGATTTCTTCGGCACTGGAGGCCGTGGAATTCAAGGATTTGAACATATATGGGGTCAAGGACCTCTCGGAGGTGGTGAAGATACTCTCCGGAAAGGAGGACTGCTCGGAGCTGCTGGTATGGAACACTCAGGAATACAGGATGCTCAAACGCTCCGGACACAGGCAGACCGGACGGGCTGCAGACGGCATAATGGATTTCGCGGACATCGTGGGGCAGGAGGAAGCCAAGCGCGGAGCCGAAATCGCAGCCGCCGGAGGACACAATTTCATAATGATCGGACCGCCGGGAGCCGGAAAGAGTTCGCTGGCGAAGGCGATGTCGGGCATTATGCCGCCGATGACCCGCGACGAGGCCATCGTGACAAGCAAGATTTACTCCATCGCCGGAATCGGGCCGAAAGGAGTCGGGCTCGTGAGGGAGCGGCCTTTCCGCACTCCGCATTACAGCGCATCGCTCGCCGCCATTATCGGCGGCGGGGCCGGCGACAATATCGCGCCCGGAGAAGTCACGCTCGCCACAAACGGAATTCTCTTTCTGGATGAGTTCGGGCAGATGCCCAAGAGTGTGGTGGAGGCCCTTCGCGGGCCGCTGGAGGACCGGAAAGTCACCATCTCGCGCCTGCGCGCCAAGGTCGAATACCCCGCGTCATTTATGCTGGTCGCCGCGTCAAACCCCTGTCCCTGCGGATATTACGGCGAAGGCGAAAGGTGTACCTGCACTCCGTCGCAGAGGCGGAATTATCTGGCCCGGCTTTCCGGGCCAATCCTGGACCGCATCGACCTTCACGTGCGGCTCAGGCCCGTGGAAAGCGGGCGGATGATAGAGAACCGCAAGGCGGAAAGCAGCGAAGCGGTGGCGGAGAGGGTTCTCAAGGCAAGGATTGCCCAGAAACTGCGTTTCGCGACGGAGCCCATAAACTGCAACGCGGAGATGGACAAGCAGCTGATAGAGAAGTATTGTCCGCTCTCGGATGCCTGCAGGGATGCTTTGGGGAAAATCCTTACGAGTATGAAGTTATCTATGAGGGCTTTCCTTCGCATCATCCGTGTCGCCCGCACGATTGCCGACATCGAAGGCAGCGATGAAATCCTGGTCCGCCACATCAGCGAAGCCGCCAGTTTCCGCTTCCTCGACCGTCAGGAGTGAGAGAGGCCCCCTCGAATCCGGTCGCGGAGAGCCAACCGGGGCGGCCTCTGAGCTTGTCGAAACCGTCGAAACATGCGGTCGCTGAGCTTGTCGAAGTGCCTGTGCGTTTCGCGTATGACCGCCTTGGCCGCGCTGACCTCATCAAATATCAGAATGTACAAATAACGTTACAAACGTGCACGCCGAGGTAAAAAAGTGAATCGAAATGAACGTTTTATCCGCGTTTTGCACATTTCGATTCACGATTCTGACTTTACTCGGCCGCTTCGCGTCCAATGCTTGCCATCATTGACCGCGCCGCCCCGGTCAAGTTCCGCGACCGTAATCCATTTCCCCGGCCAGATGCTCTGTACGATCTATTCCCATCGTGACCACGCCGCCCCGGTCAAGTTCCGCGACCGTAATCCATTTCCCCGGCCAGATGCTCTGTACGATCTATTCCCATCGTGACCACGCCGCCCCGGTCAAGTTCCGCGACCGTAATCCATTTCCCCGGCCAGATGCTCTGTACGATCTATTCCCATCGTGGCCGCGCCGCCCCGTCAGACTTTGAGCCCGCAAGCTTCTCCCTCGGCCGGCTGCGCCCACCTATTATCCCCCCTCAATCCCCTGACGGGGGAAGTGGACCTCCGCGCGAGCTATCTCACAAGCCAACCTTGCTCGCGCCGCGGACGCCCCCTGACGCGGCCTGTTAGGAGCTTCGATTCAGCATTTCTCAAAGTCTGACGGGGCGGTCGCGGCAGGGGCTGATTGGTTCACTTTTCAAACCGTCGTCAATACATATTGCCACTGAGAGGTCTGTAGAGAGACCATAGTCGCGCTACCCCTTTTTCGAAAGTGGGGTGACGCGAGCTTGGACCTTATGCAGGACCCTGAGGGGCACATCTCACTGACGACGGTTTGAAAAAGTGACAGAGGTATCCAGAAGATTACTCCGTGGTTACTGTCCAGCCTTCAGGAACGCCGTTGGTGCCTGTCACATCCCAGGTCGCGGCACTGCTCTTGACAAAGGTTCCGTCCGAAGCGACACCAGAAACCCAGTCTTTCGTGTAAGTGTCTGAAGGTTCAGTCTTAAACAGGGCTTTAATATGGTTCAGATTGCTGCAATATTGGAACATTCCCTCATAACACCTATCTACCAACTCTGTTGCAGGAAGTTCCGGAGCGGAGGTTAATCCTGTACAGCCATAGAACATACTTCTGTAGCAATCACTAGCTAATGTAGTAGCCATCAGTGCTGGGGCGTCAGTTAATCCTGTACAGCGGATGAACATAGAAGAATAACAACCCTCAGCCAGAGATGTAGCTGGAAGCGCTGGAGCTGCGGTTAAGTTGGCACAATAAGTAAACATATCATTATAGCAATACGATGCCAATGACATTGCCGAAAGTTTTGGAGCGACAGTCAGACTGGAGCACCCGCGGAACATGCTTTCGTAACAATGAGCCTTCATTATAGTTGCGGGAAGTTCCGAAGCTGTAGTTAAACGAGAACAGCCCATAAACATCTCATCATAACAATAGTCTGCAAGGGTCGTTGCAGGAAGCTCAGGAGATGCTGTCAGATTAGAACAGTTATAAAACATTTGGTAATAACAGCTATACGCCAAAGTAATAGCAGGAAGAGCCGGGGCTGCAGTTAATCCGGAACATTCACGGAACATAACAGAATAACATTCCTTAGCCAAATTCTCAGCCGGCAGGGCAGGAGCGGCGGTAAGTCCGTTGCAACCCCTGAACATTTCATTATAACAGCTCTCGGCCATTGTAGTCGCCGGCAATTCCGGGGCGGAAGTCAAACCTGTACAGCCCTTAAACATACTAAGATAACATTCCTTCGCCAAAGCCGTGGCAGGAAGCTCAGGGGCGGAAGTTAATCCAGTACAACCTCCGAACATTTCCTTATAACAGCTCTCTGCTAAGATTGTAGCTGGCAGGTCTGGTGCGGAGGTTAATCCAGTACAGCCTTTGAACATAATGTTATAACAATTGCTGGCCAGTGTTTCAGCCGGCAGTGTCGGAGCTGTGGTTAAGCTGGTACAGCTACGAAACATTTCATAATAACACCCATCGGCTAAGGTTGTAGCAGGAAGTTCCGGGGCGGCAGTTATAGCAGTATTGATAAACATAGCGCCATAACAAGACGGAGCTAAAGTGGTGGCCGGAAGTTCCGGGGCGTTAGCTAACCGGCTACAAGAGTTGTACATGCTGAAATAGCAAGAACTTGCCAACTCTGTAGCAGGGAGTTTGGAAGCTATCGTCAAATTGGAACACCCGCCGAACATGTTATAATAACACCCATACGCCAAAGACTCGGCAGGAAGTTCTGGTGCTACCGTTAAACTGATACAGCCACCAAACATACTATGATAACAATCATTAGCTAAAGTGGTAACTGGAAGAACTGGGGTTGCAGTTAGACTGGTACAGCCGCCGAACATATCCTGATAACAGCTTTCAGCCAATTCTGCTGCAGCCAATTTAAGATTGGAAGCGTCCACAAGATGCGTGCAGCTGGAAAATAACCACTGGAAGCCGTGCGGAGTCATAGCAGTTGTCGACAGCGTCCTGTCATATAACGACATAATATTTCCCGAAGCATTGATTTTTCCGGTACCGCTTGCGACTATTTTATAACAATGATTGGTCCAGACAGAAGAGGTAGCATCGTAAGTGTGCCCCTCAGAAAACGAGGCATTCCCGCCCTCGCCGGCGCGGAACTGGAGGATGGCGCCGTCGGTCAGGGAGATTTCGGTGCCGATGGTGTAGGTGGACCAGTCGGTGCCGACGGTGCGGTATTCCAGGGTGATGTCGGCCGGGGAGCCTTCCTTTACGAAGGCCACTGTGGTGTTGCCGACGGAGGTGATGGTAAACGGCTCATTGTTATAGTCTTCCACAGTGCCGGTATAGTCCAGGACAGGCATTTTGAGTATTCCTGAACGGCGGATCTCCTGGGACTTGACGGATTTGATTTCCATCGTTCGTCCGTAGGTGTCGGTCACCGTGGCGGTGAAGCCGGAGGCCATAGTCATAGGAGGAAGGGCGATAATGAAGGAGGTTGCCGTCTCGGTATTCAGCTGAACGCCTTCCGTGCCGCAGTCCAGGGTCACTGTCTTGGCGTCAGCATCGGTCAGTTCGATGGTCGGGGTCGCGGAGGTGGACACGGTAACATTGGCCGCGCCGCAGAGTACTTCATCGGCATTGCCGCTGATGCTGATGGATGCGATGCGGGCGCTGCCTTTCAGCTGGAACTTGATGCCGCCGAGGATGTTCTTGAACTTCAGGGTCAAATCGCTGACAGAGCTTGTGACCGCTACCATCGGGAAGGAGCCGTTCCCGAAGCTGTTCTCAGCATAAGTCTGAGTGGCAGGAAGTTCGATTCCATCGAGAAGATATGAGGACCCGTCTTTGGCGAGTTCTGTTCCGGAAGAATACGGATAGTAGGCTACGTTATTGCTGATGGATTCGACTGTGCCGCCGATGAATGACGGCAGCGAGCCGGACGAACCCGTCGAACTGGACGTGCTTATCGGGTTCAAGACGGCAGTGGTCTTGCCGTCCGAGGCGTCTGTCACCTGATACTGATAATTTACCCAGCCGTTGTAGAATATGCTTACCTGATCGCCTTTCTTCCATCGGACGTTGCCTTTGGAATCCATAGAGGTTCTGGTATTTACGTCATCCTGGCCGTCCTCTACGATGGCAGTGAATGTGACTCCCTGCTCCGGAACATCGGTGATTTCAGGCTCCTGTATCTGGCAGCCGCAGAGCGCAAGGCCCGCCAGAAAGCTGAGTGTGAATAATTTTCTCATAATCCTGTCCGGTTAAACATTAAATAGTCCCTTCATATTCTTCAACGCTTTCTGTCTGATCACTGCCGCACAGAGGGCCTTCAGCCCATACGGGGATTTCTTCACAGAGTGGTGACACATAGTTTCTTTCGGTCGCGATTTCAATAATTTGCTTTTTCATAATGACTTGTACTTTTGATTTTTATAAATTTTAAACTGTATTTCTATCCTTGATGCCGCAGTCGGCGGCTTTATTTTCTCTTCTCTTTCAGAATCGGCGTCTGCATTCGTTTTTCTCATCTCTTTAGGATCGGCGACTGTTATTGTATTTCTTTCCCTTTAGAAACTGTTTGGGAATAATTCCTCTTTCACTCAGCAGCAATTCCCGGCAGCTGCGTTATCACTCCTCAAAGCACTCCTCTGTTTAGCAGTTTCAGCAGGCGGCGCGGGCATAACGACGGAAGGATGCCGGCGCAATGCGCCAGCATCCTTCCAATGATATTCCACCAACTCGTTTAGACTCAGTACATTATATCCCCCCCCCGGAAGATAATTCCGGTGGTCTCAATGATGCTGTTTGTGCTGAATCTCAAGCTTTTCAATTCCCCATTATGTGTGTCAATGGCCGCGAAATTACTCATTATTTGACACTTTGGCAAACTTTAGCCTGTCCTTATTTGGTTCATTATGAATCTTTGGCATCTCACCGGTTATTCCACTCCCCTACTCACCGGGGCAAATCACCTGCCCCACGCTCCGCCGGACCCGCTATGAGAATTCCAGCAGGGAGAGAGAATCGCAGAATCCTCTCCCTGCTGGAAAGGGATGATGCAACAGAGGGCGATGAGAGAGGGGCGGGACTTCCAGTAGGGAGTGAAAATCGCAAAATCCTCTCCCTGCTGGAAAGGGATGATGCAACAGAGGGCGATGAGAGAGGGGCGGGACTTCCAGAAGGGAGAGAAAATCGCAAAATCCTCTCCCTGCTGGACGGAGAATCAAAGATGGCCGGCTGGGATGACGGGGTTCGCAGGCGTATTGGACGCGAAACGGCCGCAGAGACTTCGGAAGCTCTGCAACAGCATTGGACGCGGAGCGGCCGGGGAAAATTATTGCTGTTGCGGAGCTTGCCGAAGCTGAGCGGCGGAGGGAAGCAATTACCGGAGAAAAGAATTACGTCGGCGAAACTTGTCGGCACAGCCGGTAGGGAGTGAAAAACGCGAAATCCACTCCCTGCTGGACGGGGAATCAAAGATGGCCGGCGGCAGTGCATCGAGATGACGGGAATCACGGGAAAACCGGCACCTCGATGTAATAAAAAAGTTCCTTAATCCTCCCAGGAGAGGGTGCGGGAGCCGTCGGGGGAGACGGTGATATGGACGCGGAGGGTTTCTTCGGGAAGAAGGTCCTTGATGTTTTCGGGCCATTCCATAAGGCAGAGGGCGCCGCTGTCGATATAATCGTAGAAACCGATGTCCAGAGCTTCGGAAATCTTGTTTATGCGGTAGAAATCGAAATGGAAGACTGGTTCTCCGTCAGGAAGGCGGTATTCGTTCACGATGGAGAAGGTCGGTGAGCTGACTGCGTCCTGAGCCACTCCGAGAGCGCGGCAGATGGCTGTAGTGAAAGTGGTCTTGCCTGCGCCCATCGGGGCATAGAAAGCTATCAGCTTATGGCCTTCTGTTTCTTTCAGGAATTCTTTTGCGGCGGCGTCGATATCCGCCAGAGTCGCGATATTTATGGAGTGTTTCATCGTGTAACAATTTCTAAACAAACGCTTTGACCATCAGCACCACACCGCAGACGACCACCACGATGCCGAAAACACGGTTCAAAGTAACCAGGAGTCTGAAAGGAAAACGGTAGCCCAGCCTGTTCACCGCGTGGGAGAACAGATACCAGTAGGATATGGAACCGCAGAGCACCGCCAAAAGCGACAGGATTCTCAGCAGCATAGGTATCGCAGACATATCCATATGGAAAAATGCGAACAGTCCCAGCATTATCGCGAGAGCGCCCGGATTTGTGATGCACATCATCATCGCCTTGACGAAATTGAGAGGGTCATAGCTGTGGCCGCGCTTTTTCGCTTCGCGTATGTGGCTGAAAAACATTATCATACCCACGACTATGAGGATGATGCCGCCCACAATCTGTATTAGGGCGGTGTTTTTCTCGATGAATTGTCCTGCAGTATAGAGCGCCAACCCGGAAATGCAGGCGAATATGCAGTCTGCGAAACTGCATCCCAGCCCGCAGGAAAAGCCTGCCTTGCGGCCTTCCGTCAGGGTCTTCTGAATGACAAGCATCGCCACCGGCCCCAGCGGAATCGCGGCGCAGATGCCTATGAGAAAGCCCTTCAATATGTATGTAAGTTCAGTGATCATACCAGACTCCAATCAAACTCACAAATATACGACTTTTCTTTCACAAAGCGACTGGGGCATAATATCACAAAAGAGGAATAAAGCCGACCTCCCGCAATTTCCCGTTCTCATGGCTCCTTATGGTGTCGAACACATCAATGGAAATCTTTATAAAGGCAAAACAATCAATCCATTACAAAGATTCCATCCTGCTGAATGTCCACTCCGCAGCAGCTACAGTGTCAGAGCACCTAAGGAGCGCACGAAGTGTGCGACCGGAGGGGTTTGGGGAGTACGCTCCCCAATGAATGGGATAAGCGACGCAGCTCGCTACGTCAGCGGCTGGGGGTATATAATCACAAAAAGAGACAAGCTGACGCTTGCCTCTTTTGTGATTCGGTTGGGATTCGAACCCAAGACCCACAGCTTAGAAGGCTGTTGCTCTATCCAGCTGAGCTACCGAACCATACCCTACAAACGAATTTTGGACTGCAAATATAGACAATTTTTAACAATCCGCCATCAGTAATGTAAAAAATGTTCAGCAGAGAGATATTGCCTACTGGCTGTCAGGCAGACTGTTCCCCTTTTTCCGGCTGACCATCTTTCCCAGAAATTCGATTCCGAACACAAGCAGAAGGCCCAGGAAAGCGAAAATCACCGCAGCGGCGATATGCGCATCAGCAGTCTGGAAAGCCACCAGACCGTCTGCGGAAGCCACTCCCGGAATTACCGGAGCATCCCCCACGGGGTTGTGCCACGGCCAGACTTTTATGAGCGAGCCGATGATGAAGCCGGCCAGCACCAGAGTCGTTTCTCTCTCCCAGCTGGCAAGCAGCCAATGCAGAAACTTCGAGAACGCCACAATTCCTATGGCTGCGCCAATGGCGAATATCACTATCACGAGCAGACAGTGTCCCCAGGTCATAGGACCGGTAGCAAGGGAGGCCGTGGCCTGCTGGGCGTTGCTGAAAGACGTAAGCCCCGCCACAGCGCCGAGCACATAATCGTATTTCCCCAGAATAACCAGAATGAAACTGCCTGAAATTCCCGGAAGAATCATAGCGCAGATGGCTATGGCTCCGCAGAAAAAGATGAACCAGAGAGCATCAGGGGTCGATGTGGGAGTGAGCGTACAGATGACTGCGCCCAGTCCGACTCCGAAGACGGTCAGCAGGACATCTTTAATCTTCCATCCCGAAATGCCTCTCAGGATGAAGATGGATGAAGCCACTATCAGTCCGAAAAAGAATGACCAGGTCTGAATCGGATGATTCTCCAGCAGATAGGTCATAAGTTTCGCCAGAGAGAAGATACTGAGCAGGATACCGCAGATCAGCGAAATGAGGAAAGTGCCGTTTATATGCTTCCAGAACTCGCGGACTTTTCCGGTAAAGAGCAGCTTGAAAGCCGTCTTGTCGAAATTGTGGATGGATTCCACGAGTTCTTCATATATACCTGTGATGAAGGCTATGGTACCGCCGCTGACTCCAGGAATGACATCGGCCGCGCCCATACAGACACCCTTGAGGCCTACGGTGAGATTTTTCGATAAATTCTGGTTCATAGTACTGTGATCATTTGATTTTGGTAAAGAGATTTTCTATGGAGAGGAACACTTCGGTCTGGCTCTGCCCTTCACGCCCGTCAAGCACGACATCATAGACGGAAAGCGGGAAACGCCCTATCTTGAAACGTGCAGGGAACCAGCTTGCGATGAATTCCGAAAGATATGTATTCTCCCCGGTCAGGGAGATGAAAAGGTCCGTCTCAGGGCCGGCGATGAAGGAAAGCCTCGACAGGGAAGGCCTTCCGCACCAGTCCACATCCTCCAGGAACAGAGTCGCATTCCTGTCCACAGGAGGGATGAAGTCCTTTTCGAGTTTCTTCAGACAGGTATAGATGATCCTCACCTTCACGCCCTCAGACTTGAAATAGTTCTGGACGGCCTGAGCACAGGCCTCGTGGGAAGGATCCGCAGCATCCATCAGCACCGTGGCGCTGTGGATATCAGTAATTGGGATTATCGCTGTCGGGATTTTGCTCAGGGATCTGCGCAAAGCCCTACGACGCAAAAAGTTGCGTAAAAACATAATTTATCGGTTTTGGTACTTGGCCATAAGCGCACGGATCTCCAGCTTGGCATCCCTCCAGCGGGGCACATCGACTTTGGTGCCGATCACCTCCACGACCTTCGCCGCGATGATGGAGCCGACCTCTCCGCAAATCTTCAGAGGCATCCCGAGAGAATGGGCATAGAGGAATCCCGCAGCATAAGTGTCGCCGGCGCCCGTGGCGTCGATGGTCTTGGCCGGCCACGGCTCGATAAAATGCTCCTCGGAGCCGCTGCGTACCCAGGAGCCGTCCTTTCCGACCTTTACGACAGCTATGTCACAGAGTTCGGATATGGCGCGCAGAGCCTGCTGAGGGTCATCCAGCTTGGTGAACGCACGGGATTCGGTTTCATTGGCGAAAACGATGTCCACGTATTTCTCCACGATGTCGTGAAGGAAAGCATCGTTCGACTCGACGACATTATAGGATGCCATATCCAGGGAAATGATGCAGCCAGCATCGTGGGCAAGCTCCACAGCCCTGCGGATAAGCGCCTGATTCTGCACGAGATAGCCCTCTATATGGAAGTAATCGTTCCCCTCGAACCATTCCGGCTTAAGGTCTTCTGGAACCAGGTCCAGCGCCGCTCCGAGATAGACCGCGAAAGTCCGCTCGGCATTTCCTCCGCTCACGAACACCATCGATCTTCCGCTGGAATGAGGACTTTTCAGGAGGCGGGTCTTGATGCCGTACTGCTCCTGGTCGCTCTTGAAGAGCAGACCGAGCTCATCATCACCGATCTTGCCTATGAAACTGGAGTCCATCCCGAAGATGGAGGTGCAGGTTATGGTATTGGCGGCGCTGCCGCCGGCCACATAATGGACACCCAGCGGCTTGAGAGCCGTCCAAATCTTGTCTCCGGTCTCCATATCCACGTGCTGCATGCTTCCTTTCGGAAGATGATAGGTTTTCAGGAGTGTGTCATCCGGCAGGACTGCCAGGATGTCGGTAAGTGCATTGCCTATGCCAAGTATGGATTTCATAATCAAACTTAAAAATATCCACTAAAGTAGGGATAAATCCGCTATATTCAAAATTCGCGCCTGCGGCGTCGACAAGTTCAACCATCGCCGGTTGCGCCGGACCCTCGACAAGCCCGAGGACCGCGCCCGTCGCCGCAATCAATCACTGAAAGGAAAATAAACAAACTTTGCTGAATTATAGGTATATTTGCAAGTATGAAGAAAGGCAGACACAGCATTTACCAATACCTCGCCTGGACAGCCGTGGCGGTGGTCCTGCTCTATTTCTCCTTCGAGGGGGTGAAATGGGCGGACTTTCTCGACGTGCTGAAAAACTGCAGGTGGGGCTGGGTGCTCCTTTCGATGGCGGCAGGCCTGGGAGCCTTCATTGTCAGGGCTTTGAGATGGCGACTGCTGCTGAAGCCGATGAATCCCGACATAAAGCGCACGGACTGCTACGACGGATTCGTCATAGGAAAATTTACCGACACCTTCCTCCCCCACGTGGGGGAATTCATACGTTGCGGCTATGTCTGCAGGGCTCCGCTGAGCTATGACAAGGCCCTCGCCACCGTCGTGGTGGAAAGATCCTGGGACATTCTCACGCTCCTTCTGATCATTATTCTGACCCTCGGCTTCGGCTGGCAGAGATTCGGAACCTTCGCCGTAGAAAAGATCTGGACGCCGGTCGGACAGAGCCTGAACTTCAGCCTGTGGTGGATCGTGGGCGGGGCCTTATTGGCCGCAGTTGCGGCCGTAACAACAGTCTTCAGGCTGCATGAGAAGAACGCGGCTTGCGGGAAAGTCGCGCACTTTTTCAGCGGAATATGGCAGGGCGCGCTGGCTTGCCTGCGGATGAAAGGCAAGGGGCTGTTTATGCTCTACACTCTGCTTCTCTGGGCTATGTTCCTGATGATGAGCCTTTTCATCATACGGGCGCTGCCGGAGCAGTTCGGGCTCGGCTGGGTCGACGCGCTCTTCCTGATGCTGGTCGGGAGCGTGGCGGGCATCGTGCCCGTGCCGGGCGGATTCGGAGCTTTCCACTATATGGTGGCGCTCGCCCTGTCGGCGGTTTACGGGATTCCGTGGGAGACGGGGATCGTGTTCGCGACGCTTTCGCACGAATCCCAGGCAGTCATGACCGTGGTGTGCGGCGCCGCAGCCTATATTAATCAGAGTTTTATAAGAAATAAATTGATATGAGAAACATCAGACTGACCAATACACTTACGCACCGCAAGGAGCTTTTCGTGCCTGTGCATCCCGGGCACGTGGGAATGTACGTGTGCGGACCTACCGTCTATGGCGATGCGCATCTCGGGCATTCGCGTCCGGGAGTGACTTATGACGTGCTGCAGCGCCTGCTCAGGCACCTCGGCTACAAGGTACGCTACGTGCGCAACATCACCGATGTGGGCCATCTGGAGCACGATGCCGACGAGGGCGAGGACAAGATCGCGAAGAAGGCGAGACTCGAGCAGCTCGAGCCGATGGAGGTCGTGCAGACCTATACGCTCCGCTATCACGAGGCGATGCGCCAGCTGAACGTCGCTCCGCCGTCCATCGAGCCGCGCGCGTCGGGGCATATCATCGAACAGATTATGGCCGTGCAGAAGATTCTGGACGCAGGGTACGCCTACATCAGCAACGGGAGCGTGTATTTCGACGTGCAGAAGTACAACGCCGAGCATCATTACGGGGTGCTGTCGGGCCGCTCGCTGGATGACACGCTCGAGGGTACGAGAAATCTCGACGGGCAGGGCGACAAGCACGCGCCATACGACTTTGCACTATGGAAGAAAGCTGAGCCTCAGCACATTATGAGATGGCCGTCTCCGTGGGGAGAGGGATTCCCGGGCTGGCATCTGGAGTGCTCGGTGATGGGCGAGAAGTACCTCGGCCGCGAGTTCGACATCCACGGCGGCGGAATCGACCTGCTCTTCCCGCATCACGAGTGCGAAATCGCGCAGAACGTGGCATGCCGCGGAACGCAGGGCGTGCACTACTGGGTGCATAACAATATGATCACCATCGACGGCCAGAAGATGGGTAAGTCCCTCGGAAACTTCATCACTCTGCCGCAGCTTTTCAGCGGCGACCACCCGAAGCTCGCGCAGGCGTACAGCCCGATGACCGTCCGCTTCTTCATTCTCCAGGCGCACTACCGCGGCACGCTCGACTTCTCGAACGAGGCCCTGCAGGCAGCCGAGAAGGGTCTCAAGCGCATTCTTCAGGGTGCGAAGGACCTTCGGTCAATGGCGGCCGCAGCCGGCGTGGAGTCTCCTGTAAAGGGCGATCAGGGCCATACGGCCAATGCGCTGGTCTATGGCGAGTACATAACCGACACGGCTCCTGACAGCTGCACTCTGGGAAGCCCGGAAGTCCGCAAGATAGTGGACGGGGTTTATGACGCCCTTTGCGATGACCTCAACACCCCTACCGCCCTTTCGCATCTTTTCGATGCTGTGCGCCTTGTCAATACCGCGAAGGAGGGCAAGGCAAAACTGAGCAAAGATGACCTGCAGGCCCTTCTGAGGCTCTTTGACGATATAGTTTTCGGAGTGCTCGCGCTCAAGTATGACGGTGACAGCGGCAAGGCCGGCAAGACTGTCGACGGCCTGATGAAGATGGTTCTGGAGTCCCGCGCGGCGGCCAAAGAAGCCCGCGACTGGGCGACTTCCGACCGGATCCGCGACAATCTCGCTGCTCTCGGAATCAAGGTCAAGGACACTAAGGACGGTGCGGAATGGACGATGGAATAAAGTTCGTCAGCTGGAACGTGAACGGCCTTCGGGCCGTCTGCGGCAAGGGGTTCGCGGATATCTTCGAGTCGTTCGATGCAGACTTTGTCTGCCTTCAGGAAACCAAGCTGCAGGAGGGCCAGATAGATCTGGAGTTTCTGGGCTATCAGTCCTACTGGAACTATGCCGAGAAGAAGGGCTACAGCGGGACGGCCGTCTATACGCGCCTCACTCCCCTATCCGTTTCCTATGGCATCGGGATTCCGGAACACGACCGGGAAGGCCGTGTGATCACGCTAGATATGGAGGATTATTTTCTCGTGAATGTCTATGTACCCAATTCCCAGGACGGTCTGAGGCGTCTGGACTACAGGATGGGCTGGGAGGACGCTTTCCGGAACTATCTCAAGGGGCTCGCCTCGCGAAAGGGCGTGGTGGTCTGCGGAGATATGAACGTGGCGCACGAGGAGATCGACCTGAAAAACCCCTCCACGAACCGTCAGAACGCCGGGTTCACCGATGAGGAGCGGGGCAAGATGACTGAGCTTCTCGCTGCCGGGTTCACGGACACCTGGCGTGTGCAGCATCCCGAAGAAGTCAAATACTCCTGGTGGTCCTACAGGATGAACGCCCGCACGCGAAATGCAGGCTGGCGCATCGACTACTTTCTCGTCTCGGAGCAGCTTCGCTCCCGCGTGCTCTCGACCGACATCCTGAACGACGTCACCGGTTCCGACCACTGTCCCGTCACGCTCACTCTCCGCTGAGCACTTTAAAAGTGGAATACAAAATTGGCCGGTCCCAGTCTGCTCTCTCGAAGCACCTACGGAGCGTAGCGACCCAGGGGGTCCGGGGGATACGTCCCCCGGTGGATAGACTGACCTGCGCAGCTTGCTGCGCAATATGGAATTGGCCGGCCCCACAGGGGTCGGCCAATTCTATATTGATAATTCAGAATAGCGTCTAAAGTTCGTTGAGATCCTGAACCATCTCGTCCTTGCGGCCGACGATGATGTCCTGATAGTCCTGGAGACCTGTACCTGCAGGAATCAGATGACCGCAGATGACGTTCTCCTTCAGACCTTCGAGGTTATCGACTCTTGCGCGGATGGCTGCCTCGCTGAGCACCTTCGTGGTCTCCTGGAAGGAAGCGGCGGAGATGAAGCTGTTCGTGCGGAGAGCGGCGCGGGTGATACCCTGGAGGACGAGCTTGGCCGTAGCCGGCTTTGCCTCGCGGGTGGCCATCATCTGCTTTCCGTGACGGCTGAGGGATTCATTCTCGTTGCGCATATCTCTGGCATCGATGATATCGCCTGCGACGTACTTCTCCGAATCACCCGGATCCAGAACATAGTACTTGCCGTAGATATTGTCGTTTGCATCCATGAACGCCCACTTGTCCACGAGCTCCTCAGGGAGGAATTCAGTGTCACCAGGGTTGG
>CAVCRS010000036.1:0-12852 GCA_963604635.1 Faecalibacillus sp.
AGGTGGACAAGGCGGGAATCCGCGCGGCGATAGGAATCACGATTATGGACAATCACCCTCTGGCTCTGCTGGAGGAGAAGAAGAGGTTCCTCAGCGAGTGGAAGGACCCGACGGGCGGGCGCATCAGTCTCGTGGTGGCTCCGCACGCGATTTATACCGTCAGCGAAGAGAGGCTCAGGATGGCGGCCGACCTGGCGCGCCGAAACGGCCTCAAGCTGCATATCCATCTGTCTGAGACTCAGACTGAAGTGGATGACTGTCTGCGGGAGCACGGGATGACTCCGGTGCGTTATCTGGACAGCATAGGGTTCCTCGGGCCGGATGTGATCGCGGCGCACTGCGTGCATATCGACCGCGAGGAATGGGACATATTGGCCGAACGCGGCGTGACCGTGGCGCACTGCCCGTGCTCCAATATGAAGCTCGGCAGCGGGCGTTTCCCTTATGAGATGGCTATCGCTTCGGGCGTGAGGATTTCGCTGGGCACGGACGGCTGCTCTTCGAATGACAATCTGGATATGCGTGAGGAGTGCAAATTCGCCGCGCTGCTGGCGAAATTGGTCGGGGATCCGACCATAGCGCCTGCCGAGGAAGTGCTGAAATGGGCCACTCGCGGCGGCGCGGAGGCGTTCGGCATCGACGGCGGCGTGATTGCGGAGGGCAAGGTCGCGGACGCGATTCTGCTGGACCTGCACGCCCGCAAGATGCAGCCGTGCTTCAATGTAGTCTCGAACTGGATCTATTCCGCCGACTCCAGCGCCGTCGAGCGCGTATTCTGCGGGGGCAGGACAGTGTATAGCAGGTAAATCTCTGCGGCCGCTTCGCGTCCAATCACTTCTCTTTGCCGCGCCATCTTCGAAAACTCTGCGACCGAAATCTTTTTCCTCGGCCGCTTCGCGTCCAATACGGTCGCAGAGTTTCCGAAGCTGATGTGGCGTGGATGTAATTATGGATGAGATATTTGCATATATTGATTTTTTATTGCAATTTTGTTGTTACAAAAATCTTGTAACAAGAATATTGTAACGCGAAATAATATATCAGTATGAAGACAACGTCCGGCAAACTGGCAAATCCCTTTATTTATCAGGGATATGAAAGCCCTGAATATTTCTGTGACAGGCAGGAAGAGACTGCCACATTGCTGTCTCACCTGAAGAACGGCAGGAATGTAACTCTTATATCTCCGCGCAGAATAGGCAAGACGGGACTCATCAAAAACACGTTCTATCACTTGAAGGAAGAAGACAAGGGGGTTGTGTGTCTTTATCTCGACATATTTGCCACAAAGAACCTTCAGGATTTCGTGGAAGCGTTTGCAGAAATGGCAATCAACGGCTTTATCCGGAAAAATGAATCCATCGCGAAAAAAGCGGAAGGATTTCTGGGTTCACTGCGTCCCGTGCTTTCTCTGAATCCCGTTTCCGGAGAGACCAACTTCTCGATAAGGATTGAACAGCAGCAGGAAGAACCGACCATCCGCAGTCTTTTCGACTGCCTGAACAGCAGCGGGAAAGAGATTTATATCGCTCTCGATGAATTCCAGAAGATTGCCGAATATCCGGAAAGCGGAACGGAGGCTATGCTGCGTTCATATATCCAGTTCGCCCAGCACGTACATTTCATTTTTTCCGGCAGCAAGCATCATCTGATGTCTGAAATTTTCGGCTCCCCCAAGCACCCGTTCTATCAGAGCACCGAAATGATGGGACTGAAGCCACTGAAGGAAGATGTCTATTATGACTTCTGCCGCAAGTTTTTCATTGAGAAAGGAGGAGACCTGTCACGGGATACATTTTCAGAAATATACAGACGTTTCGATGGACATACCTGGTATATCCAATGCATTATGAACCGCCTGTATGAAGAATATGATGTGGTGGACAATATAGCACAGGTCAATTCTGTCATAGCTTCCATTCTCAGGAACCGGGAACCTCAGTACGAAAGTATGGTTCAGTTCTTCACAGAGAACCAGATGTCTCTGCTGAAGGCGATTGCGGAGGACGGTATCGTTTCTCAGCCGACATCCGGAAAATTCATAAAGAAGCATCGGCTTCCTGGGGCCAGCAGTGTCAAGGCTGCCCTGGAAGTGCTTGAAGATAAGGAAATTGTCTATCACAAAACAGAGGGCTACGTCATTTATGACCGATTTATGGCGCTCTGGTTCCAGTGCTCAATCTGAAAGAGCTTTCATTTTTCTATTTAAGTGGGACTTACCAAAGAAGTGAGAGGAGTTCGTCGATGATGTCATCGACGGGGCGGCCGTCGGTGGAGATGGAGAGGTCGGCGGCGGCGGTGTAGGCGGGGTCGCGTTCGGACAGAAGGCGGGATATCTTTTCCTCCAATGGTTCGGCGCCGCGAAGGAGGGGTCTTTTGCGGTCGGCTTTAAGGCGGTCGTAAAGGGTTGAGGCTGAGGCTGTGAGACGCACGCAGAGGCTGTGCTCCTTCACGAGACGGGCGCATTCGCACTGGAGGATGGTGCCGCCGCCCAAAGAAAGAATTGTGGACGTGGCTGCGGGCCCCTCGACAAACTCGGAGACAGGATTGGACGCGTCGGCGGCCGCAGGAGATGTGAGCGGAGAGATGATCTTCCTGAGAGTTTTCAGTTCGAGGGCGCGGAAGGCGGTTTCGCCGTCTGTGGCGAAGATGTCGGAGATGCTGCGGCCGGCGTCCTTTACTATCTGCTCGTCGAGGTCGATGAAGGTCCAGCCGAGGCGCAGGGCCAGATAGCGGCCGACAAGGGTCTTGCCGCTGCCCATCATTCCGATGAGGGTTATGCAGTGCGGGGTATTCTTATTCATAACAGATTCTTTACGCGCGGGCCCCTCGACAAGCTCGGGGACCGCATAGTGGTTTCAGCAGGCCCGGGGTAGCATTGGACGGCTGAAGGCCGGCCGGCTAAATCACCTCCTCGCGCTCGTGCAAGTCTCTGACACGGAGCTGGATGGTGGCGTTGCCGCGGTAGTAGTTCTCCACGATCGAGTAACAGACGTCGAACGGATTGCCCGCCTTGATGTAATCGAAGAAATCGGACATATTGAACGCAATCGCCGGGATCTGGTGGTACGGCTGCGACTCCTGGATGAGGTCGAGCTTCATATGCACGCCGCCCGCGCCGACCTTGCGCCCGTTGCCGCCGTCATAGACGTTCTCTGTGAGGAAAACGGGGTTGTTGTTCCCCGGGCCGAACGGCTGGAACTGCTTCAGGATGCGGAAGAATTTCGGGGTGATGCGGGAGAAGTCGAGTCGCGCGTCGAGACTCAGCACCGGCGTAAGCATCTCAGCGGTAATGTGTTCGCCTATGAACTTGTCCATTCTCGCGCTGAACTCCGGAAGGTTTTCTTCGCGAAGCGTCAGACCGGCGGCATAGACGTGTCCGCCGAAGTTCTCCAGCAGATCCGCGCAGCTTTCGATGGCCTCGTACAGGTCGAATCCCTGGATGCTGCGCGCGGACCCCGTCACGAAACCGTTCGAGCGGGTCAGCACGATGGTCGGCTTGTAAAACGCCTCGACGAGGCGCGAAGCCACGATGCCCACCACGCCCTTGTTCCAGTTCGGGTCATAGACGATGGTCGCGTTCTTCCACGACAGGCATTTGCCCTCCTGGACCATCTGGATGGCGTCCTGGGTGATCTCGCGGTCGATGCTCTTGCGCTCGTTGTTATTGTCGTTTATCCTCTCTCCGATAGTCATCGCGCTGTCGAAGTCGGTGGCTGTCAGCAGCTCCACGGACAGGCGCCCGGTCTCCATACGGCCGGCGGCGTTGATGCGCGGACCGATCTTGAAGACTATGTCGTCGATGGTGATGTGCCCCTGCTCGAGCTTCGAGAGGTTAATCATCGCGAGAAGACCGGCGCGCGGGTTCTCGTTCAGCTGCTTCAGACCGAAATGCGCGAGAGTGCGGTTCTCATCCACGATGGAGACGAGGTCCGAGGCGATGCTCACTACGAGATAGTCGAGCAGCGGAATCAGGTTCTCGAACGGAATGCCGTAGCGCTGCGAATATGCCTGCACGAGCTTGAAGCCTACGCCGCAGCCGGACAGGTCGTCGAACGGATAGTGGCAGTCCTCGCGCTTCGGGTCGAGCACCGCGACAGCCGCAGGTATCTCATTGTCAGGAAGATGATGGTCGCAGATGATCATATCTATGCCGCGCGAGGCAGCATAGCGGGTCTTCTCTATGGCCTTGATGCCGCAGTCGAGAGTGATGATCAGGGTGAAGCCGTTCTCCGCGGCCCAGTCCAGACCCTTCTGCGAGACGCCGTAGCCCTCGTCGTTGCGGTCCGGAATATAGAAATCCAGATTCGGGGTAAAGTCCTTCAGGAAGGAGTAAACCAGTGATACTGCGGTGGTCCCATCGACATCGTAGTCTCCGTAGACCAGAATCTTCTCGCGGCTC
Source organism: Faecalibacillus sp. (assembly GCA_963604635.1). Classification (GTDB taxonomy): domain Bacteria; phylum Bacteroidota; class Bacteroidia; order Bacteroidales; family UBA932; genus Cryptobacteroides. The sequence goes on from CAVCRS010000036.1 coordinate 4,403, forward strand.
ACCACAGCCCTGTGCAGACGCTCCACTGCGATGTCCATATCCTTCATCAGGAACGGGTCGTAGAGATAGTCGAGGCTCGGACGGAAGAATCTGCGGGCCTGCTCGAAGGTCTCGACACCGCGCTTGACGAGGAGTTCGGCCAAAACGCGGTCGATACCGACCTCAGTGGCAAGCCTTTCGACTTTCGACTGGTCGGCGGGTTCTTTCAGTATCCATTTGCATTCTCTCGCCATATCGGTCAAAGTTACGGAAATTGTATGAATATGCAACGATAAATCGTAAAGGTTTTAAGTTGCGGGGACTCTTGGGTGGTATTTCTTAAGGAAAAATCGTATTTTTGCAGGTTGGAAAGGACTCTTGACTCCAAGAGTCCGCAGGAAGAAAAATAATTTATACAAGATATGGCAAATGTTGAATACAGCGAACAGGAACTCCTGAGAAGGGAATCACTGTCGAAGCTCAGAGAACTGGGCATTGAACCTTATCCGGCACCGCTCTACCCGGTGAACGCCACTGCGGCACAGATACTTGCGGAGTATGATGCCGAGAAGGGCAACTTCCGGGAAGTCTGCATCGCGGGACGCATTATGAGCCGCCGAATTATGGGCGCGGCTTCATTCGGAGAGATCCAGGATGAAAGCGGAAGAATCCAGATCTACGTCAAGAGAGATGAAATCTGCCCTGGCGAGGACAAGACTATGTACAATACCGTCTGGAAGAAGCTTCTGGACATCGGTGACATCATCGGCATCAAGGGCTTCGCGTTCATCACCCAGACCGGCCAGCTCTCGATTCACGCCAAGGGACTCACCCTGCTGAGCAAGTCGCTCAAGGTCCTCCCTATCGTGAAGGAGCAGGACGGCAAGGTCTTCGACGCATTCTCCGACCCTGAGCTCCGCTACCGCCAGAGATACGTGGACCTCATCGTGAATCCGCAGGTTAAGGAGACTTTCGTGAAGAGAGCGAAGATCATCGCCACGATGCGCGAGTATTTCAATGAAGCCGGCTGCCTCGAAGTCGAGACCCCTATCCTCCAGAGCATCCCGGGAGGCGCCACCGCAAGACCTTTCGTGACACACCACAACGCTCTGGATATCCCTTTGTATCTGCGAATTGCGAACGAGCTCTATCTGAAGAGACTCATCGTCGGCGGCTACAGCGGAGTATATGAGTTCGCGAAGGACTTCCGCAACGAGGGTATGGACAAGACCCACAACCCGGAGTTCACCTGTATGGAGATCTACGTGGCCTACAAGGACTACATCTGGATGATGGAGTTCGTGGAAAAGATGCTCGAGAAGATCTCGATGAAGGTGAACGGCACCGACCAGGTGACCATCGGCGAGAACACCGTAAGCTTCAAGCCGCCGTACCGCCGTCTGCCGATTCTCGACGCCATCAGGCAGTACGCCGGAGTCGATGTAAGCGGAATGGATGAGGGGCAGCTTCGCGCAACCTGCAAGCAGCTGAACGTGGAGATCGAGCCTTCGATGGGAAAGGGCAAGCTCATCGACGCCATCTTCGGAGAATATGCCGAGAAGAACCTCATAGAGCCGACTTTCGTGACAGACTACCCTGTCGAGATGTCCCCGCTGACCAAGCGTCACAGAAACAATCCGAACCTTACCGAGAGGTTCGAACTCTTCGTATGCGGCAAGGAGCTGGCGAACGCCTATTCCGAGCTGAATGACCCTATCGACCAGCTGGAGAGGTTCGAGGAGCAGGCGAAGCTCAAGAGCCGCGGCGACGACGAGGCGATGTTCATCGACTACGACTTCGTGCGCGCGCTGGAGTACGGAATGCCGCCTACCTCCGGACTCGGAATGGGAATCGACCGTCTGACGATGTTTATGACCGGCCAGACGACCATCCAGGACGTGCTGTTCTTCCCTCAGATGCGTCCGGAGAAGATTCTCAAGAAGGACGAGGAAGCTTCCAAATAATGAAAGTCGAGACGGTCACTTCGGCCCAGAATCCGAAGATAAAGGACCTGCTCGCCCTGCAGGAAAAGTCCAGGCTCCGCCGCGAGCGTGGACTTTTCGCGGTCGAGGGGCAGCGGGAGCTCGGGCACTGCCTTAACGCGGGGTTCGTGCCAGAGACGTTGTTCGTCTGCGGCGAGGTCATAGCCAATAATCTTGCGGCCGCAAATGCGGCCAATAATTCCCTCCTCAATCCTCCCAGACGGGAGGAAGCGGCCTCCACGCGAGCTATCTCACAAGCCAACCCTTCTCGCGCTGCGGCCCCGCCTGATGGCTTGCCTTCAGCGAAAGTCTCCGAGCAAGCCAAGAGCATCGAAGGCAAGGACGGGCTGGAGGCGATAGTAGCGAGGGCGGAGGCGCTGAATCCGAAGCTGCTGCTCGTGCAGCTGCCGGCGTTCCTCTACGAAAAAGTGGCATACAGAGGCTCCACCGAGGGGGTCATCGGCGTGATGCGCTCGCGCGAACTGTCTTTAACCGACCTTACGGTGGGTGAAAACCCTCTCATCGTAGTTCTCGAAGGCGTGGAGAAGCCGGGCAATCTCGGGGCGGTGCTTCGCAGCGCGGATGCCGCCGGAGCCGATGCCGCGCTGATCTGCAACCCTCTCACTGACCTTTACAACCCGAACCTCATCCGCTCCAGCATCGGGGCCGTATTCACGGTTCCTGTCGTCTGCTGCACATCGGCTGAGGCAATCGCCTGGCTGAAAGAGCATTCCATCCGGATCTTCACCGCCCAGCTGCAGGATTCCAGCCTGTATTATGACTGCCCTATGACCGGCGGGACCGCCATCGCCATAGGCACCGAAGCCACGGGGCTGAGCGAGGATTGGCGGGAAGCCGCCGACGCCCATATCAAAATCCCTATGAAGGGAAGCCTGGACTCGCTGAACGCCTCCGTGAGCGCGGCGATTCTGCTTTATGAAGCTGTAAGACAGCGCAGTATATTATGATAGATTCTACCCGTTTCGGACTCATCGGAGACCCCATCGGCCACTCCGCAAGCCCGCAGCTTTTCCTGACCGCATACTCCGGCCGCCACCCTTACGACCTTATCGAAGGCAGCGACTTCGAGGCATCGTACGTAAGGTTCCTGCGTGAATACAAGGCGATAAACGTCACCGCTCCGTTCAAGGAAGCTGCCTACGAAAAGGCGGACACAGTTTCCGGGCCCTGCGCCCTGACAGGCGCGGCCAATATCCTCCTGCACACTGCACAGGGCGTGGAGTGTCACAATTCCGATTTCACGGGTGTGATACTTACCGTCGCGGAGGAACTCTTCCCCGGAATAATCTCTGAATTCTACAATGAATTCGGGGCATCAGCCCACAAAAGAATCCACCAGTTCGTCCGGAAATGTCTGGAGCGGAAATACGGCCGAAGGCCGGCCGCAACCGTAGCCGGCTGCGGCGGGGCCGGCAAGGCCGCGGCTGTCGCCGCCGCCGAGATGGGATTCGACACCACCATCCTGAACAGGAGTCTGGACAAGGCCACGGCCTTCTCCAAAGGCCTTCCGGAATACAAGTTCCGCGTCGCCTCAACGGATGATTTCATAAAGGAGTGTTCACAGGCCGACCTTGTGATCTACACCCTTCCTATGGCTCTGGACAGTCTGGACGAGTTCTGCCTCACCCGCTCAGACCACGGCCGCATCCTCCTGGAAGCGAACTACAGAAACCCCGCCTTCACGGGCCTGAGGCTCGCCCGCCTGCAGGACGCCGGAATATCCTATATCCCAGGCCGCCGCTGGCTCCTCTGTCAGGCCATCTCCGGCTACGGCATAATGACCGGCGAAACCCCGGATGTCGGGGCGCTGCTGGAATACGAAATTGGACGCTGACCTCTTGGTCAGCGTCCCGTCATATAATTTCTTGAAATTCACTCCCCCTAGCGGGTCTTGACCTTCATCTTGCGGCCATCGACCAGGCAGGTCTGGACATCGAGGGTCCCGCGGGTCATTTCGACGAACGGCTTGCCCTTCGAGAGACCGACGGTGCCGTAGCAGCCTTCGGCAGCGAAGAACGACTTGAAATTGTCCCCGACCTTCGAGTCGATGTACAGAGTCCTGGTGACTGCGTCATAACGGACTCCCGTGAGCGCCTGGAGCAGGCTGTAGCTTGACAGGGCCCTCGCGTACCAGGAGCCGCACTCGTATTCGTTGTACGGATTCCTCTTGATGCCGTCGTATCTGTCCAGACAGGTTCTGACTATATCCAGGCCTTCCTCTTTCATACCCTCGAAGATGAGATGCGCCGCCACCTGGAACTCGATGCCGGTCCAGACTTCGTCGCTGTAAACGAAAGGAAGACTGAGTTTTCCGCCCTTTGGCCAGGTGCAGAGCAGCAGTCCGCCCTCGTCGCCTACGGCATAGCCCGGACGCTGAGGATTCGCGTGGTCGCGGAGGTCCTTCTTCAGATTGTACTTATACACAGACGCCAGATGGCTTGCCACCATCTTCCGGTCTATAGGCTCGTCCAGACCGCACACGAGGGACATCCAGCATCCGATTATGCCGTCTGAAAGACAGCCGGTGCCGTACTGGTACTTCGGACCCTCGGCCTCGAGAAGTCTGCGTGCCTCTTCGGAGTAGGAACTGTGGAATGACTGCGCAGTGGTGGGATCCTCAGCCTTGAGGTCCTTCCAGCGGATGTCCTGGAAGAAATATTCTCCGTTCCAGAGCCTGGTGCTCATATAGGCCTGACTCTTGGCAAGAAGATCGCGGTATCTCGAAACATCTTCGCCGAGGTATGAGCCTATCTCCACGATGCTGTTCAGCGCTCCGGCATAGAAACTGGTGCACATCCCGTCAGGGCCCCAGAACTCGATGTCGTAAGTGTTGTGGTGCGGCTCCTCGACTGCTCCGACCTCATTCGGATCCCAGGTGCGGATACAATAATCCATACTCTGTCTGATCTGAGGATACATCGAGCGGATCCACTCCGTGTCGCCGCTGATACGCCACTCTCTATAGACTTTCATTATGCCGCCCAGCTGACCGTCGGCAGCCGAATGGAAGTCGTGCTTTACAGGACGTATAGGGAGATTCGCCCTGAATACCTGATGGCCGTCGGTGTTCTGATCGACAAGGAACTCGGTCTCCCTGAGGCTTCTCTCCATTCTCGGGAAGAGATGAGGCACGGCCTGGGCATAGTTCCAGACGTGGGTGCAGGAGCCGTGGCAGCTTCCCCAGCTGTCTCCGCTGCCTTCCCATACCCAGAAACGTCCGTCGTGCTGACGCATAACTGTGGCCGACTTGAGAATGGTGAGGTTATCGGCTGTCGCCTCTATGACCTCAGACGGAAGTGTCGAGTCATAGAACGCATCGGTGAATTCTCCGGTCTGGTCCCTGAGTGATTCACGATTGGTCCTCCAGTACTCGCAGACATCCTCGATGCCGGTGAACCTGCGGCTGTACCACGGCTCATACGTCCACGGAATGTCCTTGTAATCATCGGCGTTATAAACTGAGCCCCGATCGATGTCCGTCTCGGCGTCAGGTCCTATCCTGTGGAAAGAGCGCGGTACATACCAGACTATGTTCAGTTTCACAACCCTGGTCTCCCCCGGAGCCAGTGTGAACGGGACATAAAGAGAGGCTCCCGGTGCACCCGGACCGGGTTCGACTTCGCTTGTATCTCCCGCGACGGCCTTGTTCCACGCCATCGTGAGCGGATCGAACCAGGCGCCTCTGAACCAGCAGTAGTCCACCGTCACATTCTCGTCATCAGCAAAGACTGCACAATGTCCTTCTGCGTCAGCCGCATTCGGGGCCGGCTCCTGATTGAGAACGAAGCCGTTGTCCATTTTCGTAATGGGGGACGGGACATCGTTCGTGCGCCACATAAAGTTGCGCGTGTTGAAAGAGAACACCGCCTCTACGGGCGCAGAGGATGTATTCGTGAACGAATACTCCAGGCATCCCGCCGGAAGGCCGGAATTGTCCTCATCTCCCGGGATGAACGGGCTCCAGCCTGTTATATGCACATCGAGAGGAATGTCACCGTCCCTGAGGGAAATCTCCGCGAAAGGGAATCTGGAGCTGAACTCACCCTCGTCGAAGCGCGGAAGTCCCCAGGTGGTTCCGCCCACGCCCATTCCGCCGTTCAGTCTGCCGAAAATCTTGTATCTCGGCACGCCGGCCTCTATGACTTTGGTTCCGTTCTCAAGCCCCTTGACGTGTATGGCCGCGAAAGTGCACGGCTCGTTGAAAAGCTCCGGATAGTGATGGAATGAAAGGTTCGATATGGCTCCTGTCCCTTCCAGACAGAACATACCGGAACCGAGACCGCCTATGGGATAGGCGATGTGGCTGATGGCCTCCCCAGTGTAGGGGACATTGTATTCCCTGGCAGACAATGCGAGCGGAAGCGCAAGGGCAAGTGCCAGAAGGAAAGCAGGTAATATTCTTGTTCTCATTGGTTTTTACTGTTATTGATCAGTGGTCGGTGATGTCCGGATCATTGTTCCGGAACTATCCTCATCACGAATCCGCCGGACCCGGCCATCCTCACCGGAATCACGTCTCCGCTCCCCACGCTCAGGACCTTGCGGTCCAGGCTGTTCGGCTCCGACGCAGCTTGGTCCGTATCGGTATAAATCTCAGCGACATAGCGTCCTTCGCCGAGGAAAGACAGCGGGACATCCAGGGATTTCCCCTTCGAGCTGGCTATACCGCCAATGTACCACTCGGCGCCCTTGCGCCTGGCGGTGACGATGTGCCCGGCGACCTCGGCATCGAGGACACGGGTCTCGTCCCAGGTGGTCGGAACCTGCCTGAGGAACTCGAAGCCCGGCTGGCCCAGATAGGCCTCAGGATAGTCGCAGACCATATTGAGGTAACTTTCCAGCACCACATACATCGCAAGCATATGGCATCTGGTGGAGGTCACGTTCGGCCTGGAGTAACGGACTTTATACTCCTCGTAAGGAACGGAGCGGAATCCGCCGAGATGATAGTCAGCCGGTCCTGCGAGCAGTCTCGTGAACGGCATCGTCAGGTCGTGGTCGGCGCCCATATCCCTCGCGGCATCCCACTTGTACACTTCGTAATTGAGAGTCCCCTCCCTCGTGAATTCATTCGGATAGGTCCTCCAGAGGCCCGAAGGCTTGCTTGCCCCGTGGAACTGTATGAACAGTTTGTGCTCGGCAGCCTTGCGCAGAACAGTCTCCTGAATCTTTATCATCTCCTGGTCATCCCTGTTCATAAAGTCCACCATCATTCCCTTCACGCCCCACTCGTTGAACTTGGTGAACACCCTGTCGATGTCCTTGTACAGGGCCGCCCAGTTAAGCCATACGTGGATATCGACACCGCGGCTCTTCGCATAATCGCACACGGCCTTGAAATCCAGCGTCGGAGCCGGTCTGGTCAGGTCCGCGTCAGGTCCTGCAAGTCCGAATCCCGGGCCGTTGTCATAATACCACGGCATATCGGCATAGCCATAGACGGAGTGATACTCCAGACCGTTGTCTGCGGCGAAGTCGATGTAGTACTTGTTGGTCAGGAAATTGTTTCCCGGCTGGAATGTCGTGTCCGGAACCTCGGTGTCATTCCACCACGGGAAGGTGGTCTTGCCCGGTTTGAGCCAGCTTGTATCCTCTATTGCGCACGGCGAGGAGAGGCTGGTGAGAGCCGTGCTCTCAATGAGCGCGCCCACCCTGTCGCTGACCAGAAACACTCTCCAGGGAGTAATGCACACTGAATCCAGCAGAACGCTGTAGGCCGGATCATCAAGACGCGGAGAAAGGCGGCTTGTCAGCTTTCCGTCCTCCTTTATCAGGTACATACCGGCGTAGTCCACCAGATTCGCCTCAGTGACAGCCACATAAGGGCCGTCTGCGAATTCCAGGAGCAGCGGCATATCGATCAGTCTGTCCTCATCGAGAGCGTCCAGCCCGATTCTGGTATAGACACCCTCGTGACTGTTTATGAAGCCGGGCATAAAGAGAGCTGTCGCCGTCGGATTGCCGGCAGGCGAAATTTCGAACGTCTCATTTCTGATTTTCAGCGAAGTGCGTCCGCCTGTGCGGCGGACAATGTGGCGGAAGGCCACCGCATCGTCAAACGCTCTCGCCTGAATCTCCATTTCATACCCCTCGCAACCCGTCAGAACAGGTATTCTGACCTCCCGGTAAGGGCTGCTCACAGAAGAGCACTTTCCCACAGGAAGCGAGTACTCCTCCACCCCGCTCAGCTTGCGGGCCTTCCCGAGCCGGGCGCCGGCGCCCAATACGGTACTGTCCATCGTGAGGGCAAGTCTGGAGTTTCCGACCAGAAGCTGCCCGCCGTAACGCAAGGAATAAGTCAGCCCTTCACGGTCAGCGCTGAAGCTGATCGCTATTTTCCTGTCGGGGGACTTGAGGGATACGGCCTGTCCCGCAGGGAGACTCAGCGGGACAAGCAGCATAAGTATCGTGTACAGAACCCTTTTCATCATTGCTCTTCCAGATTTATGGACATAAGGTATGTGTTGT
>CAVCRS010000037.1:0-40026 GCA_963604635.1 Faecalibacillus sp.
CAATCTTGGGCGGAGTAGGGAAGAGTTCATCCAGATTCCGTTTCGGGAAATAGTCCACACCGCCAATCATCTTCGGCCTGATGCCCGCCTTTTTAACGGCGGCAAAGAACTTGCCCCGGGAGATGCCATATAGCTCCAGTGCCTCGTCAACCCTGATAGGGACGGAGAAATCCCCGGTATTCACCAGAGGTTCGATGCCGCTGTCGACAAGCAGCTCTGCGACCGCAATCCGCACCGTCCGGCTCGACACTCTGACAGGGTGCAGCTCTCCGGCCTCGATCTTCCGGTAAATCGTAGGCCTGCTCACGCCCATCATCAGAGCCGCATCCTTGATGGAAACATACTTCGCTCCGCCAGGACCACTGCTCGGAACCTCGCGCTGTCGGTCGCACGAAGCGGCGGTCACAGCCTCGCTCTCAATCCGGCGGCGAATCCTCCTCGCCTCATTACTCTTCTCCTTCCTGCACTTCTCGCTGCAGAACACCTGCCTTCCGAACTCCCGCTCGAAGACCCTTCCGCAACACCGACAGACAGACTTCCCCAAAGATGCCATCTCAAACCGAAATCAGCCACGCAAAATACAATTCCCCACCGGAAAGCCCATCAAAAGACCTCTGCGCAGCACTTTCAGCCACTGATTATGCCATTTTGTGTAAATCTAAGTCAATCTATGTAAACCCGTACAAAATAGCGGAACATCCCGGACACTTGAACCACCGTGGTACAAATGTGGTTCAAAAGTACCCAAAATATCCCGCAAAACCAAGAAACAATCCGAAAAGATATTAACACTACCTCCGTGTCCTTCAGCGATTTACCCCAAAAGACCACCCAAAGAAACGGCTTATTTCCGCCCTCTATTTTCCGATGCAAAAATGTCTGAAGATATTCCCCAATATTTCATCAGTGGTGACCTCACCAGTGATGGAGCCCAGGTGATAGAGGGCGTCCCTCAGGTCCTGCGCGACGAGGACTGTGGAAGTGCCGGAGTCGAGCCCCGAGCGGACGCGGGCGAGGGCTTCGGAGGCGCTGCAGAGGGCGTTGTAATGGCGGGCATTTGTCACTAAAACCGAGTCTGCGGCGTCGGAAATTGCGGCAAAACGCTGCCGATACAGAGCGCAGAGCTTGTTTTCGAGATCTTCTACGCCCAAACCCTCCTTGGCAGAAACAGTTAAAATATCTACCTTGCTATCAGTGAATGAAACATTTTTGTTTAACTCGGTAACAATTTTGTTAAGCGCCAAATCTGTCCCAGAAATGCCATCAGAGGCCGATTTTAACATCTCCGAAGCTACTGAAGAATCGCAAGAAAGATCACCCTCCGAAGATCCGGAAGTCTCCGCAACCACCTTGTCCCATTTGTTCAAAAGCAGCACCAGAGCCTGGCTGTCGAAGCGCACATACGAGGCTATTTCGCCGGCCGAACGTACGATTTCCGGCAGAGGCTGCGAGGCGTCGAGAACCCCGAAAACCACGTCCGCGGCAGCGAGCCTGGAGAGAGTGCGCGAGATGCCGATCGACTCGATTTCATCCGACGTCTCGCGGATGCCGGCCGTGTCGATGAAACGGAAAAGCGTCCCGTCGAGACTCAGAGTCTCCTCGACCGTGTCGCGCGTCGTGCCGGCGATGGGGGAGACGATCGCCCGCTCGTCGCCGAGCAGCGCATTCAGCAGCGTACTCTTCCCGCTGTTCGCCGCGCCCACGATCGCCACCGGCACGCCGTTGCGGATTGCGTTTCCGGTTCTGAACGACCGCTTGAGGCGGTCAATATGAGTCTGGACTTCGTCCAATAATTTCTTCAGCCGACCTCTGTCGGCAAATTCCACGTCCTCCTCGCTGAAATCGAGTTCAAGTTCCAGAAGGGAAGCCAGATCGACAAGCTGCGAGCGCATAGAAGCAAGCTGCGAAGAAATCCCGCCTTTCATCTGACTTATTGCAACCCTATGAGCCAGGGCCGAAGAAGATGAAATCAGGTCCGCGACGGCCTCCGCCTGAGCGAGGTCCATCTTCCCGTTCAGGAACGCACGGCGTGTGAATTCGCCCGGTTCTGCACTTCTTGCACCAGCGGCAATGAGCTGACACATAAGTTCCTGGACAACATAACTTGAAGCGTGGCAGGAAATCTCTACAGAGTCCTCTCCGGTATAGGAATGCGGCGCTCTGAACACCGAACAGAGCACCTCGTCCAGCAATTTCCCGTCCTCGCAATGCGCCGTGCAGAAATGAAGCGTATAGCCTCGGGCGTCCTGCAATTGGACGGCTTTGCCGGCCGACAATACTTTATCTGCGATGCGGATTGCGTCCGGGCCGCTGACCCGGAGAATGGAAATGGCACCGGTTCCTGGAACGGTCGCCGGTGCCACTATGGTATCAATAGTCGGATACATCTTGAATGAGATAGATTTTTGTGGATAGATTCTTTTTTGAAGAAGGAGTGTACTGGAGTACACGACTGATGAAAAAAAGAATATAGACCAAAAAGATGCTCATTTAATCGTAGAATTTTGCTTCGCGAGGGTTAACCTTCGACATATTGTCGAACAGCGCCTCGTTGGTCTTGTACTCGTCCATAAGCTGGAGCATAAAGTTCATCGCCTCGATAGGATTCATTTCGGCGAGCAGTTTGCGTAGGATCCAGATGCGGTTCGCAGTGCTCTTGTCGAGCAGCAGATCATCGCGGCGGGTTCCGGAGAGCAATACATTGACTGAAGGGAAGATACGTCTGTTCGAGAGCGAACGGTCGAGCTGGAGCTCCATATTGCCGGTGCCCTTGAATTCCTCGAAGATCACGTCATCCATCTTGGAGCCGGTATCGGTGAGGGCTGTGGCGATGATGGTCAGCGAACCGCCGTTCTCAATGTTGCGGGCTGCGCCGAAGAAACGCTTCGGTTTCTGGAGGGCGTTGGCGTCCACACCGCCGGAAAGAACCTTGCCGGAGGCAGGCTGAACAGTGTTGTACGCGCGTGCAAGGCGGGTGATGGAGTCGAGCAGGATGACCACGTCGTGACCGCATTCCACGAGTCTGCGGGCCTTTTCAAGCACCATATTGGCCACCTTCACGTGTCTTTCGGCTGGCTCGTCGAATGTCGAAGCGACAACCTCGGCCTTCACGCTGCGGGACATGTCGGTAACTTCCTCAGGGCGCTCGTCGATGAGCAGAACGATTTCGTAAACCTCAGGGTGATTGTCCGCGATGGCGTTGGCTATGGACTTGAGCAGCATTGTCTTACCGGTCTTAGGCTGGGCCACGATAAGACCTCTCTGACCCTTGCCGATAGGCGCGAACATATCCACGATGCGGCAGGAAACGTCATTCTGATGACCGTGGCCGAGAAGGTTGAATTTCTCCTCAGGGAAGAGCGGAGTCAGGAAGTCGAACGGTACGCGGTCGCGGATATATTCCGGGGTGCGGCCGTTTATGTACTTGATCCTGACGAGAGGGAAGTATTTGTCACCCTCCTTCGGCGGACGGATCTCGCCGGTTACGGTGTCGCCGGCCTTGAGGGCATTGAATTTAATCTGATTCTGAGATACATAGATATCGTCAGGGGAGTTCAGATAGTTATAGTCTGAAGAGCGCAGGAAGCCGTATCCGTCTGGCATAATCTCCAGAACGCCCGTGGCCTCGATGGTCCCCTCGAACTCGTAAACCGGCTTCGGCTGCTTTCGCGGCTGCTCGAAACGGCGGTCGGCGCGGCGCTCGCGGTTGTCTTCCGGTCTGCCGACCTCAGGATTATCCTGAACCGGAGCTTCCGCTGCAGGTTCTGCAACAGCCTCTTCTGCAGGCTTTTCATTGGCTGCAGGGAAAAGCGTGTCTTCAGAAGGGCCCTGCTCGAAATCAGGCTTTTCCGCAACTTCCACGGCCTGCTGAGCCTTCGGCTTGCGGCCGCGGCGGCCTCTGGTTTTCTGGTCGGCAGCAGTCTGCTGGGCTTCGGCCGTCTGAGGATTTTCGGACGGCTTCTGCTGGACAGGCGCCTCTGCGGCGGCAGGCTGAGGGGCTTCCTGCTTCTGGCGCGGAGCGGATTCGCTCCGCTGATTCTGGGCAGGGGCTTCCGGGGCCTTGTTGGCCGCACTCTTGCGGCCGCGGCGAGGCTTCTGGGCAGCTGCATCACCCTGAGGGGTCTCGGCCGTCACAGGGGCAGGATTGGACGCAGACTTGTCTGCGGCCGGACGGGAATTATCCTTGGGCTTGTTCTGGCGGGTCTGCTTGGGTTTGCTCTCGTTCTGCTTTTTCTCCGCAGGCTGGCTTTCCTGAGTCTTGTTCGCCTCAGGCTTAGCGCTTTCCGCTGCCGGCTTGGCAGCCTTCGCAGGGCGGCCTCTGCGGCTCTTCGGTTTGTCAGGAATCGGCTTCAGCGACTCCTCCTTAGCCTCGATGTCGAGAATCGAATAGGCGAGAATCTCCGAGTCAAGTTTTTTGATATTTTTCACTGAATGCTGGGCAGCGACTTCTTCAAGCTGCTCACGCGTCATCTTCTCCAATTCGTAGAGGGTATGTGGCATAGAAATAAAAATATGTAATTTCATTTAGGCGCATCCGGACGGACCGCGCCAGACAGTCAAATGGAAAAACTTCCACAATAGCACGGCAAATATACGAATAATAATCGATTCCGCAATTCTGCGGAAGATTAATTATCCCAGTAACTGCTCGTTTTCTTGAATTTCAGCAGGTCCGCGAGAGCAGAAGCGTTCGCCGCGATGCGGAAACTGTACGATTGCCAGGTTCCCGTCGGCACCCAGGAGACGGAGATGTTGAAGCAGTGCAGGTCATAGGTGGCGCTGATCTGAGTCGTGGTCATCTTCATTGCCATAATGTCGAAGTTGGCGTTCGCCTGCAGGTTCATTCGCGGAGTCAACTTCAGATTGCCCGAGAGGTTCAGGGTCTGGGTATATTTGTTCTTCACACTCAGTACGGCGTTCGAGTAGGAATAGCTCTTGCTGTAACTGAATGAGTAGCTCATATTTACAGACCACGGCACGTTCGGATTCGTGTAGTAGAGCCATCCGCCAGGGATGTATTCGCCCGTGACAGGGTGGTTGTAATAGCGTATGTAATAGTCTGAAGGAGAGCCTGACGGCTGACCTCCGTCATTTCCTTCCTTGTGGCCCTCGCCCGAAAGGGAGTAGGACATCGAGAGGCTTGCGTTCGTCAGGCGCAGCGGGTGGCTCCAGCCCTGGGTCTGAAAATTGTAACGGTTGTACCTCTTGCCCTTCTCATCTATGGCGTACGGGTCGAGGCTGGCGCTTCCGCTGATGCTCAACTTTCCGAAGATGGAAGTGGACGCGGAGACGCTTATCGTGTTCATTTTCATCGAGTCGGCGAGGAAGTTGTAGCCGGTGCTGAAGTTCAGCTGGTCGATGAGCTTGACCTTTTTCGTGGCCGTACCGGAGGTGTCGGCGAAATCGCGCACCTTGGCCTCGAAGTTGTTTCCGATGGAGAGACTGGCGGTCGCGGACTTTCCCTTTCCCGGAGCGGAGTAGAGCTGTCCGGCGTAGATGTTATACTGATATTCCTTGTCCTCGCCGTTCTTGTCAGTGTAATACAGTGTGCGGTAGCCGTTTGCGTAGGTCCCTTTCTCCGGGCTGAACGACATCGAGAGCGAAGGCGAAATCACGTGGCGGATGGCCTGGATCTTACGGTAGGAGCCGAAATTGAACATACCGTACAGACGTGTGGACATCGAGATGCTTCCGGAATAGTTCTGGGTGATGCCGAATGCGCTGAACTGGTCGCCTTCCTGCTGCTCCACCGCGTTGGTTTCAGGATTGTACTGATAGGTGGACTTCTTGAAGAACCAGTTCTGCCCGTATGAGACGGAAGGCGTGAAATTCAGATAGTTGAACAGCGAGAATGACGGCAGTCCGATGCTGAAGTTGTGCTGCATACCGTTCTGGAAGCGGTTCAGGAAGCCTTCCTCACCGAACTCGGAGGCCTTGAAGCTGATCTTGTTCTGCAGGGAGGTGTTGTAGCCGAAGGAGATCTTTTCATAGAAACGCTCCTTGCCCACGCGCACTTTCCTTTTGAACGGGTAGAGCGTGCTGACGGAGAATGTCACGTTAGGCAGGGTGAACGTATATGAGCTGTCGCGTGAATTCTGGCTGTGCAGGGCGTTTATGGAGAGGTTCAGCTTGCCGTTCCAGTTCTTCGCGAAAGAGATGGAGGAGGATATCTGGTTCTGCAGGGCCTCGGTGACGGATGTCGAATTATACTTGCTGTTCGACGGGCTGGAGAAATTCACCGATGCGGAGAAAGTCTGCCCCGGATGTGCTTTGGAGTCCTGTGAATGAGACCATTTAACAGAGAAGTTTTTCGTCTGGAAGAAGTCCGGACTGCCTTTTTCTCCGGTCTGGTCGACGGAATAGGTGAGCCCCACGTTACCGTTGAACTTGTAATTCACCTTGTAACGGGAATTGAGGTTTATGGCCCAGGAACCCATCGAATAGATGTCGCCGGTGAGCGAGAGGTCGAAATGCTGGCCGAACACGAAATACATACCTGCATCCCTCATATAGAAGCCTCGGGAGGTTTCCTCTCCGAAGGAAGGCATCAGAAGCCCCGTGGCCCTCTCAGGCTTCTTCGGGACGAAGCCGAACGGGATGCACAGCGGCAGCGGAACGTCCTCGAACACAGGCCAGGCCGGTCCGAACATAATCTTGTTGCCGTCCTTCGAAGGCTGCACCTTCGCGCTCGACAGGGCCACATAGTAATGCGGATGGTCGGCGTCGCAGACGGTGTACTGGCCGTTCTTTATATTTATGGAGCGGTCGTTCATCATCTTTATGTTCTTGCCGTGCAGGATGGCCTCCTGCTCGTTCGTAGTCATATTATATATACGTGCCTTGCGCGAGCCGAAATTGTAGCGGATGGTCTCCATTTCATAGGTGTCCTTGCCCATCGTCATCTTAGGCTGACCGATCCATTCGCCCTTCTCGGCATCGTAGGTGCCTTTGGCGAACACGTCGTTCGTGTTCAGGTCATATTCCATATAATCGGCGGTGAGTTCCATCCCCTGATACTTCACCGAGACGTCTCCGTAATAGAAAATCTTGCGCTGGCCGTCGCTGAACACCTCCACGATGGAGTCTTTCGCTCCGGAAAACGCGGGCAGGTCGAGCGAACTCTTCTCCAGAAGAGCGAGCGAGTCGGCGCGGTAGGTGGAATCCGCACGCATCGTGGAGTCGCGTCGCCAGAGAGCCGAGTCCACGGGAGCGATGCTGTCGGCTCCGGCGGAGAGACTGTCGGCGAGAAGCGCGAGGGTAGTGTCGGGATTGGCGGTTTGCCCGCCAACGGAAGATTTAAGTTTCAGGCTGTCAACGATTTCTGTAGAAACGCGCGCATTTCTGCTCCTGCGCCGCGACCTGCGGTCGTCCTGGGAGTAGAGTATCGTGCACAGCGAAAAGAGCAGCACGAAAGTCAATAATGCGTATTTCTTAAACCTTAAATGCAAGTTTTTTATTAATTTTGCAAAGTACAAAAGTAAGACTATTTTCCAAGTTTACCAAGTGTAGATATGATTTTGAAGTCCGTCAAGTTCCGTGCCGTGCTCGCTGCACTGCTTATTTCCGTATGTGGAACGGCTGCCTTTGCGCAGAATTCCGGCAAGCCGGGACTGCACACCGTGGTAATCGATCCGGGACACGGCGGCAAGGATCCGGGAGCCGTCAGCAAGGACAAAAAAAGTCAGGAAAAGGCCTTCGTTCTCGACATTTCGAAGCGTCTGAAGGAGAAGATTGAAGCGTCCTGCCCGGATGTGAAAGTGCTTCTGACGCGCAGCGACGACAGATATATCCCGTTGATAGACAGGGCGAAATACGCCACGAAGAATAACGCAGACGTCTTCATCTCCGTCCACATAAACGCCTCCGACCGCTCGACTTCCGTGAACGGATATTCCGTCCATCTGCTCGGCCCGTCCGACAAGAGCAAAAATACCTACGCATATAATATGGAGGTGTGCAAGCGCGAGAACGAGGTGATTCTGCTCGAGGACGACTACACCACGACCTACCAGGGATTCGACCCGAACGATCCGGAATCCGACATTCTGCTGCATCTGATGCACAATTCCTACCGCGAGCAGAGCCTGCTGTTCGCGCAGATCGTGGACGAGCATCTCAAGAGCGGCCCGTTCAAAAAGAGCAACGGCATCTATCAGAACAACTTCGCCGTCCTGCGCCTCGCCACGATGCCGGCGATGCTGCTCGAACTCGGCTTCATATCTTCGAACAACGACCTCACGACCCTGCGCAACAGGGACGCCCGCGAAAACCTCGCTGTGCGCCTCTGCGACGCCTTCTGCGAGTACAAAAAGCTCTACGACGAGAGCGTCGGAGCTCCTGCGGCCGCTGACGCGTCCAATCCTGCGCTCGCCGAGCCTGTCGGGGTGCCGAAGCAGACCACTACCGCTTCCTCCGAAGCTGCAAAATCCTCCTCGGCCGCTGACGCGTCCAATGCGAAAGCCGTCTCCGGGGTCTCCGCATCCGGAAAGGATTCTTCTTCCGCGTCCAAGTCTGCGGTCACCGAGCCTGTCGGGGTGACTGAGCAGGCCTCCGCCCCGGTCTATGCCACCCAGATTCTCGCCACCACGGTGAAGAAAGATTCCTCCGATGAGATTTTCCTCGGTTACACACCTGTCGAAATCAAGTCCGGAAAACTTTACAAATACTATATCGGTGTATCATCGGATGTATCAAAAGCTAAAGAATACTTCCAAACCATAAGCAAAACCTACACGGACGCCTTTATTGTCAAGCTCGTAAACGGCACTGCCACACGCGTTAGATAAAAAGTGTTATTCTGGAATTATTCTAAATTCTACAGGACTGCATAATCAAGACTTTAAGAAAAAAAACTCCCCGTAAATACCTAAAGGATAGATAATTGCAAAATCGGGTTTCGGCGCTGTCCTTTCTTCTAGATAACGAAAATAAAAATTAAAGTCAATAGCTTTTCTTTATTTTTTTATCTTTTTTTTCAACCAACTTTGCAACCCCAAGCAGTTATCATGGAAAATAAGGAGAGACATATTGACATCTGGAACGGCTGTCTGCAGATTATTCAGCAGATAATAGAGCCGCAGAAGTTTGATGTGTGGTTCAAGCCCATCAAACCTGTCAGTATCGTGGACTCCACCCTCACCATAGAGGTTCCGTCAGACTTCTTCCGCGAATATCTCGAAGGCGCATATCTGGACGTTATCTCCAAGACCCTGAAAAGAGTCATCGGAGGCGACGCCAAACTCCTTTATGTCATAAAGCCGGTGCAGAGCGCCCCTGCGATGGTATTTCCTGCGGCCCTCGGCCAGACTCCTGAAAACAGGAGCGTGACCGTGAATACGTTCACCCAGGGAGTGAACCCGAGTCCTTTCGTGTATCCGGGTCTCCACAAGCTGAAGATAAACCCACGCCTGAATCCTGTCTACTGTTTCGGAAACCTCGTGGAAGGGGAGTGCAACCGTATGGGTATCACTGTAGGAAATGACATTTCCGCAGCCCCGGGACAGAATCCTTTCAATCCTCTCTTCCTCTTCGGAGGTTCCGGTCTCGGCAAGACCCATATCGCACAGGCCATCGGTATCGCCATACACGAGAAGTTCCCTGAGCTCGTGGTTCTCTATGTCACCGGAAACGAGTTCAAGACCCAGTATATGGACGCCGTGAATGTCCGGAACAAATACACGGATTTCCTGGCTTTCTATATGAAGATTGACGTGCTCATCGTGGACGATATTCAGGATCTGCTCGGTCAGGGCTCCCAGAAGGCATTCTTCAGCATATTCAATCACCTGCACCAGTCCGGCAAGCAGCTCGTGTTCACTTCGGACCGAGCTCCTGTGGATCTGCGCAATTTCGAGGACAGGCTCCTGTCCCGCTTCAAGTGGGGACTTTCCGTGGAGCTTTCCCGTCCGGATTACGCCACACGTCTGGAAATGCTGAAAGCCAGATGCTTCAGGGAGGGCGTCACCCTCGATGACAGCGTTCTGGAGTTCCTTGCGAACCGCATCAACACGAATTTCCGCGAGCTGGAGGGCGTTCTCATCTCCCTCATAGCACACGCCACGCGTCTGCACAAGGAGGCGAACATCGAGTTGGCCCGCAGCATAACTGACAAGATCATCAGCGAGGACAAGTCCGAACTCACAGTGGAGAAGGTTCTCGGCACCGTGTGTGACTACTACGGCATCACCCGAGAAGACCTGCTCTCCAAGTCCCGCAAGCGTCAGATCGTTCTGGCCCGCCAGATAGCTATGTATCTGAGCAGAAATATGGTTAGCGGCATCTCGCTCGCCAGCATCGGGTCGAAAATCGGCGGCAAGGACCACGCCACCGTCCTCTATGCCTGCACGGCAGTCACCGACCTTATGAGTACCGACCGCAGCGTCAAGCAGGATGTGCAGGGTATCGAGAAGCTCCTCACTCAGGCTGAGAATACGAACAGATAGTCTCTGAAGATTTAAGATTTATATTGAAAACCGTCGATTCTTGATTCACGAATCGGCGGTTTTATTTGTATTTCATTAATAAATCGTTATTTTTGTGGATACTAAAAACGACTGATTATGGACTCTAAAACAGTTCTTGATATTTTCAAGCAGATAACCTGCATTCCGAGAGAATCCGGCCACGAGGGCCCGATGACTGACTTTCTGCAGAACTGGGCAGCCGCCCATTCTCTGGAGTGTAAAAGAGATGAAACAGGTAACATCCTCATTATCAAGGAGGCGACTCCGGGTAAGGAAGACATTCCGACATTGGTCCTCCAGGGCCATCAGGATATGGTCTGCGAAAAAGTCGCAGGCTCGAAGCACGACTTCACGAAAGATCCCATCCATTATGAAATCGAAGACGGCTGGATGATTGCGAAGGAAACCACCCTCGGCGCAGATGACGGCATCGGCATCGCCGCAGGCCTCGCCCTGCTGGAGAGCGACCTTCCGATGGGAAAGATCGAGTGTCTTTTCACCATTTCAGAGGAAACCGGAATGGACGGCGCGATGGCTCTCCAGAAAGGATTTTTCGACGGAAAGGTGCTGATAAACCTGGATTCTGAGGAAGAGGGGGAATTCTGTATTGGCTGTGCCGGCGGAGTGAACACCACCGCGCGCTTCCACTACAGCACTGTGAACTGCAACGCCGAGTGGACTCGTCTGAGTCTGAAGATCAGCGGCGCACGCGGCGGGCACAGCGGCGATGACATCATCTACCACAGACTTAACACTGTCCCGGTGCTGGCTTCGTTCCTTCTCAGCGAACTTCAGTATGGCCTGCAGCTTTTCCTTATCAGGGGAGGCGGCAAGCACAATGCGCTTTCACGTGACTGTGAGGCACTTATCGCGGTCCCTGATTCCGATGCTACTCTTGCACGTTTTGTCCATTTCGGAGAGGCGAAAAAGAAGGAGTACGAGGGAGACGAGCCGGATATCTGCTTCACCGCAGGCTATGATTTCTCGAACGAAAAGGCCGTCGATCCGGTGACCTGCGAGAATCTTCTCAGAAGCCTCACGACCTGCCCTCACGGCGTAATCGCCTGGAGCAAGGATATCAAAGGCCTGCCTGAGACTTCCACGAACCTCGCTTCCGTCAGGATGACTGAGAAGGGTGTCATCACCATCGTGACAAGCCAGAGAAGCTCCGTTACCGAGGAGTGCCGCAAGATCGCTGCCGCCGTCGCGAAGAATTTCGCGGACGCTGGCGCCGAGGCGGAGCATTTCTCCGAGTATCCGGGCTGGAAGCCGAATCTGAATTCGCACGTTCTGGAAGTCTGTGTGGAGTCCTATAAGAAACTCTTCCATAAGGAGCCTATCGTCAAGGCGATACACGCCGGACTGGAGTGCGGTCTCTTCCTTGAGAAGTTCCCTGGCTTGGATATGATTTCCTTCGGCCCGACTCTCAAGAGCGTGCACGCGCCGGGCGAGAGGATGGATCTGAAGTCGCTGGATATGTTTGTGGAACATCTTACTGACGTAGTATGCAATTACAGATAGCTCCGTCCATTCTGGCGGCAGATTTTCTGAACCTTGAGAAAGATATCCGCATCCTCAATGAGGCTGCGGATATAATTCATCTTGACGTTATGGACGGCACTCTGGTGCCTAATATCTCCTTCGGTTTCTCCGTCATCGAGCCTCTCGCGAAGATTGCTGTGAAGCCTCTGGATGCGCATCTTATGATAGTTCATCCTCAGAAGTATTTCGAGCGGTTCGCTGCGTGCGGGGTCGATATGCTGAGTTTCCATCTGGAGGCTGCGGAGCAGGAGGGGAGTGACCCTTCCGCGCTGCTCGCACAGGTCAGGAGCCTCGGGATGAAAGCCGGTCTGGCGTTCAATCCGGATATGCCTCTCGAAAGAGTCATTCCGTTTATCGAAAGCGCTGATTATCTCGTACTTATGTCCGTTTACGCCGGCTTCGGCGGGCAGTCGTTCATCGAGGAAAGCTACGCCAGAATCGCCACGCTGAAGCGCGAAATCGCCGTCCGCAATCCGTCGTGTCTTATCGAGGTGGACGGCGGCGTGACGCCGTCCAATGCCGCCACGGTCCGCGCCTCCGGCGCTGACATCCTCGTCGCCGGCAGCGCCGTCTTCAAAAGCGGCGATCCCCGCCGCACCATCGCCGCCCTCCGCGGAGAATAATTATCCCTTGTGGAACATATGCGCGTTGAAGTAGTCGTCGAGAGTGGCGCGGCCGGAAGGGGAGTCGAGCAGGTCGGCGGCGCGGGAGATATAACCGCAGAGGCGCTCAAGGGTCTGGGCGGGGTCGTAGCGGCGGCCGGTGAGAAGGGAAACCGAGGTCGGATTCGGGATATCTGACGGAAAGTCAGTCTGGTTCAGGTTCAGGCCTACGCCTATTATGCTCGCTGACACATTGCTGCCATCCAGAATATTTTCTATGAGAATCCCGCAGATCTTCAGGTCCCCCACATAGATGTCATTCGGCCACTTTATGCGCGCCGTAATGCCTTCAGATGCCAGGAACTCGCGCATCGCCCAAGTAATCATCTCTGTCAGCAGCAATACATTACATACGTTCAGTTCACGAAGAGGTGGAAATTTCAGAAGCAGCGAAAAAGTCAGATTCTCTCCCGGCTCACTGTGCCATTTGTGGTCACCCTGCCCGCGTCCCGCGGACTGACTCCCGGCCGCCACGACTGACAGATTGTCAAGCTCTGAAATATGCCTTCTGGCCTCACTGTTAGTGGAATCCAGCGACTTATGCCATAGTATTTCGACTGCCATTTTCTTTGGAGGGATTTTTGTTGTATATTTGTCTGCAAATTTAAAACTTATATCCGAATAATGATTACACACGACCTCCGCGTCATCGCCGATGCCATTCAGGAGAAAAAAGGACAGAACGTCGTCTCACTGGATCTCAGGCCATTAGGATCAGCGATCGCTGACCATTTCGTCATTGCAAACGGTGATTCCACCACGAATGTAGCGGCCATCGCGGACAATATCATCAAGAAAGCCCAGGAAGAGCTCGGCCTCAAGCCGCTCCGCACCCAGGGCTTCGAAAACAACTTCTGGATCATCCTCGACTACGGGAACATCGTGATCCACATTTTCCTGACACAGTACCGCGAATTCTACCGCCTCGAAGACCTCTGGGCAGACGCTCCGAAGAAAGTCTGGAAAGAGCGCCGCATCCCGAAGAAAGCCGCCAAAGAAGAAGCAGTAGAAAACGAAGATAACGAATAACCGCAATATGGCAGAAAATACAGAAAACAAAGACCCGAAAGAGCCGAAAAGGAAGATCATCCGGGTTCGTCTCAATATCTCCTGGCTTTACATTCTCCTGATAGGAGCCATCATCTGGATGCTCTTCGGAGGCAGCGGTCCCGCTCCGCAGAAAATCGAGTGGGCCGAGCTTCAGGAAATGGTCGCCGCAGGTGACGTGAAGGAAATCCACTTCATCCGCAACGACTTCAAGGGCACCGTGACCGTCCGTCCGGACCGCATCGCAAAATACGCGAGCAAATTCGCCGGCGGCCAGGTTCCGGAGAAGTCCCCGCACTTCACCTTCCTGGTTTCCAGCAAGTTCGACGCTGAGAAGGAATTCGGCGAGCTGAACGCGGCGCTCCCCGTAGAGTCCCGCGCGAAGATCGTGATGGAGAATGACTCGAAAGTCTGGAGCGAAGTCCTCGAGTGGATAATCTTCCCTGTCCTCCTCATTCTTATGTGGATATGGATGTTCCGCGGAATGAACCGCAGTATGGGCGGCGGCCCGGGAGGTGGCGCAGGCGGCGGAATCTTCAGCGTAGGCAAGGCTCCGGGCAAGCTGACAGACAAGAATCAGGTCAACGTGACCTTCAAGGACGTCGCCGGAATGTACGGCGCGAAGGAGGAGGTCGTCGAGATAGTCGATTTTCTGAAGAACCCGCAGAAATACACCGCGCTGGGTGCCAAGATTCCGAAGGGAGCGCTCCTCGTGGGCCCTCCGGGAACAGGCAAGACGCTGCTGGCCAAGGCCGTAGCGGGCGAAGCCAATGTGCCGTTCTTCTCCATCTCCGGCTCCGACTTCGTGGAAATGTTCGTCGGCGTCGGCGCCTCCAGAGTGCGTGACCTGTTCAAGCAGGCGAAGGAAAAGGCGCCGTGCATCGTCTTCATCGACGAGATTGACGCAGTCGGCCGAGCGCGCGGCAAAAATGCCGGCTTCTCGTCCAATGATGAGCGCGAAAATACGCTCAATCAGCTCCTTACCGAGATGGACGGATTCGGTACGAATTCCGGTGTGATAGTTCTCGCGGCCACTAACCGTGCGGATATCCTAGACAAGGCCCTGCTACGCGCAGGCCGTTTCGACAGGCAGATTCACGTGGACCTTCCTGAGCTCAAGGAACGCGAGGAAATCTTCCGGGTACATATGAAGGGCCTCAAGATAGCCCAGGATTTCGACGTGACCTTTATGGCCAAACATACTCCGGGCTTCTCCGGCGCCGACATAGCCAATGTCTGCAACGAGGCCGCCCTTACGGCAGCCCGCAGAGGCAAGGCCCAGATAGACAGACAGGATTTCCTCGATGCTGTGGACCGCATCATCGGAGGTCTGGAGAAGAAGGGCTCGATTATGACCCCGAAGGAGAAGAAATCCATCGCCCATCACGAGGCCGGGCACGCAGTGGTAAGCTGGCTCCTGCCTTACGCCAATCCTCTCTTCAAGGTGACCCTCATCCCTCGCGGACAGGCCCTGGGCGCTGCCTGGTACCTGCCTGAGGAACGCAAGCTTTGGACGAAGTCCCAGATGATCGACGAGATGTGCTCTCTCATCGGCGGCCGCGTCGCCGAGGAGATCGTGAACGGAGAACCTTCGACCGGAGCTCAGAACGACCTCGAGAGGCTCACTCAGATGGCGTACGGAATGGTTCAGTATTACGGAATGTCCGACAAGGTCGGTCTGCTCTCCTTCTACGATTCGACGGGCTCGCGCGGCTACGACCTTACGAAGCCTTACAGCGAGAAGACCGCCGAGGTTATGGACACTGAGGTGAAAGACCTCGTGAAGATGATCCACGACCGCGTTTATGAGCTTTTGACCAGTCACAAGGAAGGATTTCTGCAGGTTGCCGCTCTTCTTCTCGAAAAAGAAGTTATATTTGCAGATGATGTCGAGAAGATTCTGGGTCCTAAGGTGCTCCCTCCTGCAGACGAGAGAAAGCCTGAGGAGAGTACCGCATCCGGAAATGCCCCTGCAGATGCTTCGGCAAACGATTCTGCGGATGCAACACCGGACACAACACCTGACGGAACCGCTCCGGCATCCGACGAAACTGTATAGCTTTCAGCTTCTTGTTTAGCTTATGAAGAACGTAGTAGTACGGACTATTTCAGGAGTGGGCTTTGTTCTGGTGATTCTGGCCTGCCTTCTGATAAACAGATACTTATTCGCAACGCTGATCATCTTTATGATGGTCTCGATGATGCACGAGTTTTACAGAATGACGATGGGAAGCCTTTACAAGGCTTCCCGCGTCATTGCCATTTGCACCGGTGTGACCCTGTTCACCCTCATCTTCCTGATGCTGTGCATCCAGCTGCCTGTAAGGTTCATCTCCTGCGCTCTCGTCCCTCTTATCATTCTGATGATATATTCTCTCTATGAAAAGGACAGGGAGAATTTCGGAAAATTCCCGTTCATCTACACCGGACTGCTGTATATAGCTGCACCTCTGTCACTTGTGAATCTGCTGGCCTTCGACTCCGAAGGGAATTTCAGCGCGCTGATGCTGCTTTGCTTCTTCATCATCAACTGGGGTTCCGACATAGGCGCCTTCTGCTTCGGCAGCGCGTTCGGCCAGAAGGAGGGCTGCCGCAAGCTCTTCCCAAGCATCTCTCCGAAAAAATCCTGGGTGGGATTCTGGGGCGGTCTTTTCCTTGCAATGGTCTTTGCAGCAATTCTTTACTTCGTCGGCATCTTCCATTTCCCTCTGTTTCACTGTCTGGGTCTCGCCGTCATCATCCATATCGGGGGAGTCTATGGCGATCTTTTCGAGTCCAAATGGAAGAGATATTGCGAGGTAAAGGACTCGGGGACAATGATTCCGGGACACGGCGGTATGCTGGACCGTTTCGACAGCACCATCTTCGCAGTCTGCTGCGCAGCCATCTATCTGGTAGTGTTCAATCTTTTCTAACCACCGCTACGTGTACTGACTATGACCTTAGACCACAATTCATACGGCACTCTTGCACTTGTATATCTCACTGCATTAATCATATTGATTCCCGTGGCTGTGTTTGTGCACAGTCCCTGGGTCACCTGGCCTCTGGTAGTAGTGCTGGGCGTTATCTGCGCCTGGCAGACGGCCTTTTTCAGGGTTCCGCGCCGCAAGGCCGCGGGGGACGGCCGCAAGGTGACTTCGGTTGCCGACGGCAAGGTCGTAATCATTGAGAAAGTGTATGAGCCTGAATGGCTCAAGCGCGAGTGCATCCAACTTTCGGTCTATATGGACTTCTTCGATGTGCACGCGAATTTCTGGCCTGTGGACGGAGTCGTGACCTACTATCAGTATCATCCGGGTGAGCATTTTCTGGCATTCAAGCCGAAGGCTTCGGAAGAGAACGAGCACAGCTGCACCTGCATCCGCACTCCGGGCGGCTACGACGTCTTCTTCAAGCAGCTCGCCGGCACTTTCGCCCGCCGCATAGTCTGCTACTCCAAGCCGGGCCTGAACACGACCTCCGGCAAGCAGTGCGGCATCATTAAATTCGGCTCCCGCATAGATATGTACCTCCCCCTCGACGCTGACATCAAAGTCGTTCTGGGACAGGAGGTTAGAGCCTGCGAGACGGTTCTTGCTGAATTATCTAGATAAACAGGACGCGCTAGGAAGTCTGTTCCTGCGGGACTCCGTTCCGCAAGTCTTCGACTTGCTGCACTCCGGACCCTCCCACCGTTTCCTGCGTCCCGCTTCGCGGAACTTGTCTCCGGCGGGCCCCGCCCGCTATACTTGTCCGCGGGTGGACAAGCCCGCAGGAACAGACTTCCTAGCGCTCAGCTTCGATTAAACCGATAAGACGATCAATCGCTTCAGTATCAGGAATATGCCGGAGCACGACGGCGCCGTTGTGGTAAATCGAGACTTTGTGGTTGCCCTCGCCAACATAGCCCCAGTCCGCATCAGCCATCTCGCCGGGGCCGTTAACGATACAGCCCATAACCGCAATCACCACATTCTGAAGATGCGCCGTGCGAGCCTTAACCTGCTCGAAAGCCTCCTGCAAGTCGTACATCGTGCGCCCGCAGCCCGGACAAGCCACATACTCAGGACGGTAGAACCTCCGCCGGCAAGCCTGCAGCAGTTCATCCTCCAGATACTCTCCGTACCCGTTCTCAGTCAGCGGCCCGGTTATATGGACTTCATCCAATTCCTTGTCCAGCAGCCGCTTTCCGAAGTCGCAGGCATAGTCCAGCAGCAGACGCTCCTTCGACGGAGCATCGTAAGTAGCGACGGCGGTTCGACCGTTAATCTTAAGACCGCGAAGCGAAGACATCAGCCGATGGTCATACCGGTCGGCAAGATACTGCGCCACCGGAATCTCATTCTCGGGATCTTCGGTAAGAGAAACCCTCAGGGTATCGCCGATTCCTTCGCTCAGAAGGGCTGAAATGCCCACGCAGGACTTGATGCGGCCGGCATCGCCGTTTCCCGCCTCGGTAACGCCCAGATGAGTAGGGAAAACATAGCCCCGCTCCTGCATCTCCCTCACCAGCAGGCGGTAAGCCTCGACCATAACAAGAGTGTTACTTGCCTTCAGGGACACAACAACCTGGAAAAACTCCTGGTCAATGCACATATTCAGCCACTCCATCGCAGCCTTCGCCATAGCGAGGGGAGTGTTCCCGTATTTCTCGGTGATGTAGCTTCCAAGTGACCCGTGATTCAGACCGATACGGATGGCGGTCCCGTGCTCCTTGCAGACTTTGACAAGTTCCGCGAGACGCAGCTTCGCCTGCTCGTGGTCCCTGTGGAAATTCCCGGGATTTATCCGGACCTTCTCCACGTAAGGCGCTACTGCTATGGCAGTTTCGGCAGAGAAATGAATGTCCGCCACAAGGGGAGTGTCCACGCCCTCGGCGCGAAGACGCGAGTGAATCTGCTTCATACACTCCACCTCCGCAGGCCCCGGAACCGTGATGCGGATAATCTGAGCCCCGGCCGCAGCGAGCCGCACGCACTGGGCGACCGTCGCTTCGACATCATTGGTGTGCGTATTGCACATAGTCTGGACCACGATGGGGTTTCCGCCGCCAACAAGAATGTTTCCGACCTTGACGGTCAATGTTTTAATTCTTTCCTGTGCCATATACTATAGTGTGAGCCTCCTTTTTGAGGGCGGAGGTAGTCTTGCCCGTGCGTTTGGTCAGCTGAATATAAATGCTGCCCGTAACCATAATGTCGAAAGGATAGGCGAAGCGGTAATAGTACTCGCTGTACCAGTCAGGCTCGAAAATTGTCCCCCATCCGTAACGGACATTGGCCTTGATGTGGAACTCAATCGGAGTGAATACCAGACCGAAACCGAGCCCGCCGCGAAGACCGTAATCCAGACGCCTGTCCATATCTTCTATAAAATCATTCCTGTACTGATCGGCGACATTATCGCCGATTCTCTCCACGCTGAGCCTGTAGCCGCCGTAGATGCCCAAATTCGCCACAAGTTTGAAGTACTTGGAATCCATATGCATAGCGGCCATAAGAGGCACTTCCACCACGGTGAATCGGCACTCATCGGCTCCCCGGATGGAAGCCAGGGCTCCGGTCTCCTTGTTAGCCTTGAACTTATAGCCCTCGTGTCCGTAGAAGATTCCGGCCTCCAGACCGAAATTCGGGTACATATTGAAGAGCTTGCCGTATTTGGAAACGGTAACGCCGTAATACTCAGGGCTGAAGAGATAAGTCTGAAGATATTGCGGGTTGAAGGACATCTGGTTGAAACTTACTCCGTAATGGATACCTACCATCGTGTAGTCGTTCAGAACGAAAGCCTTCTTCACATCCACCGTGTCCAGAAACTCATCCGTCCACTCGGCCGGGCGCTCCACTGTAGACTTGCGGCGGGACTTGCGGGCAGGATTGGCCGAAGGCCGCGAAAGCGAGTCGGATGTGACTGCGAGAGAGTCTGAGGGAACCGCGACGCTGACGCTGTCCGCGGGCAGGTCGAGTCGGGCCGGAGTGGCGGTGACAGAAGAGTCCGCAGGGACTTTTAGCTGCGCGTAAGACGCTGACGCTGAGAATAATAGAATTATTGCGAGTGCTGCTTTTTTCATCATTTGAAGAGTTCTGCGAGATTTACATCCTGCGTGATATCCGTGCTTTCCTTGATCTCAAGCGGATTGTCGTCTTTGCCGAGCTTCAGGAACTTCACTTTCTCGGGCTGGCGGTGTGCGAGAAGCGATCCCGTGTCCACGATGGTGTTGCGGTTCACGTCCTCGGTGACGCGGATATGGTATTTGCCGGCTTTGAGATAAGGGAACGAGAGCACCGTATCAATCTCTATAATATTGGTTCTCAATGTTTTTGTCTTCTTCTCATCCATTATTTCCACGATGTACTTCTTTCCCACGCCCGTCATATTCAGAGTCAGAGTGCTGAGTTTCTCGTCAGTCGGCAGCGAGACTTTCACCTCGAGACTGTCTGAGTAATAGCCGTTTATGTCGCGGAAAGCTTTTTCTGGAACCTTCATGATGTACTCATATCCGGTCAGAAGCTTGTCCGAAGGCATCAGGGAATATTTGCGTATGTTCAGGCTGTCTGGAACGACAGTGAACTTAGCCGGAGCCTCGACCTGTTTCGGATTCACGGAAATGAACTTCAGGGAATCGAAGTATTCGTTTATGATAGGGTAGGTGAACTCGAGCTGATAGCCTACCTGTTCCACGGTCTCAGGCTCAGCCTTCAGAGTGAACACGCAGGTAGTATCCTCGTGCTTGATCTCCTTGCGGGCCTTCTTCTCGGCCTTTATCTGCTCGGTGTCCATAGCGAGGTTCACGCGCTCGGTCGTGCTCACGAGCTGTCCGAGGGTATCCGTCTTCCTGTAGTTCACGAAGAGCCGCAGGGTGTCAGGCATACGGCGGCGGTCATTGATCCAGAGTTCGAGAGAGTCCCTCTCGACATTGAACTGGGAGATGATGTGCGAAGACGGGACTCCGCTCATCCAGAGCGTGTCGATATGGGCTTCAGGAGCCATAAAGGTGATGTACGCGGAACGGCGGTCGATGCGTTTGCGGTTCATTATCATCTGTTTGGCTGGTTTCTCGCGGAAAAGGGTCATCTCGTATTCCGACTTTCTGGACTGACAGGCGAGAGTGTCCTTCTCATCGTATTTCTGGAGTTCAGGGAGAGTGTCACACACTACGGAAACAGGCCGTATCAGCGAATCCACGAAAGCGACATTCTCGCTGCCGTCCGAATCGTAGATGCTGTTGTTGTTTGCATCCGTAATGGCGTAGAGACGGTAGAGGGTATCCTGAATGTTGCGGATGCTGAAATAGCCCCAGGCGTCTGTCCTGGTGGCCATATAAGGACGTGACTTGAAGACCGCGGAATCCGCGTGGTCCTTGTAGAGCATCACGGTCGCCCCGCCCACCGGAGCCAATGTGCTGCAGTCCAGCACCGTACCGGTAAGGAAGAGACTGTCGATGGTGTCTCCCGTGGAGAATACATAATCATAACCCGGGAAAGCGTTCCCTTCATTATTGTCCACGATGGCGCCGGCCAGTCCTATGACATAGGTGGTGTTAGGCAGAAGCGGCTCCTCGGGAGTGACGACCACAGATTTGCCCTTGACTTTCGACTTCGGAGGCTTGGACTGGGGCGGGGATATGATGATGTTCGAGGAAGTCTTGATCTTCACGTATTCATCGAAAGTGAATACGAAAGAAACTCCTTCCGTCGGGATATTTCTGCTCAGGGCAGCAGGGGAGACCTTGACGATGACAGGAGGAATCGTGTCTTTGAGACCGCCGGTCGGGGCCTGGGTCGTGTTCGCGCAGGAATGCGAGAAGAGAACCGAGCCTGCAAGCAGCCCCAGCGGAAGAATCAGAGGTATGTATCTGGAAATTTTCATTATATGTCTGTTCTGAGTATGCTCTGGATGCCGTTTATGGCGGAGAGTTTGGAAATCAATTCATCCAGGACCTTCTTGTCCTTCACGAGAAGCTCGATGTAGCCGCTGAAGAGTTCGCCCTCGGAGCCCAGATGGACTTTCCGCATATTGAAGCCCATAATGTTCGATACAGCGTAGCTGATTTCGTTCAGCAGGCCCACGCGGTCGATTCCCGTGATGGAGAGGCGTACCGGGAAGGACTGGTCCACACCTGTGCTCTCCCACATCGGTACCACCACCCAGTCACCGTGCTTGGTCGCGATATTGTCCGCGACCTCGCAGCTTTTCTTGTGGACGGTGATCTTGCCGTCAGGAGTCTTGATGCCGATTACGGCATCGCCCGGGATAGGATTGCAGCAAGGCGCGATGAAATATTTCTGCCCGGACGGGTCGTCAGGATTGATGACGTAACGCTCCTCGGCTTTGGCGGAGGTGCGCTTTCCGCTGCTGAGCGCCTGCGGAACGATGTCCGCCGGCAGAATTCCCAGCCCCAGACGGAAGCAGAACTCCTCGAAGTCGCGCAAGCCCGTGTAATCCAGGATGTGCTGGACCACATTGTTCGTCTTCTTGCGACCCAGAGCCTTCATCTCCTGTCTGAAAAGCTGCTCTCCGTGGCTTTCTATCTCCTTGCGCTCGTTTGCCTTGAAATACTCCACAACCTTTGTGCGGGCGTGGTGGGAAGTCAGGAACTTGAGCCACTCGGTCTTCGGATGGGCGTTCTCGGCGGTGAGGATCTCCACCTGGTCTCCGCTCTTGAGAACCTGAGAGAGGGGAGCGAGCTTCATATTCACTTTCGCCGCGATGGCGTGATTACCCACCTTGGTGTGGATGTTATATGCGAAATCCAGCACCGTGGCGCCCTTCTGCAGGGTTTTCTGGTCACCCTTCGGGGTATAGACTATCATATCCTGGCCGGTGAGGTCATTGTGGATGATGTCCAGCAGCTCGAGTGCGCTCACATCGTCGCTCATAATGATTTCCTTCACCTCGGTCAGCCATTTGTCCATCTCGGAATCGTTCTCGCTGATGAAGCCCTCGCGCTTGTAGGCCCAGTGGGCGGCGATGCCCTTCTCCGCGATGTCATCCATACGCTTCGAGCGGATCTGGACTTCGACCCAGATTCCGATCTGGCTCATCACCGTGCAGTGCAGAGCCTCGTAGCCGTTGCTCTTCGGGTGCTTCACCCAGTCGCGCATACGGCTCGCCTTGTATTTATAAAGACTTGTGATTATGGAGAATATGTGATAGCACTGGTCTCTTTCAGTCTCCTTTCCGTCCGCCGGAGGATTGAAGATGATGCGCACGGCGTAAAGGTCATAGATCTGGTCGAAATCGATGTTCTTCGTGCGCATCTTGTACCAGATGGAATACGGAGTCTTGACACGTTTGAGTATCCTGAAGTCGAAGCCCGCCTTAGTGAGAGCGTCTGAAATCGGGGCAATGAACTCGTCGATCTTCACATCCTTGTCGGATACGGTCCTGTCGATTTTCGACATTATGTCCTTGTAGGCCTCCGGCTCCTTGTATCTCAGCCAGATGTTCTCCATTTCGGACTTCACCTCGTAGAGACCGAGACGGTGCGCGAGCGGAATGAAGATGTACATCGTCTCGCTGAGGATCTTGTCCCGCTTCGCCTCAGGCATAAACTCGATGGTGCGGCAGTTGTGCAGACGGTCCGCGAGCTTGATGAGCACGACGCGCACGTCATCATTGAGCGTCAGCAGGATACGCTTGAAATTCTCCGCCTGGATGCTGACCGCGGAGGCTCCGGGCCGGCGTCCCTCGTTGTCGAGCACGTTCTTGATCTTCGTCAGGCCGTCCACGAGCGAAGCAATCTTGTCTCCGAACAGCGTGCGGATGTCCTCGACCGTGTAGTCCGTGTCTTCGACGACGTCGTGCAGGAGCGCCGCCGAAATCGACTTGTAGCCGAGTCCGATGTTCTCCACGACTATCTTGGCCACGGCCAATGGATGTATGATATACGGCTCTCCCGAACGCCTGCGGACGTTCTTGTGCGCTTCGTTGGCGAAGTCGAAGGCCTTCTTCACCGTCTCGAATTCGCTCTCGTTCGGGCAGCGTTTCCTGGCGACGGCAAGCAGTTTCTGATACTCCTGCTCTATAAGGTTATAATCCTGTTCGTTGAATTCGGAAAAGCTCATTGTTCTGTTTCCTCCATTTCTCTTTCTTCCTTGAGACGGTCCAGAAGGGGAGTGAAGTCCTTCAGACTGCCCTCAGGGATATTGTATGTGTCTATATTCTGAAGTCCGTAGCAGAGCTGCGCACCGTAGATTATTATCTGCCAGCTGTAATTCACCCACATAAGGAAGAGCGGGATGGCGGCGATGGCTCCGTACACTCCGTTAAGCCTCGTCACGAACACCTGCATTTCCAGATAGATGTATTGGAAAGGCACGAAGATGAGCGCCGAAACCAGGGCGGCCCTCAGAGCGTTCCCGTATTTCACCTTGACAGCCGGAATGAATTTGTACATAGCCGAGAAAGTGAAAGCCGCGAAAACGTAGAAGACCAGCCATCCCATCAGGGTGGTGATGAACGAGAGTTCCTTTACCTTGATGTGGATACCGATAAGGCCCGTAAAGTTCGTATACAGAGCGATTCCCGCACCGAAAACCAGCAGCACGAAAGGCGAAATCATAAGCGCTCCTATGTAGAACGAGAATCTCTTGTAGATGCGGCGCGGAATCTTGCGTATCTTCCAGACGTTGTTGAACACCCTCTCCACCTGGAACATCAGCCAGAGTACGGCCCACAGAAAGGTCAGGGCACTCACGAGTCCGACTCCGCTGGATTTGGCGATGTCCACGATGTTCTCGGCCTTCTCCACGATGAAATTTATCAGGTCCGGATAGTTCGGAAGCAGGGTGTAAAGCAGTCCCGCTATCTTGTCGGAGACTCCCAGACCGCCGCCGATGGCGAAGACGAAAGCCGCGAAAGGCACGATGGAAAGCGCTACGAAATAGCTCAGCGCCACGCACTGGAAGCCCATACGGTTCTCGGCGAATTCGTTGAAAGTGATGCGGACCAGCTTGATGAATTTCACCACGCCTCTCTTGAAGCGGGACAGGTTGTCCACGTTCAGGGACCAGATCTGGTCGCTGAACACTTTCCTGGCCTCCGCCATCAGTTTATCCGTATCTATCCTCATCATATCAGAACAATGTCAATTCTTCTCCAGTTTCTTCGCTTTCCTGTGCGAACTCCTCCTGCTGCTCCTTCGGGAGCATTTCTATAAAGGTCTTTTCATTTATCACCTTGATACCCAGCGACTCGCACTTGACGATTTTCTCCGGTCCCGGCTTGGTTCCGGCCAGAAGGAAAGAGGTCTTCGAACTTACCGAACCGCTGTTGCGGCCGCCGTTCTTCTCGATGATTCCCTTGAGGGCGTCGCGCGCAATGCTGAAATTGCCTGAAACCACTATCGTGAGGCCCTTGAGGGCGTCGGAAACAGGTGCGGAGCCGCTCAGGGAGAACTGCAGACCGTGGGCGCGAAGACGTCTGACCTCCTCTGTATGACGCGGATCTGCAAAATAATCCACCACGCTCTGCGCAATCACATCTCCGACATCAGGTACTCCGAGGAGCGTATCCTTATCCGCCGCCGCAATGCTGCCGATGTCCCCGAAATGCCTTGCGATAGCCTTGGCGGTCGTCTCACCGACAAATCGTATGCCGAGCGCGAACAGAACCCGCTCGAAAGGCACGCCCCGCGAAGCTCTCAGGCTCAGAAGGAAGCGTTCCGCCGAGCGGTCCTTCCAGCCGTCGAGACGCAGCAAGTCGCTCTTTTTCAGGTCGTAAAGGTCCGCCGGGGTGCGCACGAGACCGAGGTTGTAGAGCTGTGCTACAGTGGCCTCGCCGGCCAATATGTTCATCGCCTTGCGGCTTAAATAGTGCAATATCTTGCCCTGGATCTGGGTCGGACAGCCGTCGGAATTCGGGCAGAAGTATTTCGCCTCGTCCTCTTCGCGCACGAGCGGGGTGCCGCAGTCCGGGCAGACGAGAGGGAACTGTGGCTTCTGAGCGTCAGCAGGGCGTTTCGAGAGCTCGATTCCGGTGATTTTCGGGATGATTTCGCCTCCCTTTTCCACATAGACCCAGTCCCCGACACGGATGTCCATCATAGCCATCTGGTCGGCGTTGTTAAGGGTCGCGCGCTTCACGACCGTGCCGCTGAGCTGCACCGGCTCCAGGTTCGCCACTGGAGTGACCGCTCCTGTGCGACCTACCTGATAGTCAATGGATTTCAGCTCCGTAAGGGCCCGCTCCGCCTGGAATTTGTAGGCCACGGCCCAGCGCGGCGACTTCGCGGTGAAACCCAGCTCGCGCTGGAACTGCATCTCGTTGATTTTGATGACGATACCGTCAGTCGGATAAGGCAGGAACTTCCGCTGAACGTCCCAGTGCGAGATGTATGCTTCAATCTCGGCGATGCTCCGGCAGATGCGTCTGTCGGTGGAAACAGGGAGTCCCCAGGACGCCGCGGCGTCCAATGCGTGTTCGTGAGTGTCGAAAATATCGAGGCTTTCAGAAGGAATATGATAAAGGGTGCACCAGAGGCCTCTATGTGCAACTTCCTTAGGATCAAGAAGTTTAAGGGATCCTGAGGCTGCGTTTCTCGGATTCGCGAACGGGGTTTCCTCGTTTTCCTCCCTCTCTTCGTTCAGACGGTCGAAGGCCTCGTAAGGCATCAGGATTTCGCCCCTTATCTCGAAGTCCTCGGGATAGTCGCCGTGAAGTTTCTGCGGGATGTTGGAGATCATTCTGACATTGGCGGTGACATCGTCACCGACCGCGCCGTCTCCACGCGTGAGTGCGCGGTAAAGCTCGCCTTTGCGGTACTCCAGACATATCGCCGTGCCGTCGAATTTGAGCTCGCAGCTGTAGCTGAAGCCGCCCCCTATGGTCTTGTCCGCGCGAAGGGCAAATGCCTCTACCTCAGCTATATTGTAGGTATTTCCGAGCGAAAGCATCGGATAGCGGTGGGGATACTGGGCGAATTCGCGCTTCTGACCCGGAGCCGTTGTCTCCAGATCGCTGCCGACCCTGTGTGTGGGGGAGTCGGGCGCATCGAACTGAGGCCACTGTTTTTCCAGGTCCTCCAGTTCGTGCATCATCATATCGAAGTCGAAGTCGCTCATTGTAGGAGCGTTATCCACATAGTACCTGTGGCTGTTCTCCTTCAGTGTCCTGCGCAGTTCGCCGATCCTCAGTTCCGCTTCCTTTTCAGTCATAAAATGATATTTGCCTTTTCAGGGCAGTATTAATCCCTAAAAAGGCAAATATAGTCATTTTCGACGTATTTATAGGTATAATGAACCTAGAACTTCATCTCCAGGCCGACGGTGACGGTGAAGCAGCGCGGGGATTTGTATTTCTCACCTGTCGGAAGCTCCATATAGCGGTGGGTCATTCTCCAGGCGCAGTCTACGCGGACCAGGCGCAGGATGTTGCTGATGCCCGCGGCCATCTCCACGTAAGGCTTGTTCAGGGAATGCATCCCGGCAGGGAAGAGCATCGGCGCGTCAGCGGACCATTCGCTGCCGAGGATGCCGTTGTTCTTCGTCGTCAGCGTGCCGTAAGCGGCTTTCAGGGTGGCGATTTCCCGCCAATGCAGTTTCTTTATGAGAGGTATTTTCCCGAGGAAGAATCCGCCGAAGTCGTGTTCCCAGAAAAGGGTGGTCCAGGTGTCGGCCGCGAATTCATAGAACTCCATACAGGAGAATGCATTACGGTCGTTTATGTAGGTTCCGTTGCCCTCGAAGATCTTGAGCATCGGGTACGGAACCCTTCCCACGATGTTGCCCGCCGAGAAGCGGATGTCGGAAGTTCCGACAGGAGGGAGCCGGAGCTTGTATTTGACAAGCATTTCCGAGCGGAAGTAGCTGTATTCGTTCTTTCCTATGCCTTTCAGGGAACCTGTAAGGTCAAAGGTCACCACGGGGTAGTTCGTGTGGAGATAACTCTTGTTGAAGACTCCGCGGTCCACGGTTTCATTCTTTGAAATACGCGCCACGAAGCGCAGATTGTTGGCTCCCACGGAGTTGACGAAGGTAGTGTCATAAACGGGAGCGCTTCCGTGAAGAGGAATTTCGTTCACCCGCAGCATCGGGACGAACTGGTTCGCGAAGATTCTCTGGAACTGCAGGGAAGTGGAGGTGTTCAGCCACGGCGCGACTTCCCTTTCGTAGGTGATGGAGTAATCGTTCACCGGACTTCGCTTCTCGCTGTTTTTCTTGGTGAGAAGTGAGGAGAGGATGTTGGTCTCATTGAAGGCGGATGTACTTCGGCCCAGCTGCCTGATGTCCTTACGGGCGGAAACCGTGAGTTTCTTTGTAGGGTAACGGCTTATCATCCATTCGAAGGTCGTGCCTCCCTTGAATTCCCTGTCGCGTGTTCCGTATGCAAGGTATGCCGTATAACGGAATCTGCGGCTGAAATCGGCCGTGGTTCTGAACCCCATAGCGAAGCGATGGCCTTCCAGCTTGTTGAAACTGTATATGTTAGAATAAGGTCCGAAACCTATGTATTTGGTCTGCAGATAGCCGCTTATGAAGGTGTTTACCAGGTCGTAAAGATTGTTGTAGAGAGGGACGTTCTTTATGGAATCGACCATCTGATAGATGCCTTTTTCCTTCTCGGAGAGCTGGTAAGGGCGTGCTGCGTCCCACCATTGGTCGCTTTTGCGACCGGCATCCTTATAAACGGTGACTGGCGGCTCGGGGTTTGCGTGCAGACGCTGCGCCGCGGCTCCAAGCTTCGGGTTCATATAGTCGATCTGGCGGTTGCCGAGGAACGACGCGACCTTCGAGGAGTCGTTCATCGTGACGGAGAAGTCGACATAGAGTTTGTCCTGCTTGTAGAACCAGAGCGAGTCGACCCGCTGGTCTGTGCGGTCGATCACCATATCGCGTATCCAGTTCACATTGGCGCCTTTACGGAGTTTGACGTGCATCTCGCGCATCGCGAAGTCCTGGGCGTCGATGGCCATTTCGCCGTCGAATACGGAGGATGAGACGAGCTTGCCCGGGTGGAAGCGGATTTTCCAGGTCTTGCGACCGTCAATGTCGAGGCTGTCTATGAGGAAGTAGTTGTAGTAGACGTCGCCGTTAGGGGAGAGCGGAGACGGAATCTGGATGTTGAATGCGTTTATGAAGTTGTTGTAGAAGTTGGTCTTGAGGTGCATACTGCCCGTGAACTGCAGGAGTGCGTTCTCTTCGTTGAGTCCTGAGACCCGGCTGGCTTCTATGATCTCGCGGTCGACCTCCGGGGTTTTGCTGTGATAGCGCTTGGAGCGGTTTTCGGAGATCATTATCGGTAGGTATGGGCGGCCGGAGATGACGGAAGTGTCCATATAGTCGAATACGAAGCCGAAGTTTTTGCGTATCAGGCGGTTGCGTATCTGTTCGTCGGCATTCGTGAGGTCGAGTTCGGTCTTGGTGTAGATGTCACAGGAGTAGGCGTCGCGCCGCTCGGGGTCGTTGCGCTGGCGGTTCGCGTCTATCTGGCTGAGAATCCATTTCATGTAATGGTTGTCCGGCTTGACGACTACGGCGTCAAGGGAGTTGCGGATCAGCTGGAGTGAGAAGTTTATTTCGTTGAAGGAGCTCTTTTTTACGGGTTTTTCGGAGGTCTCGTAGCCGAGGATGGAGGCGCAGAGGACGGTGGCGCTGCTGTCGCGGGTTTCCATAGTGTAGTAGCCGTCGAGGTCGGTGGAGACGCCGATGGTGGTGCCTTTGAAGAAGACTCCGACAAACGGGAGTCCTTCTCCGGTTTCGGAGTCGGTTACGCGCCCCTTCACCTTGGTGCTCTGAGCTCCGGCTGTTATGCCCGCAGCCAAACTCAAAGTCATCAGTGCCAAGGTCGCCAATACCTTACATATCAGCCTATTGTTAAGAAGTTTCATATCTTCGTTTCATCTATGCTCTTAACCTGCCGGCTTCGCGACAAGTTTCGCGGATGCAATCTTTTTCTCCGGCCGCTTCGCGTCCAATGCGTCCGCGAAACCAGTCGCTACGCCGGCGCGTTCTCTCAAGCCCCGCAAATATAGTTATTTTTCGGGCTTGTGGTTTCAGATGGCGGGGCAGATTATAGTCTGATGCCTTGCTCTGCACAGAAACTGAGCACCTGGTCGGCTATCTGCTTCATTCCTTTCTGTGACGGGTGGCCCCACTGCTTGTCTATGTCTGTCAGAACGAGGCAGGGAATGTCATAGTGGCGGCAGACCGTGAGTACGGAAGAGTTGATTTCGCCCCTCAGTTCCGTATTCAGGATGAAAATTATGCGGGCGGCGGGATAATTGGCCTTAAGGTCTGCGAGGAGTTTGGACATCGCGGGACGGAAGCTGTATAGTGACTCTTTCGTCCAGCCGCCGTACATATATTCGCCCACGGGCGCCCCGGACCAGGAGTCGTTTGTGGCGCCGAACACGAATATCACATCCGGCTCTCCCAGATAAGGACTGCGGGTGATGAATGAGCGGTCGCTGTAGTCGGCCTTGTCGTAGCCTGTGTTGCAGATTGTGGCTCCGGAGTAGGAGTTGTTGAGTTCCAGGCGTGCATTCGGTTGATCCAAGACAATGTGCCACCAAGTCTGTGAAACATCCTGTACATCATTGCCTTTCTGATGCCGCTCGCTGTCGGCGTCGGCATACCAGACGGCGTTGGTGTCCGGAGTCAGCCATCCTTCGTAAGTCGAATAACTGTCGCCAAGAATGGAGATTTTTATTGGCTCATCACTTTGGGCTGACAGGACAAGTGAAGAGAGGAAGAATATGACAGTCAATACAATCCGTTTCATAGAGCATTGATTTATATTGTTAACGGCAACGCACGACACGATGTCTGATATTACTTCTGCCGGGGGAAAGACTTCGATTGGACGAAGTCCTAATACTTTATCTTGTCATCCTTGGTGCGCCAGGCTTCGAAGGCGGCGAGGGCTTCGTCGCGCAGCAGGGTGTCGGAGGGGAGATGCCGCTCGGAGCGGGGGAGTGCGAGCTCGTCATAGATGAACGAGTCGTCGAAGCCGTACTCCGCCGCGTCGGTTTTGGTGCAGGCGTAGTGGATTCTCTTCAGGCGCGCCCAGTAGATGGCTCCGAGGCACATCGGACAGGGCTCGCAGGATGTATATATTTCGCAGCCGCTCAGATCGAAGGTGCCGAGGGCCCGGGCGGCGTTGCGGATGGCGCTGACCTCCGCGTGAGCCGTCGGGTCATTGTCGGAAGTGACTCTGTTGGAGCCTGTTGCGATAATTTTTCCGTCGCGGGTGATGACGGCACCGAATGGTCCGCCGCCGTTTTCGACATTTTCCACCGAGAGCCTTACAGCCTCGCGCATAAGTTCTTTGTCGTTCATATTGTTCAAAATAAATTTATATTACGTCTATCTGGCAGGATTTCAGGACTTTGAGGGCGCTGTCGTGATTGTCGGGCGTGGTGCCGGCGCAGCAGGAGGAGTCCACGGTGAAACGCAGTTCGGGGAACATACTCTTCAGCATCAGGGCGTTGGAGATGACGCAGATGTCGGTACAAACTCCTATGAGAGTGATTTCCAGGGAACTGGCCTCTGACTTGAGGGATTGGACGAAGTCCGCGAGGGTCTTGACTCCCTCTTGCGCCTGCGGGGCCTCGGCGAAGTGCTCCTTGTCGATGATGCCGATGCAGTGCGAGCTGTTCAGAGCTTCGGCGACGCTCTGTTCGATTTCCCAGCCACGGGTGCCGCGGATGCAGTGCTTGACCGGAAGATAATGCCCTTCGAGCGTACTCAGATAGGTTTCATCGAAGTGGGTGTCCCTTGTGCCTATTGTCGGACCGTCCCAGTTTCTTATCTTGTCCACAACGGCCGGCACGACTGCGACTGCCTCTTCCGTGCCGAGGCTGCCGCTTATGAAATCATTCTGCATATCGATGACGCAGAGGAGTTTGATGACGCTCTTTTCCATATTTTTAAATTCCTTTGCAAGCTTGAATATTTCTGGGCTGAGATGGCAGTAGCCGCCGGGATTTTTGTCCAGGTAATCCTGGTGGCAGTCCTCTGCGCGGTAGAAACATTGTAAAGGCTCTATTTCTACAGCCACACGTTTTCCCTCCTTTTCTTCGAAATGGCGGATGACTTTTTCTATCTCTGTCAAGTCTCTGCCGGAATCTTCGTAATAGATTCCGGTACGGTAGCGCGTCCCCTCATCTTCGCCCTGACGGTTGACGCTGAACGGATCCACGATCTTAAGAAAAAGTTCTACAAGTTCCCGCAGCGGGACCTTGTCGGGATCATATCTTACGTGGACACATTCTGCGTGACCGGTCGTGTCGGTATAGACCTGTTTGTATGTCGGGTCCACAGTATAGCCATTTGCGAACCCCACTTCAGTGAAGGTCACACCGTCCACCAGCTTGAAGAACTTCTGGGCTCCCCAGAAGCAGCCGGCTGCAAACCAGATGTCTCTGTCTGTATTTGATTTATTCATAATCGGTTAATGTCATAATGGATCCTGGGTATTTGCCTCGGGGTAGTCAGTGTAGAGGATGCCGTCGAGGTGGTCGCATTCGTGCTGGAAGATTACGGCGGTGTAGCCCCGGATGCTTTCAGTGGTGTCCTGGAGGGTTTTCAGGGAAGTGTAGCAGATGTCTATGTCCTGATAACGCTCCACATTGCCGCGTCTGCCGGGGATGCTGAGACAGCCCTCGGGGCCTGCCTGTTTAGGGCCTCTGTGGCCGGTGATGCGGATATTCGGGTAAACTTCGAAGGGTTCTCCTTCTTTATCAAATCTCTGGACGGCAACGATGCGGCGGGAAATCCCCACCTGCGGGCCGGCGATGCCGACTCCGTCCTGCTCGGGAGAGGTCGCGGTCGAGACCATCTTCCGTGCCAGAGCGGCATATTCGTCGCTTGTCAGTGCCTGATTGTCAATAACATCGCATTTCGTGCGCAGCACAAGCGAATCCGTCTCGTCATTCACCGTCAGCACGCGCATCGCTTCGCCCTGTCCGAGAATCAGCTGCTTTTCCGCATCGGTCCAGCCGCCGTTCCGGCAGGCCGCCGCAGCGGCCAATAAAGCCGTAACTGCAAGAATATTAATCAGTTTTTTCATTTTCATTCTTATACTCTGAATTTTTAGCCAGCCTCAAAGTTAATCAATATTGCCGTTCATCTTCAGATATTGATGCATTTTTTGTAACTTCGCTCCGCTGAAACGAAAAACCGTCTGCGGCTGGAACCGCCCGCGCAGCAAGAAATACGCAATATGAAGCACTCATCCATCCTCATCGCAGCGCTGCTGCTTTGTTCCCAGGCGGCCTTCGGCCAATGGGGACAGTTCAAGAGTATAGATCCTTCGCAAGCAAAGGCCAAAGTTATGACTACACTGGACCACTTTACCTATTCTGATGATATGCAGTACCCTACATATCAGGATGTTGTCTATGCCCACAGGGACAGTATGGATCTCCACGTCAGGATGATCACCTCTGGCATACGCTCCGAAAAGCCTCTTCCCTGCATCTGCTTCATCCAGGGAGCCGCCTGGTTCAAGCAGGACCTCGACCAGAAGCTCAGCTACCTTTTGGGCTTCAGCCGGAGGGGTTATGTCATCGCTATGATAGAGCACAGACCTTCCACGACCGCAAAATATCCGGCCCAGATCCAGGACGTCAAGTCAGCCGTGAGATTCGTAAGGGACAATGCAGACAAGTATCATATCGACCCCGTCAACATCTTCGTCTGGGGAGACTCGTCCGGTGGCAATCTGGCTCTGCTTGAGACACTTACCCAGGACATACCGACTCTGGACACTCCTGAAGAATATGGCCGACAGTCCCTTGCGGTCAATGCCTGCGTGGCTTTCTATCCCGTCACCGACGTGCTCAGAATGCAGGAATTCGCCCCGGACTATATGGACCACATCAGTGCGGACAGCCCCACCGGCACCCTGTTCGGTCATATCGCAGTAATGGAAAATCCTGATATCGTAAAGACAGTCAGCCCTATAGAATACGTGTCCGGGGAAAAGGCCGCCGCAGCAGCCCCGATTCTCATCGTGACCGGAAACCGCGACAATGTGGTTCCTTACGAGCAGAGCGTCATTATGGCCGACAAACTTGAGGACTGCGGCTACGACTACAAGTTCTACAAGATTGAAGGCGGCGACCACGGAAGCCGCGAATTCTGGTCAGTCGAAGTCTCCGCGCTCGTGGACGACTTCTTCAAGGCACATATGAAATAATATTCAATACAACATTGGCCGCAAGCGGCCGGAAAGATATGAAAAAAGCGTTTCTTTGTTTTGCCGTCTGCCTTCTGGCCGGAGCTTCCCTTCAGGCTAGGGCTCCGCGCGCGCTGCGCCAGTATATGCGCGACTCGCTCTCGGTCGTCACCGAAAGGTGTCAGAGAGTTCTCAAAGCTGCCTATATGGAGGGCACGCTCCTCGAAGTGAGGAAGGATGTGCCTGGATATGAGGGATATCCGGTGAAACTCTATGAGTATTGGACGGGAAAGGACATAAAGTTGGGAGAACGCAAAAAGGGTCTGGTCCTGCTTCTGGACCCGTCTGCCGAAAAGCTCGCGAAATGGATTATCAATGCCGTCTGGGACGTGCGCGGAGAGGTCCGCTACGCCGATGTGGAGCGCCTTCGCAAGTTCATCCTCTACCAGTCGGGGGCGCAGTTTCCGGTGAAGGGAGTGGTGTATGAGGCGATGTACACGCCGGGATTCTACGAGCCTTACGTGTTCAAGGACGGGGTGACCGTCTATGTGAAGGACGGCCCGATGAAGGCCGAGGACAAGACCTGCACTGAAGAGCAGCTGCAGTTCTATATATCTATGGAAAACTCTGATCTCAAGGAAGATACGGGAAGATTCGCACGCATCTGCAGTACCACGCGCACGATGTACTGCGCTGCCGGCGGTACGGATGAAGTGGGACGCGACGAGGCCGGTTTCAAGAGCCAGGCGTGGCTCGACACCGTCCGCAGACTCTATCTGCAGGCCTGGGACTCCGACCGCAACTTCCTCATCTATGCCTGGGCCAAGGCCAATCTTGACACTCCTGTGGAGTAGTTGTTTACGTAATTCAGCAGTGCTTATACTCCTGACTGAGGGTCAGGAGATTGCTTATTTTCCCATCATTATCAGGCCGGTAAGTTCGGCCGGGGAATCGGCGAGGGCGAAAGGGGAGTAGGCCGCGAGTTCCTCGCGGGTGCGGAAGCCCCAGGTTACGCCTATGGTGCGGACTCCGGCATTCAGACCGGTCTGCATATCCACATTGGAATCTCCTACGTAGACTGTATCGTCTCTTGACACGCCGGGGGCGGATTCGAGGATCTGGTTCACGATTTCAGGGTCAGGCTTTATGGGCTGGCCGTCGCGCTGGCCCAGGACGCGGACGAAGCTGTACTGTCCGAAAAAATGGGCGATGAGTTTTTCGGCTCCATCCTGGTATTTGTTCGAGGCGACGGCGAAACGGACGCCGGACTCGGAGAGTTTCTTAAACATTTCACGGATGCCATCGTAGGGCCTTGTGAGGTCACATTTATGGACGTCATAATATGGCAGGAAATAGCCGGCCATCCTCTGTACACTATCTTCAGTGACCTTTTCTTCAGGCATCGCGGCGCGAAAGAGGTTATATATGCCCCGGCCTACCATCTGATAATATTCATCAAGGCGGTGCTCAGGGAAACCGCACTGACGGAGCGCGTAATTACACGAATCACCGAGGTCCGCGGCTGTGTCCAGCAGCGTGCCGTCAAGGTCAAAAATAGCAAGTTTCATCATAACGGTGCAAAAGTAGGCATTTCTACTGACAATTCCTGAAGATGTAAATCCCGCTGAAGCGGCACTTCGACAAGCTCAGTGACCGCACAAGTGATTCGAAAAATGCAAATAACGTTTTAGATGTTACTTTCGATGTACCAAAGTACAGTGAGAGTTGCAAAATAACGTTTTAGTGTAACTTCCGATATTCGCAAAATTACAAAACGGACATCGGGGCAACTTCAAAGCATCCAGTAGGGAGTGAAAACTGCGGAAAACGCTCCCTACCGGATGGGAAGGGCAGGGTGGAGGAATGAATGAAAGAATGAAAGGCGGAGGGAAAAAGGCTACTGCTTCTTGCGGAAATTGTAGGTATGGATGCGGCGCGGATTGGCTGGGAACCAGCCCTTTTCGACGCGGGTCTTCTGCTCGAAGACTTCGAGAATGCTCCAGAAGCAGG
Organism: Faecalibacillus sp.; assembly: GCA_963604635.1. Taxonomy (GTDB): domain Bacteria; phylum Bacteroidota; class Bacteroidia; order Bacteroidales; family UBA932; genus Cryptobacteroides. The sequence continues at coordinate 35,828 of CAVCRS010000037.1, forward strand.
AGAATGCGAAAACGCCCAGGACGGTGGAGAGTATGTAACCGTGGATCAGGAGCGAAGCGGCGGCGGCGAGCAGTCCCGCCACGAGAAATACCCACCAGCAGCCGGTGCCGAAGCGGTACTCGGCTTTGATGACAATGGGGTGGAACATCCCTATGAAAAGGAACGCCGACAGACCTATGATGAGACCGGTAAAATTCATAACTTCTTCACGTTTCGCAAGTTAACCATATTGAAAATGCGTGCTCTCCGTAACGGCTGGACTGTTAAATCTTCTTTCCTTCCGGAAATCCGACGGCAAAAATAGGACAAATCCCCCGCGTACACAAATGAAATGACGGGTGTAAACGATTAATACCGAAATGTGGTTAGACGGGGCGGGGGAGATTTACCGAAATCGGGTGATTGACCGGATAGGGAGAGCGGGAGTAATTTTGCAACGAATTTGGAGGAGGTGGAAGTAGTGGCCCATCTGAATTGAAAAAGGTCCCGTGAGGCGAATGAACGAAGAAAAAGAAGGGACATATAGAATGTGAAAATAAAGACGAATATGAAACAAAAACTGATCTTGACTTCAGCGCTCCTGCTGGCTGCAGTGACGATGTCCGCACAAGTCCGGACAGTGACGGCAACTCAGACGGAATCTCAGGCTCTGACGGATAGCCAGACGACAACTCAGACGGAAACCCTGACACAAGGTCAGAGCCAGCGGCTGACCATCGGAGGCTACGGCGAAGCGATGTACGGCAGAAACTTCTACAGCGACGCCTGGCAGAGATACATCACCCCTGAAAAATACGCTGACGACAAGAGCCACGGCCGTTTCGACCTGCCGCATTTCGTCATCAATCTCGGTTATGACTTCGGCAAGGGCTGGAGCCTCGGCACCGAAATCGAATTCGAGCACGGCGGTACCGAAAGTGCGGTAGAACTTGAGGCCGACGAGACAGGCGAATACGAAAGCGAGATCGAACGCGGCGGCGAAGTGGCCCTCGAGCAGGCCTGGATCCAGAAAACCATCCACCCGGCATTCAACATCAAAGCCGGTATGATCATAGTTCCGGTAGGTCTCACGAACAGTCATCACCTTCCGAATGAATTCTTTACAGGCTACCGCCAGGAAGGCGAAAACACCATCCTCCCCTGCACCTGGCACGAAGTCGGCCTGGAAGCCTTCGGTTCCTTCGGCCATAACAAAGACTGGAAATACGAACTCCTGTTCCTCCCCGGCCTGGATTCAGACCGCTTCAGCACCGAAAACTTCATCCAGAGCGGAGCCGGTTCCCCTTACGAATTCAAGATTGCGAACTCCTACGCCGGAGCCTTCAGACTCGACAACACATCCATCAAAGGACTGCGTGTAGGCCTCAGCGGCTACTACGGCACCAGCTTCAGCAATTCCCTGACCAAGAACAAGAAATACGAGGACTGCAAGGGCGGCGTCTATATCGCCTCCGTCGATTTCACCTACAATGACCACAACATCATCGCCCGCGGCGTTTTCGACTACGCCCATCTGGACAACTCCGCCGAAATCACGGCCTTCAACAAGAACAATATGTCCGCCGATTCGCCTTCGTCGCGCAACGCAGTGGGGTCGGACGCCATCGTGGGCAGCTTCGAGATAGGTTATGACGTGCTGGCGCACTTCAATAAAACAGATGACAAGTGCTATGTCTTCGCGCACTGCGAGTACTACGACGCGATGTACAAGGTCGCGGCCGGCGTGCTCGACTACCCGTGGGTTGGCAAGCACCGCATCGCCTTCGGCATCAACTGGTATCCGATCAAGGACATCATCATAAAGGCCGAATACTCAAAGCGTTACTACGAAGCCCCATTCAATGACGAGCCGTCTCTCACCCTCGGCATCGCCTTCGCCGGCTTCTTCGACAGAAAATAAACAAATAACTATACAGAAATATGAAGAAAGTATTTACACTCGCTGCAATGGCAGCAATGGTTCTCGCCGCAGCCTCGTGCGACAAGAACAGCACAGATCCAACGAACGCAAAGGAGGAAAAACTCCAGAAAGCGAACGAGGAATTCGTTGACCAGACCGTCATCCCGACCTACAAGGCCCTCGCAGACAAGTGTTTGAGCCTCCAGGCAGCCCTCGAGGCACTCGAAAGCAGCAAGACCGATGCCGCAGTCAGCAGCGCCTGCGAACTCTGGAAAAGCGCACGCCAGTACTGGGAGTGGAGCGAAGCATTCCTCTTCGGCGCCGCTTCGAAATACTCCATCGACCCTCACATCGACACCTGGCCGCTCGACCGCGTAGCCCTCGAGAACCTGCTGGGCAGCGAGAAGATGATGGCCGACATCGACAACGTAGTTTCCAACCTCAATAACGGCCTCGTAGGCTTCCACGGCATCGAATACATCATTTTCCGTGACGGCGCGACCCGCAAAGCCTCCGAAATCTCCGACGTGGAGCTCAAATATGTAGTCGCAGTTGCACGCGACCTTGCGGTCAATGCCTGCCGCCTCGAGGCGGCCTGGGCCGGAATGGACAACATCACCGCCGAGAAGCAGACCATTCTCGAGGATGCCGAGGCAGAGCCGGAAGACGACTTCGGCGAGCAGATGAAACTCTGCGGACAGGCCGGAAGTGTCTGGAAATCAGTCACTGCAGGCAGCGAGCAGATCATCGAGGGCTGCAAGGACATCATCGATGAGGTCGGCAACTCCAAGATCGGCAAGCCATACACGGGCGAAGACGTCAACTACATCGAGTCCCCGCACTCCTGGAACTCAATCACCGACTTCTACGACAACGTGGTCAGCATCCGCAGCGCTTACTTCGGCAAACTCGGTGCGACTTCCGCACAACCGAACAGCGTAAGCGCTTATGTTTCATCGGCTGACAAGTCAGCCAATGACGGAGTGGTCTCCGCCCTGGAGAACTGTCTCAAGGCCATCGACGCTATGCCGAGACCATTCGTGAAGAACTACAAGGACGCCAAGGTCAAGGAAGCCATCGACGCCTGCGATGCCCTGAACACCGCACTCGAGACTGCACGTCAGGCACTTATCAATGACTAAATAATTCCTGAAAAGTCACTAAAGAAAAAGGCGGGGTATTTAAGAAAGGTATATATTTCAAAAAATACCCTGTCATATCTGCTCGAAATTTATGAAAAAATTATATTGGATTGCCGCTTCACTTCTCGTTCTTGCCGCCTGTGACAAGAATGAAAACAAGACTCCACAGCCGGTGGAGCTCAGCGACGAATGGTACGCAGGCGGAAAGCTCGGAACAGCTTTCAATTCAAGCGCTTCCGCGTATGAGCAGCCTACTCCCGTTGTAGAAAGCGAGGGTATGGTCCAGGCCTTCAAGAACGGCGAACAGCTCTTCGAAAGAGACTACAACCAGAACAAGGACGGAGCCTTCCACGGCCTCGGACCTCTTATGGTCCGCCGCGGCTGTCTCTATTGCCATCCCAACTACAGCCACGGACGCCGTCAGACTGAATACAGGGCTGACCGGATGACCAACGGCTATCTTCTCGTAATTACCGATGACACTGACACTTATCTCAGCTCCCTCACCGGTATGCCTCAGACCCTAGCAGTCGAGCCTTTCAAGGCACCTGTGGACGAGACCAAGATCAAGATCGACTGGCTCTCATATCAGGACGAATGGGGCAACAAATTCCCTGACGGTGAGACCTATACTCTTATCTATCCGGAAGTAACCATCCCTGAGGACGCATATTACGTTCCTCTCGAGGTCACCAAGAACGGTGTCACTACTACAGTGGACCACAGCAATGTGAGAGTTCGTCTGGAATCCACCATCGGAGTCTACGGAGTGGGCCTTCTGGACGCCATTGATGACGCCGACCTCAAGGCCCAGTATGCCGAAGAGGAAAAGGCCGGAGTTCCTCTGAACCCAAGCATCTTCGCCAATGGCGAATGGGTGAAGACCTACGGCAAGACCGGTCATCCTCTGCGCTATACCTACGCCCTTTCCCGCGGTCCTCTTCAGGATGCGGCCGGCGCCAACGCCATCTGGAACATCACGAACGTCACCCGCAGCGACCGCCGATACAACTATATGACGGCGACTTACGCCAAGGTGGCTTCCCAGGACAAGGAGGTTCAAGATCAGTTCTACAAATATTTCCCTGAGGAGAACAAGACGGGAGACCCTCAGACAGATATCTACAACTATCTGATGGCCAAGGATATCGAGCCTG
>CAVCRS010000038.1:0-6495 GCA_963604635.1 Faecalibacillus sp.
CCTCCCCTCCCTGCCGACAATCCCCCCCCACCCGCCATCGCGCTATCACCGAAACCTCGCATACAATGCGTATAGCGAGAAAATATTGCTATATTTGCAAGTTATTAGCGGAATGAAAGTAAAACACATCATACTCTTCGGCGCCCTGTCGCTCTGCCTGCTGTCCTGCGAAAGGATCAGCAACTTCATCCACGATGGAGAAGTCGTGGCGAAGGTCGGCCGTGAGAAACTGTACCGATCGCAGCTTGAGGACTATATCCCTTCAGGCCTGAGTTCCGAAGACAGCACGAACCTCGCCCTGCAGTACATAAAGTCCTGGGCCACAGAGAAACTCTTCGTCGAGATGGCCGATATGCAGCTCTCGAAAGCGGAAAAGGATGTCACGAAGGAACTCGAGGAATACAGAAACTCCCTGCTGAGGTTCCGCTACGAGCAGAGATACCTGAACGAACGCCTCGATACCGTCATAACGTATTCGGAGATAGAGACTTACTACAATGAGCACAAGGATCTTTTCATCCTCGACGTGCCCATCGTCAAAGCCCGCTACCTGAACATAATGAAGGACTCGCCGAACCGCGAGCGCATCATCAGGAAAATGTCTTCCGAAAAATATGATGACCTGATGGAGGCCGATAGCCTGGCCTACTCATCTGCGCTCAGATACTTCGACTATTCAGACAGGTGGATAACCGCCGTCACGCTCGCGAAAGAATTTGAAACAGACTATGCCACAATGCTTTCCGGCCTCAGGAACGGCTACATCGAGATGGATACCGAAAACGGCGACCTGCGCGTGGCCTATATCTGCGACCTCAAGCGCGGAGGCACCCTCGCCCCTGTCGAATACTGCGAGGACCGCATACGCGACATCATTTTAAGCACCAGAAAACACGCCCTCTTCACAGATTTGGAACGGGACTTGCTTGATGATGCCCTCGACAAACAAAATTTCGTAATTTATTAGCAAATGAACAGAATATTGAGAAATCTCGCCATCGCGGCAATGCTGCTCGGCACCGGTTCACTGTGTTTCGCCCAGAAATATGACGGCGGACTCATCGACAAGACCGTGGCGGTCGTGGGAAATGAAATGATCACCCTTGCCGACATCGAGTCCCAGGCACAGATGATGAAGGCGCAGGGTATGTATTCCGACAAGAATATGCGCTGTGAGCAGCTCGAGTCGATGATGACGTCGAAACTGTTCCTGATGCAGGCGAGAGTCGATTCCCTCACCGTAAACAACGATATGGTGGATTCCCAGCTTTCCAGCCGCCTGGATGAAGTCCGCACCGCCCTCGGCGGAGACGACAAGGTGGCGGAGTACTTCGGAAAGCCTCTCTACAAGCTCCGTCAGGAGTGGAAGACCCAGCTCGAGGAACTCAGCCTCACCCAGCAGGAGCAGAGCAACATCGCGTCAGCCGTGCCGGACATCACTCCTTACGATGTAAGACAATACATTGACACTGTGGACCTTTCCAAGCTCCCTACGGTCCCGATAAAATACCAGATCAGTCAGATCTGCATCTATCCTGACCGCGAGGCCGCGGCTATGGCGGTGAAGGAGAAACTCCTCGCCCTGCGCGAGAGAATCCTGAACGGCGAGAAATTCTCCACCCTCGCACGCATCTACTCCGAGGATCCCGGCAGCGCACGCAAGGGCGGCGAACTCGGAATGGCGTCGAAATCCATCTTCTGGCCGGCATTCTCCGATGCGGCAATGGCCCTCAAACCGGGACTGATCTCCCAGATCGTGGAGACCCCGGACGGATTCCACATCATCGAAGTGCTTGAGAAAAAGGGAGATATGTTCAACGCCCGCCACATCCTCCTCAAGCCTCAGTACACCCAGGAGGACCAGGACAAGGCTTTCCACACTCTGGACAGCATCCGTACCGAGATTAACAACAAGGCGCTCACTTTCGAGCTCGCGGCGAGATTCTACTCCGAGGACCCTGCCACCAAGACCAACGGCGGCCAGATGGCGGACCCCAATACCGGTTCCGCATATTTCGAGATCGACCAGCTCAAGCCTGCCGACTACCTCGCGATAAAGGACCTCAAGGAAGGCGAGATTTCAGAGCCTATCGCCTCGCTCGACAACGAAGGACGTGACGGAAACCTCGTGTACAAGATTGTCCGTCTCGACAAGATAATCCCTTCTCATACAGCCACTTATATGAATGACTTCACAGAAATTTCGAACCAGGTCATTCAGGACAGGCAGAATCAGGCGATAGACAAGTTCGTGAATGAGAAGATAAAGGCCACCTACATCGTAATCGACCCTCTGTTCAAGGACTGCGAGTTCGAACGCTCGGCCTGGGCCACCAAATTCAGAGAAGAAGAATAAGGAATGAGCTTTACGCGGCGACTACTCCTTCTTGCTTTTGCGCTGCTGCTTCCACTCGTGTCCAATGCACAGAATCACGAGCGGACCGACAGTCTCGTGCGGCTGATGAACGCGGCTTCTGTCCAGTTCATCCAGGAGAACGCCAGAAACTACCGTAAAGCCATCGATGCCCGTTTCCTGCACAATGACACATACCTCTCCGCCGACACGACCCTCTGGGACGTCGATGAGCAGGTCATTCATTTCAAGGGCAACGTAAAGATCACCCAGGAATCGACAATGCTCACCTCATCTCTGATGGACTATTTCATCAATGATGACGTCGCCAAGTTCCGCGGCAACCTGGTCGAGCTTCGTGACAAGGATGGCAACATCCTGAGGACCAACAATATGGACTACAACACGAAGGACAGTATGGCCATCTTCACGCAGGGTGCTTCGATGCGCGACAAGGACGGGCAGGTCATCGAGAGCCTGGACGGATTCTACGAGTCCAAACGCAAGCTCTTCACCTTCGAGATAAACGTCAATATGTTCACCGACACGGTGTTCATACGCACGCAGTCGCTGAAATACCGCACGGATTCGTCGATCGCCACGTTCTACGGCGGCTTCGACGCGTGGAAGAGGGGCGATATGCTTTCGGCCGACTTCGGCTGGTACAACCGCGACAGCAGCCTGTTCTTCTTCCGCAACCACGTGCACGGAATGACCGACACGCGCGAGGTGTGGGCGGACAGTCTCTACTACAACCAGGCGATAAACGATGTCGTGATGCACGGCAACGTCCAGATAAAGGACAGCACGCGCAGTATGGTCGGCGTCTCGGACTATTTCCATTATCAGGACAGCGTTTCCACCCTCACGATGGAGGGCAACGCGGCGGTCGCTGCGCAGACCGAGATGCAGGGCGGCGGAGTCGATACGCTCTATATGGGCGCCAACCGCTTCGTCTATCGCGCAGTGCCGAAATTTATGATTCCGGAGTCGGTCTACAAGGCTGCCGAGCAGAGACTGAAAGACGTTGAGATTGACCCGGTTACGGAGTACAGGCGCAAGGCTGCCGAGGCCGCGGCGAAGGCTGCGGAGGAGGAGGCCAAAGAGGCAGCGAAGAACGATCCGGCGAAGGCTGCGGCATTGGCGGCGTCGCAGGCGGCGGAAAAAGCTGCGGAGAACGCCGAAAAGTCCGAAGAGTCTGAGGGCGATACTCAGACGGAGGAGGCGGCCGCTCCCGCGTCCAATCCCGTTCCGGCCGAACCCGCTGACACTCTGCAACTTTCCGGGGCCGCTCCCGCGTCCAATCCCGTAACGGACTCGCTCTCTGTCCCTTCCGACACACTCAGTATCGCCGCGGACAGTGCGGTGACTCCGGCAATCGACAGCCTCGCATTCGCCTCCGACAGTCTCTCCGCCCCTGAAGTCATACGCACGGCTGCGGATTCTGTGAAACTCGGTTTCCTTTCCGGCCGCGGGCACGTGCGAATTTACCGCAGCGATATGCAGGTGGCCTGTGACTCCCTGGAATACTGCGATCTGGACTCGCTTGCCCGTCTTTTTGAAGAGCCTATAGTATGGAATGAAGGCAACCGTCAATACACCTCCGACAGTCTCACGGTCATCATCCGCAATCAGCGGATGGATCGCGCGAGCCTTATGTCGAACGCTTTCATAACCATCCAGGAGGACTCCCTCTGCTTCGACCAGATTCGCGGGGCCGAGGTGATGGCCTATTTCGACGACAGCACTTCCCTGAGACGTTTCGATGCCCTGGGAGGCTCTGCAGCCCTCTTCTATCTGAAAGAGAATGACGCCTTTGCGACCGTGAACAAGGTGGAGAGCAAGATGCTTTCGGCAATGTTCAAGGGTGGGGAGCTAGACAGGATCTTCTATTTCGAGAATCCCAAGAATGACGCTTATCCTGTGGTGCAGCTTCCTAAGGAAGAGCGTCAGCTGAAAGGCTTCCGCTGGGATCCGGACAAGAGGCCTACTGGAAGAAAAGACATTACAGATATTGCCATAAGGCCTTCACAGAGAGAGTCTTATGATAACCGTCCGCAGCCGGCGTTCCGTTTCACGGAAAAATATTTCCCGGGACATATAGCCGATATGAAGATGGAACTCGCCCGCCACGATTCCCTGCGTCAGGCAAGGCGCATCAACGACGCGGCCCTTCGGGACAGTCTCCGTCTTGCAGACAGCCTGCAGGTCATCGCAGATACACTTCTCGCTGAAGTCCTCAAGGACATAGATTCATTGGCTGTCGCAGACAGCCTCGAAATGGAAAAGCTTTTGCGTGAGGGACTTGTGGGCTTGGACGGCGTTCCGGCAGATACCTCTGCCGTCGCGCCGAAGGACTCGCTTTCCGCTGCGGGGGCACCGCCTCTGACTGCGCAGCAGCTGCGGGAAAAGAAGAAGGCTGATCGGGCTGCAAAGCGGGAGGCCCGGACTGCGGCGAAGGAGGCCCGATGGGCTGAACTTGATGCCCGGGATGCCGCCAAGGCGGCTGCGAAGGAGGAGAAGGCTATGGCGAAAAAACGGGCCGCGAACCTTAAAGTCTTGATGGCCAATCAGAAAGAAGAGTATCAGGACAGCCTGAAGCGTGAAAAATATATTCTGAAATACCAGAAAGCGAAGGCCCGAGCCGACGCCAAAGCCGCCCGGAAGAAACCGAAGAAAGATTCCGGGAATGTTTCTTCTGACAATCCCGGGCAGGGGACCGGAGAGGAAATGAAAAAGACTGACTGAAAATCACTTCAGCCAGTCTTTTTTTTATAGGTGTCAGAGCTTACTTTTCAGCGAAGAGGGTGATGATGTTCAGGATTACCTGAGATGCAGCCTCCATGCTCTCGACAGGCACGAACTCCATCTTGCCGTGGAAATTCAGACCGCCGGCGAAGATGTTCGGACACGGGAGACCCATATATGAGAGGTTCGCTCCGTCGGTGCCGCCGCGGATAGGCTGGACCTTAGGCTTCACACCGGCCATCTCCATAGCCTTTTTGGCCTTCTCAACTATCTGGAAATGAGGCTCTACCTCCTTTCTCATATTGAAATACTGGTGACGGATTTCGGCTGTCGCCGTGCCCGCGCCGTATTTGTTGTTGATGAAGTCCACGCAGTCCTGCATAACCTTCTTGCGATGCTCGTACAGAAGCATATCGTGGTCGCGGATGATGTATGAAAGGGTGGCCTCCTCCACGGTTCCGCCCATACCGATCAGATGGAAGAATCCTTCGTAGCCTTCGGTATATTCCGGTTTCTGCTCGGCAGGTAGCAGGCTGTCCAGCTCCATAGCGATGCGCAGGGCGTTCTTCATCTTGCCCTTCGCATAGCCCGGATGCACGTTGCGGCCCTGGATGCGGATAGTGGCGGCAGCGGCGTTGAAGTTCTCGAACTCCAGCTCCCCGATATCGCCGCCGTCCATCGTGTAGGCGTAGTCGGCATCGAACTTCTTCACATCGAACTTGACCACTCCGCGGCCGATCTCCTCATCCGGAGTGAAGCCGATGCGTATCTCACCGTGCTTGTACTCAGGATGTTCGCAGATGTACTGAACGGCGTTCATAATCTCCGCCACACCGGCCTTGTCATCTGCTCCGAGCAGGGTGGTGCCGTCGGTGGTGATAAGGGTCTTGCCCTTGTGGGCAAGCAGTTCCGGGAACTCTGACGGCTTCAGGTACAGGCCTTCCACGCCCTTCAGGGCGATGTCGCCGCCATCATAGTTCTCGATGATCTGAGGCTTGATGTCCGCTCCGGAGGCGTCCGGAGATGTGTCGACGTGAGCGATGAAACCGATCTTCGGCGCAGGAGTGTCAATATTGGACGCTATGCGTCCCATAACATAACCGTACTCGTCGAGCTGTGCCTCGACGCCCATTGCCTTCAGTTCGTCGCGCAGCATCCGCAGCAGGTTCAGCTGTTTTGCGCTGCTCGGCTGGCTCTCGGACTCTTCGCAGGACTGCGTGTCCACTGCGACATATCTGAGAAATCTATCTGATAACTTTTCCATTTTATGACTGTTTTTTAAATTTTATCTTTCTTTAATGATGCATAAATCATATATGCGATGAGCGCGAGGAACGGGATGATGGCGATGGCCTCTCCGTAAGTGGCGTTCCAGTCAGTGAGGAACCAGTCCA
>CAVCRS010000039.1:0-3813 GCA_963604635.1 Faecalibacillus sp.
TAAAACGATATTTTGCACTTCTCATTGTTATTTTTCACATCGAGAGTAACATTTAAAACGTTATTCGCGCTTTTCGATGTACCGCCTACCTACATAGCCAGATACTCCCGCACAGCGTTACGGTAAGCGATGAGGGCATCGCAGCGCGAAGACGAGTCGGTCCGCAGAGTCGTCTCTGCATCAAGCAGTTCCTGCAGCGGAATGAGGCCGGCGGAGTAGTTCGAGAGAGCCGTGTCGTAGAGACGCTGCGAAGTGCTCAGAGACTGCTCGGCGAGCTGCCACTGGTCGTAAGCCGATGTCAGGTCCAGCCAGAGCTTGTCGAGTTGAAGCCGCAGCTGCTTCTGAAGATAATCCCTCTCGTTCTCAGCCTTCTGCACCTCAGTTTCAAGCCTTTGAGCCTTGCGCGCGGTCTTGCCCCAGTCCGAAAGCGGAATCTGCACCGTCGCGAACGCCACGGCATTCGACTTCCCCGCATCGTTCAGGTCATAATAACCCGCACCGACACCCACGGTCACCTGCGGCAGAGCCTCCCCCACCGCCATCTTCTTCTCCAGCCGCTTGGACTTCACCTGCAGCGCAAGCAACTGAGTTTCATCCATCTGCATAACCACCGACTCGGCGTCCCGCCAATATGAATCCGGCGTCTCAGGCAGAGAAGACTGCATATCCAGCACCACATCATCCAGATACGGACGTCCGTCAGCCGCGCCGGCGCGAGTCACGCTGTACTCCATTCCGATGGCATTCAGCAGATTCATCTTGCAGAGCCTGATTCCACTCTCCACTTTCCTGCGGCTTGCAGCCAATCCTGTGTTCTTCAGCTCCAGCTGCAGCGTCTCTGTCTCGGCGGAGAGCCCGGCGACCACGGCATCGGAAAGATTAGCATAGAGGGTGTCCAATGTAGAGTCCAGATAATCAAGGGTTTCGAGCTTGTCCTGAAGCGAAACTCCCTGCCACCAGATTTCCTCCACCTCATTCACGGTCTTGCGGTTCTGTATGTCCAGACGCAACTGAGCTGCCTCCATTCCGACCGCGGCAAGCCGGTTTCCGTTCACGATGCGGCCTCCTGCAAATACAGGCTGAATAGCGTGAACGGCCCCGGCCCAACCTTTGTCAAAGCCTGAGAATGAAGTGTTTATACCATACATCTGGCTCATACCGGCTATCAGCGCCTGAGAACTTTCGCCCAGAATATCCTCTGCCGACATATCTATGAGGGGCTTGTGCGCCCAATAGCCCGCCGCCACTGCCGAAACCCTCGGGAAGTACTCCCAGAGAGCCTCGCGCTTCTGAAGCCGGGCGGCACGGACGTCCAGCGCCGCGTTGCGCATATATGCATTGTCCGAAAGTGCGCGCTCGCGGCAGTCCCCGAGTGTCAGCGTAACTGCCGTAACTCCAGTCGATGTTTCAGAACCGTCAGCCGCAGAAGTATCGTAATCGACAGAATTCTGAGCCGAAGCGGCGAAACTGCAGGCGATGAGCAGCGGAATCATATATAATTTTTTAATCATCATATTTTTCTTTAATGGTCGGATTAATCATTTGAGGATGGCGTATCGGAATTGGCCGCGACAGCGGCCGCCTGCAACTTCTTCTCGGAGCCTCTGAAGATGAGCCAGTAAGACACTGGCATTATGAGAGTTATGAGAATCATCGAGAGGAGCGTGCCGAAGCAGATCACTACGCCCATCGGCATCCAGAGCAGGTCTGCGCTGATGATCATCGGCAGAACGCCGAGCGCTGTCGTGCTGGAAGTCAGGAAGATCGGACGCATACGGCGCTTGCCCGCCTCCTCCGCGGCCTCCTTGACCGGAAGACCGTGCTCGAAGCGGAGCTCCTCCGCATACTCGAACATTATGATTCCGTTTCGTATTATGATGCCCACCAGGCTGATGAGTCCGAGAACGGCCGTCAGCGAGAAGTCCAGTCCGAAGAGCCAGAGTCCGAAGAACGCGCCGAAAAGGCAGATGGACGAGAGGATTACGGTCAGAACCGCGAGCGAAATCTTCTTGAAATGGAATACCAGCAGAAAGAACAGCACCATCACCGCAGCGAAGAACGACAGGGCGATTTCAGGGCCGACCGTACCGTTTATGCTGTTCAGTCCGCCGAGCGAAACCTCCACACCCTCAGGAAGTTCCAGAGTCTTAAGAAACTTGCGCACATCGCGCATCGGAACAGGCTGGCTCTGGCCGTACTTCAGGTCGGCGCCCACCGTGATGCAGGCGCGCCCGTCCACGCGACAAAGCCTCTCCGGCTCCCAGTCAGGGGTCATATCCGCCACCTGGCGCACCGGAACCGAGAGTCCCGGAAACGAAGTCGGCACGAGAGTGTTCGAGAGAGCCTCGTAAGGGCTGTCATCATTGAGATTCGAAGTATAGAGATTCACCGGAATCTCCTCATCCCCCTCGCGGATGGAGGAAATCTGAAGCCCCTCCAGGGTTCCGGCGAGGGAGAGATTCATAAGCGTGCGGTTCACGCCCACACGCGAGGACTCTTCCTCGTTCATTTCCAGCGAGATGGACCCCAGGTCCCAGTCTGCGTCGCTGTGCACCCACTTCAGACTCGGGACAGTCTCCATAAAACTTTCGATCTGCTCGGCCACAGGCTTCAGCGTCCCGTAATCATCCCCGCTGACCAGAACCTCCACAGGGGAAGAGGCCACCTGATATGCCATCTGCTTGAAATGCACCTGAGCCTCAGGGAAATAGAATTCATAGTAATCCTCACATTCCGCAAGGAAGGACTCCGTGGCCTTCTCCGATTTGGTGTTCACGATAAGCTGAGCGATGTTCTTTCCAGGAAGAATCGGGGCGTAAGTCGCGTGGAATCGCGGAGTTCCGGTTCCGATGAACTCTGTCACGGAAACGATGCGGTCATCGCGCCTGAGCATCCTCGAAAGCGAATCCGAAACTTCCTGAGTCTTCTTCAGATCCGCCGACGGATCCAGATAGACCTCCACCACGAACTGCGGACGGGAGGCCATAGGCATCAGCTGGACATTGATCCGGGTGAACATCAGAAGTCCGAGCCCGATGGCGCAGAGTCCGCCCAGAATCGTTACGAAAGGATGACGGAAACACTTGTCCTGCAGCCACTCATAGCCGTTCTGAAGACCTGCGAACATCCGGTTCTGCATCCTCGTGAGCAGACCGTTTCCGGTCGCACGGGCGCTGTGGATATAGCGGACCTCGAATGACGGCACCACCAGAATAGCGTAGGCCAGCGAAGTCATAAGCGAGAAGGCAATCACGAACGGGAAGGTGTCCACGAAGTCTCCCAGATACCCGGAAATGATGTTTCTCATCGGGAAGAACATCGCCGAGATGGCGAGCGTAGCCATAAACATAGGCATAAACAGTTCCTGGGCGCTTGCGCAGGCGGCTTCGAGCCGCGACATCCCCTTGCCCAGTTTGTCCATATACCCGTCCATCGTGATGACCGAATCGTCCACTATCATACCCAGCACCACTATGAGCGCCGCCAGCGAAACCGTGTTCAGACAGATTCCGAAGGTGTACATCAGAGCCACCGCAATGGCCGTGCAGACAGGCACGCCCGAGCTTGCGATGAGCGCCGAGCGCATCGGGAATAGCAGCAGCATCACCGCGATAACCACGAGCATCGAGATTACCAGATCCCGCAGGAACGACCACACGGAAGTCCCCACCACCTTAGGCTGATCAGTTATGCGTGAGATGGTTACGCTGTCCGGCGCATCCGCCATAAACTCTTCGAGAACCTTGTCGACGTCCTTTCCGAACGCCACGATATTATTGTCCGGACGCATCTCCACGGAAAGAATCACCGCGG
>CAVCRS010000040.1:0-10817 GCA_963604635.1 Faecalibacillus sp.
AAGGAAGCGAAGAAGACTGTGCGACGGAATCAATACCGGATTGGCCGGAACGGCCAATAAAAGAATCACATTGGCCGGAACGGCCGGGAAAAGATTGGCCGGAAGACCGCGGAAAATCCTCTCCCCAGGCGAGCGGGCCGCAGACCTCGCGCTCCACGTACTCGCCGCCGCAGGAATGCACGAGCGCGTCAACCGTGCCCTCGCCGCCGTCTGCCAGCGGAAACTTAACTACCTCAACATCAGCGAGTCCGGCTGCGCGCAGCCCTTCCTCGACCGCCGAATTCACATCAGGCGAGGAAAGGCAAGCCTTGAACGAATCGCACGCGATGACTATCCGCTTGAACATCAGAGAAATAGCCCCACCTCAGACAGAAAAAAGGAGGGCTTCGAAAATCAGTTTCTGTCGAACATAAGTTTCATATCCTTCTCGAGCAGAGGCTTCACGGTCTTTTCCGGAACGAAGCTCCAGGACCCGATGGTGGCTGGATCTCCAACCACCTCAGGGTCAATGGCCCCGTTAGTCTGGAGGTACTCGTAGAGAAGATTGCGGATCTCCGGGAACTTGTCGAGCGTGCGCTCCTCTATCTGCTCCGGAGTCAGGCCGATGCCCTGAGGAAGATGGCCTCCGCCACCCGCCGCGCGATAGGAAGTCATTGCCACCCTGTACATTGTGTCAGCATCGAACGGCGTGCCGTCGGCAAGAGAAGATATCTGCACCCTCTGCCCGGCAGGCTTGGTGACATCGACGGTGTAGTTGATGCCGGCGGCGGAGTCGAAGTTGTAGCTACGCTCCACGAACGACCACCTGACGGTACCGGTGCGGGGATCCGGACGGTCCTTTATCTTCAGCACGTGACCGGAGGCCGGCGACTGGATCCAGAGATCATAGGAATACTCGAGGTATTTAAGTATCTCCGCGCCGCTCAGGCTCATCAGATATATCTGATTTTCATAAGGATAGATCGTGAAAAGGTCATTATAGACCAGAGTTCCGGCCTTCACGGTGGAATTGAAGCTCAACGGAGCTGCGAAGGAAATCTGTGCACCGGTGCTCTGCAGGCTGACAGTCTGTATCAGATTGATATACGGGCACATACCGCTGAAGGAATCGCGGGTTCGAAGGTCAGCCTTGAGCTCACCCACTTCGCGCAGAGTGAACGCCTTCACAGCCTCGTAATCCTTGTGGAACGCTTCGTCCATAGCCCTGTCGGCACGGTTGCGGTCGACTCTTATAAGGGAGGATGAAGCCGATTTCGACACCACCTTACCGCCGGAGACGGTCAGATTCACCTCGGCGTAACCCAGATTGCGCGCGTGGCTTCCGGAATTCACTAGAGCGTGCCCGTCCTTTGTCACCACGAACGGAGCGTGATCGTGGGCGCAGACCAGAACATCCACTCCCTGAAGGGAATTGAAGAGGTCAAGTCCCTGACTTTCAAGCACTGAGCCGTCTCCGCGGCCGGTTCCGGAATGCACGGCGACCACTACCACCTGAGGATTCTCGCGGGCGATGACCTCATCCACGTTCTCCTGAACCAGCGGAATCAGCGACTTGAAAGTCATACCGCTCCAGAGGGATTCGTTCAGCCAGGCGGCTATGTTCGCATTGTCGTAGCCCAGGACCGCGATTTTGAGGCCTGCCCGTTTAAGTATCGTATAATAAGGGAAATACGGCTTCCCGTTATCGTTACGTATCGCATTCCCGGCAAGGAACGGAATCCCCGCGGCCTCCAGCTCCGAGGCCACGCGGTCATAAACCCTGTGCCCGGTCTCGATGTCGTGGTTTCCGCCTACAACCACGTCATAGCCCATATAGGATGCCATACGCGGGAAGATGTGCGGAGTGAGAGTATCGACATAGTTGAAATAATACACCGAATTGTTCCCCTGAAGGAAATCCCCGTCATCGAGCAGGATCACATTATCCTCCCCCGCCGCGCTGCGCACGCTGTCGACATACCATTTCACGGCGAGAAGGGAATTCTTCACATTCCCGTCCACATAGGTGGAATCGAAAAGACTTCCGTGCAAATCATTGGTGGTAAGGATTCTGAGGCAATAGTCCCCGTCTTTAGGGCCGCAGCCCGAAAGAGCTCCGGCCAGCATCAGGGCAGCAGCCGCGATGCCTGTAAATTTTCTGATTATCATAAGCTGTATTTCTTTCCAGAGTATTCCCGTCTCCGATTGTCGCGAAAGGACCTGCCGTGGTATGAAGCCTCCGGATGCCTGTAGGAATCCAGGTCGAATATGAGCGACACCTTCTGCTGCCATCCGCTGAACGGCTGCTTCTCATCCGTCAGATGGAAAACCAGCGACACGTTCAGACGCAGCCAGGCGGCAATCTGAGGCTCCCAATACATCTCGAGCCTGTCATAGCCGCGTCCTCCCCGATAGAAGGGCGAGCCTGAGTAAAGCTCTGACCCATACTTCTTTCCGTAGCGCTCGCGGCTGTAATAAGGCATCAGGTCATCGCCCACATAGAGGCTGTTCCGAAGGCCCAGCTTCCTGTAGCGCATATTGACTTCGATTTCAGCTCCCATCGGCAGGCAGCCCTCGTCCTCGAGCCTGTCCCACTGGTAGCTCAGCAGGCCCCCGAACTTGAGCGAAAGTTCATCCAGACTGGTGGAATTCGAAAAATCGTAGCGGATATACGGATTCAGGAGGTGGTTGTCCACAACTCCGGGCTGTCCCGTCGATCCTGCGTAGTGATACATCACGGCCGCCCAGCCGGCGGAAAGGCCTTCCTGAAGCCTCCAGCTGCCGGCGGAGAAAATCTTGAAGCGCTCGCGGCGCCCTGTCCCGTACATTCCCATCCAGTCGCAGCCGACCTCAGCATAAAGCCGAGGGCTGCGCCATTTTATGAGCACGCCCTCGAGGTTGTTGTCGAAAAAGCGCAGCGAATCGGACATAAAGGCATAGGAATACTCCCCCTCCGTCATTTTCCGCGGATACAGTCCGAAAGTTCCGCTGATGCGCCCGCGCCGAAGCCGGGCATCGACATTGTAGTAGAAAAGCAGCTCGTCCACGGCGGAAGAGGCCGGAAGCTGCTCGCCCATATTGCGTTTCAGGTCCACTCCGACACGCAGCGAGTGCACTACGAAATCCTTCTGCGGAATCCTCAGACCCACCCAGGGCGTGAGCCGCGCCGCGTTTATCGTCATCGAAGAGGTGTAGTTCACGTGGCGGTAGTCGAATTCGCGGTTGTCGAAACAGTACTCGAAATCAGCGTCGCAGTCCCAGATCTTGGACTGCGAGGCAGCGTCAAGGCAGAGTGCCAGGGTCAGAATTATCGTAAACAGTCGTCTCATCCCGTTTCAAAAACTTTCAAATTTAGTGATTCCTGCAGAAAAAGTGACTATATTTAGCCAGATTTAGAAAATTATGCTCAAACTCCAGACCCCGGTGGAATTCCCGCAGAGCAGCATCAGCATAAGTCTCTCGAACAGAACAATGATACTCGGCAGCTGCTTCGCGGACAGCGTCGGTGCCCTGATGAAGGACGCCGGACTAAGCGTCTGCGTGAACCCGTTCGGCACGCTCTACAACCCGCAGTCCATCCTGAGCGCCATCCGACGGCTCTGCAGCGGCGAACATTTCACTGAATCGGACTGCGTCGAATTGGGTGCCGGTGCAGGCCTGGTCTGCTCCTTCAGCCACCACACGAGTTTCGCCCGCTCCGACGCCCTGGAATTTCTGGCAGATGCCAATGCGGCATTGGACGAGGCCGCAGCGTTCTGGAAGAGCTGCGACCGAGTCCTAGTGACTCTCGGAACCGCGCACTGCTGGCTGCGGGCGGACAGCGGCGAAGTGGTCTCGAACTGCCTCAAGAGACCTGCCGCCGAATTCGTGCGCAAGCGTCTGAGCTGCGCGGAAGTCTCGCAGTGCCTCACGCAGATGCTGGAGCTCGGCTCCGGGAAAAAGTTCATTTTCACCGTCAGCCCGATACGGCACCTGAGCGACGGAGCTCACGCCAACCAGTTGAGCAAGAGCATCTTGCTTCTCTCCATCGATGAGATTCTCCAGCGTTTCGCCGCTCAGGCGGAGTACTTCCCGTCCTACGAAATACTGCTCGACGAGCTGCGCGACTACCGCTTCTACGCGGAGGATATGACTCATCCGAGCCCGCAGGCGGTGCGCTGGGTGTGGGAACGTTTCTGCGACTTCGCGGTGCCGGCATCAGAACGTGAGCGGCTTGCAGCCAATGAGAGGGCGTCGCTCAGGGCCCGCCACCGGCCGATTCTGCACAAATGAAAAACGCTGATTCCAAATCAGCGTCACTGTTCCGTTATTTCTTGAGGTAAAAATCCTGACTGACCAGCGTGTAGGTTTTGGTCCGGGGATTATAGGCCGTGCCGTCACTGATATAGAACTGAATCAGGGAAGACCGGTAATTCTCCCCCTCACGCAGGGAGGACTCGTCGGAAGCCACTATCTTGTAATATTTCTGAGCTTTCGGACCGATGAGCGTAATCTTGTACCCGCCGTCAGGGTCCGTGGAAGTCTGTTTGGTGTCAAGAGGCATCATCGTCATCTTTTCATCGCCGGAACCAAAGCCCATAAGGGAAACCTTCACATTTTCAAGAGGTTCGCCGGTGTCTGAGGCGAAAACGGTGCCGGATACGACCAGAGTGTCAACTTCCAGCTCCGCTTCGTCTTTCCCGCAGGAAATGACACAAAGCAGAGCCATCAGAACGGCTGTTATTTTAATAAACACTCTCATCCGGTGACAGAATTATCCCGGTTCAGGTTCGGATACACCCCGCAAATATAGGCATTTAAAATTATAATTGCCAAATCTGCGGGGTGAAATCCTATTTACACGGGTGCGTGGGCAACGTCCCTCCCCGCTTATGCGTGTCGGCGAATCACTTCTTCAGCAGTTCCTGCGCATCCAGCCCCAGGAGTTCCATTCTCCTGAGGAATGCGGGAAGTTCAGTTTCCAGAAAGGCTTTCCGTTCTCTGGTCAGGACTATCTCACGGGCATCCTGCGCCACATAGAAGCCCAGGCCGCGCTTGTTGTATATGATTCCGGCCTCCATCAGCTTCTCGTAGGAGCGCGCTACGGTATTCGGGTTCACACCGATCTGAGCCCCCATCTCGCGCACTGAAAGGATTCTGTCCTCCGGGAGAAGTTCCTTGCGGAGGATTTTATTGCATACGGAATCGCCGATCTGCAGGTATATGGGTTTGTTGCTGTCGAATTCCATAGGCCATCAATATTTTATAGTCTTGAGTCTGAAGAAGTTGCCTGCGAGAAGAACCGCATTGGCGACTGTATAGACAATGATCTGGAGAGTGCGGAGTCCTCTCGGGAAATCCATACTGCAGAAATCCGTGTTCCAGAAATTCTCCCAATGCTCATATCCGACGCTGGTTATAATCCAGACGAGAACGGATGAGAACAGAAAACTGAGGGCTATTATGACAAGTATGGTCTTTGAGGCCTTTCCCTTGCGGAAGAATATAGCGCCGAGGGTGAATGTCAGCACGGAGGCGCACCAGTTGGCCCAGAGTTCAAGGGACAGTCCGGAAGCGGAATAATAGACTCCGAAAAGGTCTGTCCCGAGAGCGGAAATCTGGGCGACCAGAGGCTTTCCGTAGCCCGGGATAAGGCATACCAGGGCATCCACAATTGAGTAGAGTCCGAAGAAGCATACCGGAAGCACCACGCAGGTCATCAGGACTACAGAGAGGAACTTCTCGAAGGTGGAAACCGGGATGAGGGCCCACCAGGAGCCGGCCCTGCGGTCGGTTATGTTTCCGTAAAGCTTTATAGGGAAAGATATTACGGTTATGGCAACTGCCACCATAGCGAGGAACCATCTCAAGACGACATCCTCACCGTTGAATTCGATGTCGGCCGTAATGAGCATCTCCGCAAGGACGCCGATAATCGGGATGGCGCAGGTCACGAGAAGCGTGAGGCCGCAGTTCTGTCTGGCCGTGTTCAGTTCGTAGGCGAAGTACCTTCCGAATCTTTTGGGATCGAATATGTCTTTCATAATTACTTTCTGAATAAATCCTTGATATATTGCTTGTTGCGATGCACGGCATTGAAGAGGGCCTCGATGTTCACGCGGCTTTCCTGCCCGTTGCCAGGGAGCACCTGGATGAAGCCGCCCGGAAGCTGCTCGCTGTAGAGGGCTTCAGGATGGAGGGTGGTCCCGTAGTCGAAGAAGAGTTTTTCGGAAATCTCCTCTACGCTGGCGTTCAGCAGGACATCCTGTTTGTCCAGGATGATGATAGGGTCGATGATGTTCTCAAGATCTCTGACCTGATGTGTGGAAATCACTATGACTGAATCCTCTGCGGTATATCTGGTGAGGGCGCTGCGGAATTCGGCTTTCGACGGGATATCCAGGCCGTTCGTAGGCTCGTCGAGGAAGAGGTACTTCACGTTGCAGGCGAGGGCGAAGGCGATATAGGTTTTCTTCAGCTGGCCTGTGGACATTCTGTTCATCTTCTTGCTGGCGTCATTCTCGAATTCGGCCATTATCGCAAGGAATTTGTCCATATCGAATTTCGGCCAGAATCTGCCTGAATATCGCGCGAAGGATTCCGCAGTGTCGTTGTACGGCATCACTTCATCCGGGAGGAAATACAGGTTCTCGAGTGTCGAAGGCAGTCTGCGGCTCGGGTCGGTGCCCTCCACGGCGATGCTGCCGGTCTGAGGTTTCTTGAGGCCGCAGAGCAGGGTGAGAAGTGTGGTCTTGCCGACTCCGTTCTCGCCCAGAAGGCCATAGATGCGTCCCTCTTCGAGTTTCAGGCTTATATGGTTCAGCACCTGGGCCGCCCCATAGCTGAAAGCCAGATCTTTAATCTCAATCATTTCGGTGTAGTAGTTTATTAATACACTGCAAAGATACGGCAAATCCTGAAACTTGCAAATATTTTAGGAAAACATCGGTACCTCAACATAAAAGAGGCAAGCTTTCGCTTGCCTCTTTTATGTTGAGGTACCAGGATTCGAACCTGGACTGGGGGAACCAAAATCCCATGTGCTGCCATTACACCATACCTCAATCGCGGCTGCAAAGTTAAAAACTGTTTTCCTTTTTGGCAATACAGTCCCCGCAAATTGCCAGTATGAAACTATTCCTCAACACACGGATTGGCCGTTCCCGGACGGCCAATCAGAATCTTTAGTTTTGAGCTTTCCAGAACTGTTCGATCTCCTCGAGGGTCTTGCCTGTCGTCTCAGGTATCTTCTTCCACATCAGATACATATACGGCAGACACATCACTGCGAAGAAGAAGAATGTGCCGGCAGGTGTAAGGTGATTCATGAACCAAGGAGTGAACTGACCGATAAGGTAGGTACCCACCCAGAGGGAAAGTCCGGCGATGGACATCGCGATGCCGCGGACGCGGTTCGGATACATCTCGGAAAGTAGCACGAACACCACTGCGCTGATGCTGATGGCCTGACTGAAGATATAGAGGAGGAACAGCACCAGAAGCACTATCGGGCTTACGCCCAATTCTCTTCCGAAGAGGAAGTAGAGTCCGATGAGAATCAGGCAGACTATCATACTGCTGACTCCGTAGTAGATGAGTTTCTTGCGGCCCACCTTGTCGATGATGAATACGGCCAGAACTGTGGTGAGCATATTCACAAGGCCCACGAGAACTGTCGAGAAAGATGAATCCTTGCTGGCAAGGCCTGCATCCGCGAAGATGTCCGGACCATAATAGAGCACCGCATTGACACCCATAAATTGGCCGAGCATAGCGATGGCCACGCCGAGAAGAACCGCCTTGCGGATGCCAGGCTCGAGCAGGGCTCTCCACTCGCTCTTCACTTCGCCGGAGAGCGAAGCTTTCGTGAGCGCGTACTCCTCGCGCGCGCCCTCGTCATCGGTCTTCAGACGGCGGAACACCTTCATCGCAGCATTGTCGCGGCCGCGGACCATAAGCCAGCGCGGGCTCTCTGGAATTACGAAGGCGATCAGCAGGAAGAGGAGGGTCAGGATGGACTCGCTGCCGAGCATTCCTCTCCACATTTCTGTGGAAAGAATCTTCTGCAGGAACGGAGAGTCGTATGAAGCGTCGGCGCTGCCGCTGAGAATGATGTAGTTCGCAAGGTATGCGAGCAGTAGGCCCATCGTGACGGCGAGCTGGTAGAGAGCCACCATCGTGCCGCGGATCTTCGCCGGGGAGATTTCGGAAATGTACATCGGGGAGACGATGCTCACGATGCCGATTCCCAGGCCTCCGATGATTCTGTAGGCCACCAGGTCGGAGAATCCGGAGCAGACGCAGCAGCCTATGGCGGAGACGCTGAAGAGGACAGCGGCGATGATCAGGGTCTTCTTGCGGCCCAGATAGTCGCTCATCACTCCCGCGAACGCTACGCCGATGATGGAACCGACGAGCGCACAGCCGACATACCAGCCCTTGCTCATCTCGGTCAGAGCGAACTGTGTTGTGACGTCGGCAGTGGTTCCGGAAATGACCGCGGTGTCATATCCGAAGAGGATGCCGCCGAGAGCGGCCACGAAAGAAAGGAATATTACGTATCCGAGGTTTGAACCTGTGACTTTCATAAGAGACTTACTTTATATCGAAATATTCCTTGTATCTGTCATAGAGATGACCGGCCTGCAGATAGGCGCTCTGAGGGCTCATAAAGTGCGAGAACTCGAAGGTGATAGCCTTGTCGTAGCCGCAGCGGGCGGCGGCCTCCAGCTTCATACGAAGCTTGTCGAACTTGATAGGCAGGAAGTTGATAGGCATATCGCGGTCGAAGCTCTCGGCATTAGTCCAGCACTGCATTCCGTAACGGTCTGCGAGCTTCTTGTTCACGCTGAAGAAAGCGTCCAGCTCGTCGTAGTCGATATGGCCGTCCTGGAAGGCGCAGGCATCCACCACGTCGTGGATTCCGTCGAAAATCTCGTTCCACTCCTCCTCGTGCTTCTGCACGGAGACGCCCTTCTTGCTGCTCAGGCCCGTGCCCATAATGGCTTTCTTGCCGTCAATCCACGGGGAAATGAAGGTAGGAAGGCCGCCGGAGACGTCCTTGCACATCTTGCCCATCTCGTGGAAGGTAGGGATGCAGTTCTTCGTCTTGCGGGAGATTTCGGTGCTGATGTACCAGCCCTGGAAGCTCTTGTGGTGGCCGTATTTGGTCCAGACCTCGTCGATGACGTATTTGTTCGACTCGAGTTCATAGGCCATATCGCCTGTGTCCCAATACTTTCCGCTGTCATACAGGCCGAAGTAGAACTTCATCCCGTACTTGTCGGCGAGGCTGAGGAACATCTCCACGAGGTCCATCGAAGGCATATAGCAGCCCTTCTTCAGGAGGTATTCGCTCGGCCAGGTGATGAATTTGCGGTAGCCGCTGCGGATCATTATGACGGTGTCTATGCCGATGGCCTGCATATTGCGGAAGTCGGCGTCCCACTCGGCGAGGCCCCAGTTCTGGTGAGGAATGTCGTGGGAGATTTCGTCCAGGAATGTACCTGTGATTCGGAGGCCCTGAGCCTTCGGAACTATCAGAGGGGAATCCGTATTCTCCACGGCCGCGGCTGCAGCGCCGTTCCGGGCGGAAGAGCCCTGCTCTTTGCAGCCGGCCGCTATCGGGGCCGCTGCAGCTGCGGCGGTAACTGCCGCCACAGTCTTTATGAATGATCTTCTGTCTGTCATAGGATTGTTGTTTTACAAATCAGCCGTTTCACGGCAAGAATACACACCGTCGGGACTATTTCGAGAGGATTCTTTCACAGAGCCCGTGAGCCACGCAGAGCATTCTAGGGATGTGGAAAGGTCCCTTGAAGAGATTGCCCTTTGCAGGCTGAGCCACGCTTCCGTCGCGGTGCAGATAGCCGTACCACTCAGGGAATTCCTTATCCTTGAGATGCCCGATGGCCCAATCGTTGGCCTTCTGATAGATGTCGAGGTATTTGTCGTCACCGGTCATAAGATATGAATAGAGCGAAGCGATGATGGTCTCGCACTGCGGCCACCAGAATTTCATGTCCTGAGAGTAGTCCTGGCAAGGCAGACCCTTGCAGTCACGGAAATTGATGATTCCGCCGAACACCTCATCCCATCCCCATTTGTACTGCCAGTCGAAGATGGTGAGTCCCATCTCGCAGAGATGAGGGTCATCCATAACCTCGGAGGCGTTCATCAGGAACCAGGCGGTCTCGATGCCGTGGCCCGGATTGATGACGCGGCCCTCGCAGGTGTCGATGAGCGAACCGTCGAGGTTCACGGATTCGAGGATGCACTTGAACTCCGGATGCATATGATAAGTTTCGATATCGTGCGCCGAGGAGCGAATCTGCTCGTCGAGCACAGGGTCATCACATACTTGCTTAAGTACCAATGCGGTATTCAGCATTATCATAGTGATGGAGTGACCTCTGCCCGACACATAGCTCTTAGGCTCCAGAAAGCCCGGAGTGGAGAGCATCGTGCGGATGCGCTTGAACATCGCGAGAGCCTTGTCGGCGTAGCTGCGGTCGCCGGAAGCCTTCGCGTACTCCGCCATCGCGATAGCGGCGAACGTGTCGGAGAACACGTAGCGGCGCTTGCGCTCAGGTTTCCCGTCCTCGCTGACAGTGAAGAACATATGACCGTCCCGGTCAATGCAGTACTTCTCGATGAATTCGATGCACGACAGTGAGGCTTTCAGCCAATCCGGGTTTTTCTCAATGTGGTTATAGGCATACGCCGCCACATAGCCGAAACGGCCCTGGAACCAGACGGACTTGGTTCTGTCGATGAGCGTTCCGTCCCTGTCCACGCAGGTGTAAACTCCCCCGTGGACTTCGTCCAATCCGTACTCCAGCCAGAAAGGCATAATATTC
>CAVCRS010000041.1:0-16950 GCA_963604635.1 Faecalibacillus sp.
TCATCTCGATGCGGATGCGGAACTCCTCCGCATAGACCTTGATGAGCTGGCGGAAGTCCACGCGCCCGTCGGCGATGTAGTAGAAAATCGCCTTCGTGCCGTCGCCCTGAAACTCCACGTCACCGATTTTCATCTCCAGACCAAGCTCAGCGGCGATGCGGCGTGCCTTGATCATCGTGTCCTGCTCGCGCGCGATTGCCTCCTGCCACTTCTCGATGTCATAGGCGCGCGCCTTGCGGTAAATCTTCTTGAATTCGGACTTGGTCGCATCGACCCCCTTGCACTGCATCTGCTTGCCGACAACCGGCCCCTCGAGCGTCACGATGCCCAGGTCGTGGCCCGTGGCAGCCTCCACGACAACCAGGTCGCCGAGTTTCACATTCTGCCCGGAAGCATTGATATAGAAGCCCTTGCGGGTATTCTTGAAGCGGACTTCGAAGATGTCGTTGAACTCCGGCTGAGTAACTCCGTGCAGCCAGTCGTGGTCCTTGAGCTTGCAGCAGCCCTCGCGATAATTGCAGCTGAGTTCTCCGGACTCGTCATCCTTCTGAACGGTACAGCCGCGGTTGCAATCGAAATGTATAGATTCTACTTTGTGGTCCATAAAAGGGTATATAGTTTATTCACGAGGTCGCAGAAGAGGATTTTAAGGTTCACATTCCGCCCGATGAGCATAAAGCTCCGGTCGAGCAGCGGCAGGGCTGCGCGCGAAAAGTTCCTGCGGCAACGCGACGCTATCGCGGCGTAATCCTCTTTTTCGCGCGGGCTGAGCCCGGCCAGGCCTTCCAATCCCTGCTGAAGCAGGAAAATCTTTCTGAGTGCCTCGCTTGCAAATTTACAAAAAGCTTTGGCTTTTTCGCGCGACGGCTGCGCGGAAAGTTCGTCGGCGACATCCAGAGCAGCGCCGAGATCCTTCGAAAGAAGCGCGTTCATAAGAGTCACGAAAGTCTCCCGCTCCGATTCGGCATCCTCATTCTCAGAGAGATAGCGAAGCGCAGTCCCGACACTTCCTCCAGCGAGAGGAGCCACGAGAGCCGCCTCCTCCGGAGTCTTGCCGAACCTCTCAACGAGCACTTTCGCGACTTCATCCTTCGACAGAGGCGCGAGCCGGATGCACTCGCAGCGCGAGGAAATCGTGGTGAGGACCTTGTCGACCGCGTGCGTAATCAGCACGAACTGAGTCATTTCCGGCGGCTCCTCGATACTTTTCAGCAGGCGGTTCGCCGTATCCGCATTCATCTTCTCCGGAAGATAGATGACCACCGCCCGGTACCCTCCCTCTAACGAGCTGAGGCTCAGCCGGTCACGCAGAATCTTCGCCTCCTGCACCGCGATGAGCGAGGACTTGCCGTCAAGCCCGAGCGCATCGTTCAGGTCGCTTTCGAGGAAGTAAGGGTTGGCGGTAACAAGTTCCCGCCAATACTGCATATAGCTGTCGGAGGTCGGTTTGTCGGTGCCGGCCTTCGGGCCGTTCGCCACCGGGAAAATAAAATTCACATCGGGGTGCACGAGACGCTCAACCCTCGAAGTTCCAAGCAGTTCCGAGAGAAATGCGAGCGCAAGGCCCACGGCACCGCAGCCGTCATTTTCGTAGAACATAATGGCGTGCGGCACCCTCCCGCGCCCGATCATCGAAGCGAGCGCGCCACGGACATCATCGTTCCCGACTATTTGCGAAAGCCCAGCCATTTTACATTCATTCAGCGTCTTAGCATCGGCACTCCGTGCCTGTAGTTTTCTTTCTGCGGCCGCACGCGGCGGCCAATACGGGATTGGCCGGAGGCCAATCAATCATTTATTTCTGCTGGCGGTGTATTCCGCCAATGCCACGAGATAGTCTCTGGCCTGCGATTGCTTCAGCGGGGCGAGCGCGGAAGTGGCCTGCGCCACGTACTCATCCAGACGCTTTCTGGCGTACTCCAGGCCTCCGCGCTGAGCGACGAACTCCATCACTCTGGAGCAATTCTCCTCGCTTTCCGCGGCGCCGCGCACCCACGACCTGACTTTCCGCTCGGTCTGAACGTCAGCCGTAGAGAGCGCCCCCAGCAGAGGCATCGTAATTTTCTGTTCTCTAAGGTCCTGACCTACAGGCTTTCCGAGATCTCCGCCCGCATAGTCAAGTATGTCGTCCTTTATCTGGAAGGCGATTCCCAGAGCCTCTGCATAGCTGCGCACCATCTCCTCCTGCTGAGGCGTGGCGTTCACGGACTTGGCCGCGGCGACGCAGGCCGTAACGAAGAGAGAGGCTGTCTTGCAATAGATTATCCTCAGATAGTCCCCTTCCGTGGTGTCATCGCTTCCGGCTTTCTGGAGCTGGAACATCTCCCCCTCCGCCAGGTCGCTCAGGGTCCTGGAGAAAAGGGCTATCACCTCGAGCTTGTGACTTTCTGCCGAAAGCACCTCATCCACGGCCCTTACAAGCCAGAAATCCCCCACAAGGACAGCCGCAGGGCCGCCGAGCAGAGACATCACGGTAGGAACGCCGCGCCTGGTATCGCTGCAGTCCGCCACATCATCGTGCAGAAGCGTGGCGTTATGGAGCAGCTCCACGGCTGTAGCATAACGGATGCTGTCCTCGGAAAGCGTCCCGTCATCCTGCGACAGGGCCCTGGCCACAAGCAGCGAAAGCATCGGGCGGAGTTTCTTGCCTCCGTGCTCCAGGATGGAGCTGTTCGTGCGGTTCAGAAGATCGATGTCGCTTTCCAGCGCACGGTTCATCCTCTCTCCGCACCGGATCCAGTCATTTCCCAGATACTCGATTACTTCCGTCCTTTTCATACCCGGATTATATCAGTGCCGCGAACTCCTCCGCCGTCTTCGGGAAGGATATGAGGGTGAGCGTGTGCGCATCCACCATTCCCGTCTCGAGGAAATGGTTCAGAAGAGCTTTCAGCGGCTCGTAGAAGCCGTCAATGTCCATAGCGACTATCTTGCCGTCATACTGGCCGAGCTTCGCGAGGGTGAGAGTCTCAATAAGCTCGTCCATAGTCCCCACGCCGCCCGGAAGTGCTACCGCAAGGCTGGTTCCCTCACGCATCTTCTCTTTCCTTTCGGCCATCGTGTCAGTCCAGTAGAGTTCCGTAAGATTCGGGTGCTGAAGACCCTGCATAAATCGCGGGAGCACCCCGATGTTCGGAGCGCCGCACTCCGCGGCGGTATCCGCCACCACATTCATCGTACCCCTGAAGGAACCTCCGGAGACGATGCCATATCCTTTGGAACAGGCCGCGCGGACCGCTTCCCGCGCGGCGATGTTATACTTATCATCTATGCCCGAGTATGATGAGCAGAAAAAGACGGCTTTCTTGTCAAACATCTTATCCTAGAAGAAAATGCCCAGTGAGATGGCTACACCCGTGAAGCCTTTCTCCTCGGAGATGCTGTTCTTTACCTTCTCGGTATATTGGTCGAGCTTGCAGTCCTCGAAATTCCAGAAATATTTGGCGCTGAGCTGAACTCTATGCATGACGGTTACACCGAAACCCACCGCGAAACCATACTCCCAGCGGCTGTCGAGTTCTGACATTTCGACCGATCCGCTCGGCTTGTCCGTTCCGAGGACATCGGAAATGACATTGTCACAGCTCCATTTTCCGCTCACTGCATAGCCGACATAAGGCTCTGCGAAAACATAAGGCTTGGCGACCAGAAGATCCACGCCCCACTGAAGCTGGACAGGAACCTCGACGTAACCCATCGTGGCCTTGAAATCAGCCAGACCGGAAAGCTGGTCGAAGGATGTTCCCTTCACATTGTAGATGACTTCAGGCTGTACGGCGAAGCCGAGGGCAATAGGCTGGTTATAGGCCAGACCGACGTGATACTGGGCGACTGAAGATTTATCCATATCCTTTATTTTCAGCTCGGAAGATGTAAAACCACCGATGATGCCGACCTGCTGGGCCGACGCGCAGACGCAGAGAAGCAGCGCGGCTGCAAGAGCAAATATCTTTTTCATAAACTTTAAACAAGTTTGTCCAGAATGTCAGTAATCTCTTTCTTGGAAACCAGGCCCACAAGTTTGTCGACCTGCTGTCCGCCCTTGAAGAAGATGAGAGTAGGGATATTTCTGACGCGGTACTGCATAGCGACCTCATCGGAATCATCCACATTGCACTTGGCAACAACTACGCGGCCCTCATACTCCCGGGCGATTTCATCTACCGTAGGGGTGAGCATCCGGCACGGACCGCACCAGGTAGCCCAGAAATCGACCAGTACGGGCTGATCGGAAGAAAGTATTTCAGAAAAATTGGCGTTGGTTACAACTTTTTCCATAATGCGTAAATAAATTAAAAACAATCCAAGCACAAAGATAATGAATTTTATGCTTGGATTGCAAAAGTATGTTTCGCAGGCTGACAGGAAAAACGGGTCCGGATCCCGGGGGCCGCCGGATCAGCTTACAGTATTCTAGATGGACTCCTCAACGCTCCAGACGAAAGCCCTCAGGCCCAGGGCCGGGGTCTTATCATCCATTTCCCTGAGCTGCGCGAGAATGTCCTTCACCGCTGAATCCTCCACCACGGAAAGGATGGCGAAGTTCTGCTCAGGCCAGGCGTGGTTGCCGTAGCGCGGGATTCCCGTCTGCGTTCCGCGGCCCTGAACATCGGCCCAGCGGGTGAAACCTCTCTGTCCGTGAGAGTTGAGCACGTCGGCGATCTCCTCGCCGTATGCCTGGTTATATGATATGAACAATGCTTTCATGACTATTTGGTTTTAAGAGCCAGTTTTTCAGCCTTCTTTGCTTTCTTCTTCTCCTGACGCAGAGCCAGCGAGCAGTAGATGGTCGGGATGAGCACGAGGGTTACGAGGGTGGATACGCTCAGACCCCAGCATACGGTCACACCGAGGGAGTTCCACATTTCGGCACCTTCACCGTGACCCACCGCCATAGGAACCATACCGAGCACGGTGGTCAGGGTGGTCATAAGGATAGGACGCAGACGGCTGCGGGCCGCTGTGACGGAGGATTCGATGACTCCCATTCCCCTCTCGCGGCAGAGAATAGTGTAGTCGATAAGCACGATACCGTTCTTCACCACGATACCCAGAAGGATGATGACACCGATCATACCCATCACGCCCAGGGCCGTGCCCGTGACTCCGAGGCCGATCAGCACGCCGACTGCGGCGAACGGAACGGAGAACATAATCACGAACGGGCTCATAAACGACTCGAACTGGGATGCCATTACCATATATACCAGGAGTACGATGAGCACGATGAGGATGATCATATCGGAGAACATATCCTGCTGATCCTCATAGTCTCCCGCGATGACCGCGGTGAGTTCGGAAGGTATCTCGGTAGCCTTGATGACCTGCTGGGCAGTCTCCACCGCCTCACTCAGGGCCACGCCTCTGGACGCGATGCCGGTAACGGTGATGACACGCGAACGGTCCTTGCGCTCGATGGTAGGAGGTACGCTGGACTCGACCACCTTGCCGAGTTCCTTCATACGGACGGCCTTGCCGGCGGCGTTATAGACTATGATATTCTCGAGGTCTTCCACACTGGTACGGTACTCAGGGGCGTAACGGACGCGGATATCATACTCCTCTCCATCCTCGCGGTAGTAGGAACCTACCGAGCCGCTGATGGCCGCGCTGAAAGCGCTTCCCACAGACGTGGAGCTCAGACCGTTCAGAGCCAGCTTGGTTCTGTCCAGATCGAGCTGATACTCAGGAGTATATTCATCACGGCTGACAGTCACCTGACGGAACTTCGGCGAAGCCGCCATCTGCTCCTTGATATCGTTGGCCACGCGGTCGGTGGTGGCGAAGTCATAGCCATAGATCTCGACCTCGATGCTGGTGGCGCCACCCATACTCATACCGCCTTCAGTAACCATCGCCTTCTTTATCTCCGGATACTCGCGGAAGATTCCGCGGATGACGTCGGCGATCTCAGAAGAACTGCGCTCACGGGTGGACATACTGCCGAGGTTGATGTTCATCGAGATGACGTTCGAGCCGTTGGAACGCATACTTGCGAAGGTATTGTCGGAGTCGGCCTGACCGTAGGTAAAGCTGCATTCCACTATCTCAGGAACGGCTTCAGCCATCTTGCCGTAGATTTCGTGGGCTATCTGTCCCGTGTATTCCTGGCCTGTGCCGGCAGGAAGTTCGATGGTGGCGGAAAGACGTCCGTCATCCTCGCTCGGGAAGAATTCGGTCTTAAGGCCCGGGACGAAAATCAGGCAGGTAATCACAAAAACACCTGCGGCAATCAGCACGACAGCCGTGCGGTGATTTGCACACCAGTTGATGAGTTTCGCGTAACCTTCCGAAACGGCGTTCATAAATTTGTTGATAGGGGTGAATATCAGCGTATGAAGCTTTCCGGTCTTCGGACCCGCCTTGAGCCAGCGTGAACAGAGCATAGGCACGAGGGTGAGGGCCGCGGTAGTGGACACGATCATAATGATGGAGACAATCCAGCCGAGCTGCTTGAACATAATTCCGGCCATACCTGTCATCATAGTCAGAGGCAGGAATACGCAGAGCATCGTAAGGGTGGATGCGATTACGGAGATGGCCACCTCGGAAGTCGCATATACGGCCGCCTCCTTAGGCTTCTCTCCGTGCTCGAGGTGCGTGGATACGTTCTCCAGGACCACGATGGCATCGTCCACGACCATACCGATGGCTATGGAAAGCGCGGACATCGATATGATGTTCAGGGTGTTGCCCGTCGCGAAGAGGTAGGCCAGCGAGGCCAGCAGCGCGATAGGGATGGACAGCACGATGATGAATGTCGCCCTCCATCTTCCCAGGAAGATGAATACCACCAGCATAACGAGGATGAAGGTGATGATGATGGTTTCCTTGAGGGTATTGATGGTGTTAATGATGTTCGAGGAGGAATCGACTACGGTCACGATTTCGATGTCGGAAGGCAGCGTAGGCTTGATATCCTCGAGCTTTTTCTTCACGCCCTTGATGACGTTCACGGTGTTCGCACCGGTCTGCTTCTGGATGACGATCTGGGCCGAACGTTCGCCGTTAGTGTAGGACTCCATCTCCTTCTCCTCGCTGCCGTCGGAAACGGTGGCCACGTCACGGAGGTAGATGACCTTGCCGTTATATGAGCCCAGGACTATGTCCAGAAGTTCGGAAGGGTCCTTGAACTCCTTCTCCACGCGGAGTGTGAACACGTTGGAACCGATGTCGATGTTTCCAGAAGGGACATTGCGGTTCTCGGCCGCGATGGAGCTCGATATTCCGCTGATCGAAAGTCCGTAGGCCTGAAGCTTGACCGGGTCGCAATAGACCTTGATTTCGCGGGTAGGAGCACCTGATACTGAGACAGTTCCCACGCCCGATACACGGGCCAGAGGAGTTGTCACCTTGTCGTCCAGAATCTTGTCCAGACCCGGGAGACTCTCCTTTGCAGTCGCCGAGAGGATGAGGATAGGCATATCATCGGCGCTGAACTTGAAGATTACCGGCTGAGACGCCCCATCCGGCAGGGACGAACTGATCATATCCAGCTTGTCCCGGACATCGTTCGTCGCTTCTTCTATATCCGTTCCGTATTCGAATTCGAGTGTAAGCAGGGAGATGTTCTCCTTAGAGGTGGAGGTAAGGTCCTTCAGGTGGCTGACTCCGTTCAGGGAGTTCTCCAGGACCTTCGTAAGGTTGGTTTCAATATCAGACGCGCTGGCTCCCTGATACGAGGACATCACCATAATGACGTTCGCATCGAAGTCAGGATACATAGCGATAGGCGTCTGTATCAGCGAGAATATACCGAAGACCATACAGGCCACGAAGATGAGGGCCGTGGTCACGGGTTTATTCACCGCACTTCTATATATGCTCATATTCTATCTTCTAGTTTTCCAATACATTAACCTTGTCGCCATCCTTCAGGGCGGTGTGTCCGCGGGAGATGACGGTCTCGCCCTCGTTCAGGCCTGAGAGAACCTCATATCGGTCGCCGATATGGCGACCGAGAGTAATTACGCGGCTGGAAACGGTGGAGTCGGACTCGTTCAGCACGAAGACGGACTTCTGGCCGGCGCCCTGCATCTTCACGACGGCGCCGTCAGGGATGACGATGGAGTTGTTCACTGCGAATGTCACGGTCACGCGGGCGTACATTCCCGGACGGAGTGCGCGGTCTTTGTTATCGACAACCACCTCAGCGGTAAATGTATGGGTGGTAGGATCTATGGTAGGATAGATTCTGTTCACGCGGCCGTCGAATTCCCTTCCCGGGAGAGCCTCGGCCTCAACCTTCACTGCGTCGCCCTTCTTGAGCTTGCTGTACTCGGACTCTGAAATGCCCACGAGAATCTTCACCGGAGTAATCTGCTGGACGGTATAGATAGGATTCGTTCCGGAATACATATCGCCGACATCGTAGTTGCGGGCTGTAACCACGCCGCTTACAGGGGAATTGAGGACGGTGTTCTCGAGGAGGTTGTCATACTGGGTCTTGCTGACATTGTACGCAAGTTCGGAAGCCTCGTAATCGGACTTCGAGAGGCCGCCTTCCTCGTAGAGCTGCTTGAGACGCGCGAGCTCGACGGCGTCATTGTCAAGCTTCAGCTTGGTCTGCTGCAGATTTGACTGGTCCATCTCCGCGAGCACCTGACCCTTGGTGACGAAATCGCCGATCTCGACATTTATCTTCTTGATGCGGCCGACTGCCTGAGGAGCCACATTGTTCACGACATAAGCCTGAACATTGGCGGAGTACACCTCCGTCTGAGGTACCTGCTCGTAGCGGGTGAGCGCGACGCTGACGTTAGTCACTTCCTGCGGCGCAGCGAGAGGAGCTGCCGTCTCGGTTGTCTTTCCACTCTGGCGGCTGCCGCAGCCTGCTGCAGCCAATGTGATGAGCGCCATTGCGCTGATCTTGGTAAGGGTTTTCATATATATGTTTTCTTCTATTATTCTGATTCTGAAGTCTATTCTGACTCTTCCGTGTCGAAGCCGAGGGTCTGCTCGAGGTTGGATTTGGCGACGGCGAAATTGTAGATGGCCTGCGAACTGCTCAGGCGGGCCTGTGTGAGGGCGAGCTGGGCGTCGTTGAGCTCGGTGATGGTGCTGCGGCCCAGATTATAGGTCTTGGCGGCGATGTCATAAGCCTTCCGGGCGGTCTCGACACCGGCCTCTGCGGCATTGTAATTCTTCATATAGGTCTCCATCTGGTTCAGATACTGGCGGATGGAGATTCTGATCTGACGCTCGGAATTGACCTGCTGGAGCTTGAGCTCATCGTACTGCTTCCGGGATTGGCGGACTGCGTTGAGACGCTGGCCGCCGGAGAAGATAGGAATGGAGAGGCTCAGGCCGACGGCGGAGTACGGCGACCACTTGTAGTCGGCGAACTTGAAGTCATTTGTCATCGCGTTCAGGCTGTAGCTGAACGATAGCGAGAGTGTCGGCAGGTACGCGTACTTGTTCACGCGGATGGCGGAAGCGAGCTGCTCGGCCTGGATGGCCAGCTGGCGCAGGTCCGTATTGCCTTCGAGCGAGATGTCATCGTTCTCGTGGATGTCGCGGAACATCTCGGTGCTGTAGTCCTTGAGGGAACCGGCGACGTCGATCTCCCTGTCCAGGTCGATGCCCATCACCGCCTTGAGCCTCCAGAGGCCGAGGATTACGGAACTCTCTGAATCATAGACGTTAGGGATGGCGTTCTGGACCGTGGATTTGGCGCGGGTGTATTCGAGTTCGGACGCCTTCTGGGCGTTGTAGCGCTTCTCGGTCTGCTGGAAATTGGCCATTGCGTTCTCATACACGCTCTTGTAGACCTCGAAAGCCTCCTTTGCGAGGAGCACTCCGTAGTATGCCTGCTTGACCTGAGTTACGGTCTCCATACGGGAGGAGCGGGCCTTCTCGACCGCGAGCTCCACGTCCTGACCGGTAATCTTTATATTCTCCCAGAGCTGGGCGTTGATGAGCGGCATCGCCATACTCACGCCTGCGGAATAGGTATTCCAGCGGCCGACCTCGAAGCCGTCATTGGAAGATGCCGCGGCATCTTCCGTCGAAGTGCTCTCCGAGGATGTGTCACCTCCGAGCGAGCTCATATCGAAGTCCATATACATCACCTGTTTCTTGATGGTGCGCGAGTAGGTACCGGACGCATCGATGGAAGGCAGGAGCTGGCCGTAGGCACCCTTGCGGGCGTATCCGACCCTTTCCACCTCCATATCTGCGACCTTGATGGAAACATTCTCGCTCAGCGCTATCTTCAGAGCGTCCTCGAGAGTCAGAACCAGTGTCTGCTGCTGCGGGGTCTGCTCAGCGAGAGCGGGCTGCGGCTGCCCGGAGCTTGTCTCCTGCGCGCCGAGAGGACAGCACATCAGGAGCAGCCCTGCCGCGAGGGCTGAAACTGAAACCAATTTCTTTACCATATAATAAATAACCTCATTTTCAATTCACGAGACATCACCGCCGCGGAAGTTCCCTGCCGCCGCCGGAAATGTTCCGTCATAAGTCGAAGCGCCGTTTCAGACGCTTTCGGGAACGGGGCGAGTGTTGCAAATATCAAGCCGTAGCGGCCGCAAAGGTACATAATTATTCAAAAAATTTAATAATAAAAAATTATTGTTTTTCGATATTTTTTATTTTCTTTGCAGAAAACTATATGATAAAACCATATGAATATGATATCTGAATGGTGGATAGCCCTGGCTCCGGGGATGAAAGTTTTATGGAGCATAACGCTTGCCGCTTCACTGATATTTGTCATACAGAGCATCCTGACCTTCATCGGTGCGGATGCCGGTGACGGCGGTCTGGACCTCCCTGACGGAGATTTCGACCCTTCGGCTGACATCAGCACCGCCGAGGCGGGGAATCCCGGAATGAACCTCTACACCTTCCGCAATCTCGTGAACTTCCTGCTGGGCTTCGGCTGGACAGCCATCCTGCTCCGTTCCAGCATCGATTCCACGGCACTGCTTCTGATCATCTCGTTCATCGTGGGCGTGATGCTCGTGGCCGGAGTGATGTTCCTCTTCAAATGGCTCAGCACCATGCAGCAGTCCGGAAACATAAATGTCTATCGCTCCGCCGTGGGCTGTCAGGGCACGGTCTATCTGACCATCCCTGCCGAGCGCAGCGGTGAGGGCAAGATCCAGATCACCATAAACAACGCCGTGCGCGAATACAACGCCCTCACGGACGGGGACGCCATCAGCACCGGCACCCCTATAAAGGTGATCGAAGTGGTGAATCCGAACACTTTACTGGTCGAAGAATTAAAATCTTATATTATCTGATATTATGGAACTATATCTGATTCTCGTCATCGTTTTCGTGGTGTTCGTAACGTTCACCGCCATACTCAAGCGCTACAAGCGCTGCCCGTCAGACAAGATTCTGGTCATCTACGGAAAGACCGGCCGCAACCGTGAGGGCACCATCTCGTCCGCCCGCTGTATCCACGGCGGCGCATCTTTCATCTGGCCTGTATTCCAGAGCTACGCGTTCCTGGACCTCACGCCCATCTCCATCGAGTGCAACCTCACGAACGCACTCTCCAAGCAGAACATCCGAGTGGATGTGCCTTGCCGCTTCACGGTAGGTATCTCCACCGAACCTGACAATATGACCAATGCCGCAGAGCGCCTTCTGGGCCTCTCCATCGATGATATCCGCAACATCGCCACCGATATCCTCTTCGGCCAGCTGCGTCTGGTGATCGCCACGATGGACATCGAGGAAATCAACTCCGACCGTGACAAGTTCCTCGCGAACGTCAGCACGAACGTGGAGGCCGAACTCCGCAAGATCGGTCTGAAGCTCATCAACGTGAACGTGACCGACATCCGCGACGAGTCCGGCTACATCGAGGCTCTCGGTAAGGAGGCTGCCGCCAAGGCCATAAATGACGCGAAGAAGAGCGTCGCCGAGCAGAACCGCTTCGGTGAGATCGGAAAGGCTGAGGCAGACCGTGACAAGGACATCAGAATCGCTGAAACCCAGAGAGATACACGTATCTGTACGGCTGACGCCAATGCTAAGGCCGTGGAGGGTGAAAACAACTCGAAGATCGCCATCGCGAACTCCGACGCCCTGCGCCGCGAGAAGCAGGCCGAGGCCGAGAGGCTGGCCGTAGCAGCCGAAAAGGTTCAGGCCGCGAAAGCCCTCGAGGAGGCCTACAAGTCAGAGCGTGATGCCGAAGTAGCGCGTGCAGAGCGCGAGAAGGCCACCCAGGAGGCCAATATCGTGGTGGCTGCCCAGATCGAGAAGGAGAAGGCCATCATCGAGGCTGAAGCCGAGGCCGAGAAGATGCGCCGCACCGCTAAGGGTGAGGCTGACGCCATCTTTATGAAGATGGACGCCCAGGCCCGCGGTTCGCTCGAGATTCTGGCCAAGCAGGCCGAAGGTTTCGGAAAACTCGTGGAGGCTGCAGGCGGCGACGCGAAGGAAGCCATCACAATGCTCATCACCGAGAAGCTGCCTGAACTCGTAAAGACCCAGGTGGAGGCCGTGAAGGGTATAAAGATCGACAAGGTAACCGTCTGGGACGGAGGCAATTCCGCCGACGGCAAGACTGCCACTTCGAATTTTATCTCCGGTATGATGAAGAGCGTTCCGCCGCTTGACGAGCTGTTCAAGATGGCCGGAATGGAGCTTCCTTCCTATCTGAAGGGCAAGGAGTCTGCCGAAGAGCAGAAAGCTGAAGCAGAGGAAAAGTAGTCTCCTATGGCAATAATAGTAAATGTGGATGTAATGCTGGCACGCCGGAAAATGTCTTCCGGCGAGTTGGCGGAGAAAGTGGGAATCGCTCCCGCGAATCTGTCGATACTGAAGACGGGCAAAGCCAAAGCCATACGCTTCACGACGCTTTCGGCCATCTGCAAGGCACTTAACTGTCAGCCTGGAGATCTTCTGGAATACGCTCCTGACGAAGAGGGATAGCGGTCATTGAGATTGTCGGAATGACAGACAAAAATGGCTAAACTTCGACCCAGTGGATTCGGATTCCGCTGCGCTCCATACCACGGAACCAGGTCATCTGCCTTTTGGAGAACTGGTGGATGGCGTTCGCGAGGTGAAAGCGCATCTGTTCATAACTCAATTCGCCTGTAAGGTATTGAGTGACAAACTTATATTCAAGCCCGTACCACATAAGGTCCTCGGGCTTGATTCCTTTTTCCATCAGGCCGCGCACCTCATCGACCATTCCCTGCTGCAGACGCGCGTCCAGACGCGCGTCAATCCTGGCTATGCGCGTGTCGCGGTCCACAAGGGTCCCGATGAAGAAAGTGTGCTGCGGCAGTCTCGAAAGCGGAACCTGCGGCTCCTCCTTGTGAAAATCATAGCCGAGAGCCGCCGCTTCGATGTAAAGTCCCGTGCCGCCGCAGAGTATCGGAAGATGCCCGCGGGAGCGGACTCCGGCATAGGCATCCGCGAAATCCTGCTGATAGCGGTAAACGTTGTATTTCTCCCCGGCCGGAAGGATGTCCAGAAGATGATGCGGAATCTCTCCGTATTCGGAAAGGTCCTTGCCCGTGCCGATATCCATCCCGATATAGACCTGACGAGAATCTGCGGAAATGATTTCAGGCGAAGCCGAAGCGTCGAGGGCGGCTATCTGACGGGCAAGCCCCACGGCATAGCGGGTCTTGCCTGAGGCTGTGGGACCCAGCACGCAGACGCAGTCGAGCGTCCCCGAACGGAAAGCCCAGAGCAGATCCTGAAGGTTTATCTCTTCAGGCTCAGGCAGTTCGGCTATCATCGGAATATGTACCCGGGGCATATCTAAAAATCTTTTATTCTCTGTTCCTCAGAAAGGCGGCAGACCATAAGGGTGCCGTCCTTTTCGGCCACGATATAGTCCTTGAGGCCCTCGAGGACCACTTTTTTCAGCGAAGTCACGCGCACGACGCAGCCCTCGCAGTCATAGAGTTTCACGTCCGGGCCCACCACGGCATTGCCGGAGGCGTCCCTTTCGGAGTTGGCGCCGAGCGAACCCCAGGTCCCGAGGTCGCTCCAGCCGAAATCGGACGGAATGGTATAGACGTCAGCAGATTTCTCCATCACCGCATAGTCGATGGAAATCTTCTCGCAGAGCGGGAAAAGCCGGCCGACCTCCTCTGCCTCCCTTTCGGTATAGAAAGAAGGTGCCATCTCATCCATCAGGGCCGCGATCTGCGGAGCGTGCTCACGCAGGGCGGAGGTGATGGTGTCAATGTTCCAGATGAAGATTCCGGCGTTCCAGAGGTAATGTCCTGCCCGGAAGTACTGCTCGGCCACCTCGCGGGAAGGTTTCTCGCGGAAGGCCCTGACGTGGCGGATCTCGCCGTCACCTTCCGCGTCAATGTAGCCGTAGCCCGTTTCCGGACGGGAAGGCCTGATGCCCAGAGTCACGATGGCGGAACTCCCGGCGGTGAAATCGAGGGCGCGGGAGATGACCCTGCGGTACTCGTCGCTGTCCAGCACCAGAGCATCCGCAGGAGCCACTACCACATTGGCCGCGGGATGCGCGGCCCGAATCTTCCAGCAGGCATAGGCTATGCACGGAGCGGTGTTGCGTGCGACCGGCTCGGGCAGGATGTTCTCTGTCGGCAGCTGCGGCAGCTGTTCGTGCACGATGTCCCTGTAGGCCTGCGAAGTCACCACCCAGATCCGTCCGATCGGGCAGAGAGGCAGAAAACGGTCCACGGTCATCTGTATCAGCGTTCTGCCGAAGCCCAGCACGTCGAGGAACTGCTTCGGATGGTCGGGGGTGCTCATCGGCCAGAAGCGGCTTCCGACGCCGCCTGCCATTATGATGACGTGGTTCTCCATAACTTATTCGTAATGAATAGGATTCGTATCTATCGAAGTCTTGGTGAGCCTCAGCGGCAGTTCGCCCAGTATCTGACCCAGGAGGTCAATGGTGTACTGCTCGCTCTGGTAATGTCCGAGTGCCACTACGACCATTTCTCCTGCGGCCTCACGGCCAAAATAGCCGTGATATGCTATCTCTCCAGTCACAAAGCAGTCGGCGCCCATCGCCGCGGCCCTGTCCATAAGGAAAGACCCGGCGCCGCCGCAGAGGGCTACGCGGCTTATTTTGCGGCCTGCAGCCTCGCTGAACATAATGGAGCGGACTCCGAATTTGGATTTCAAGGTTCTGATGAATTCTTCGGCATCCACAGGGGACGGCAGATTTCCGATGAGCCCGGATCCGCCCCCGGCAGGCTTGGCCTCAAGCCATTCCAGACCGGTCAGGCCGATAATCTCGGCTATCTTGTCGTTCACGCCGCCCGGGGCATTGTCCAGGGAAGTGTGGGCCGAATAGATGGAGATGCCGTTACGGATGGCCTTGACCACGCACCTCTCCTGATAGGTCGCGGGGGTCACGCGCTTCAGAGGATGGAAAAGAAGCGGATGATGGGAAACTATCAGATCGCACTTCTTTGCAATAGCCTCATCCACAATGGCTTCGGTTACATCAAGGCAGAGCAGGGCCGCCCCCACCTCCGCTGACGGGTCACCGACCTGAAGGCCGGAATTGTCGAATCCGTCCTGGAAGGAGAGCGGCGCATACTGCTCGAGCCTTGCAATTATATCCTTGAGTATCATAATGATTTCAGATATTCATCTATGGATTTGGCCGCCTTGCGGCCGGCTCCCATAGCGAGGATGACGGTGGCTGCGCCCGTAACGGCGTCGCCTCCGGCGAACACGCCCTTGCGGGTGGTCGCGCCCTGTCCGTCCGCTACCAGACAGCCCTTGCGGGTGGTCTCCAGACCTGCGGTGGTGCGGGAGATGAGCGGATTAGGCGATGTGCCGAGAGCCATAATCACGGTGTCGGCAGGAATCTCGAACTCGGAGCCCTCGATAGGAATCGGAGAACGTCTTCCGCTGGCATCAGGCTCGCCGAGCTCCTGACGGATGCACTTCACGGCCCTTACCCAGCCCTTCTCATCGGAGAGGATTTCGACAGGATTCGTGAGCATCTCGAATTTGACGCCTTCCTCGTGCGCGTGATGAACCTCCTCGCGGCGGGCAGGAAGCTCGACCTCGGTGCGGCGATAGACTATGGTGGTGTGGGCGCCGAGGCGCAGGGCCGTGCGGGCCGCATCCATAGCCACGTTGCCGCCGCCGACCACGATCACCTTCTCACCTGTGTGGATAGGAGTGAGGTAGTCGCTGCGGAAAGCCTTCATAAGGTTGTTGCGGGTGAGGAATTCATTGGCGGAGAATACGCCGCAGAGATTCTCGCCCGGAATGCCCATAAAGCGCGGCAGACCGGCTCCCGTGCCGATGAACACCGCTTCGTAGCCCTCGTTGTCCATCAGGGAGTCGATGGTGACGGTCTTGCCGACGATGACGTCGAGCTCGATCTTCACGCCGAGCGCCTTCACGTCCTCGATTTCGGACTTCACGACGGTCTCCTTAGGCAGACGGAACTCCGGAATGCCGTATTCCAGCACGCCGCCGGCCTTGTGCAGGGCCTCGAAAATGGTCACGTCATAGCCCCATTTGGCAAGGTCTGCAGCGCAGGCGAGTCCGGCAGGGCCGGAGCCGATGATGGCGACCTTATGTCCCTGATTCACAGGGTATCCTGTAGTGGCAATCTTGTTCTGGAAAGCCTCGCGGCCCTCGCCGTGGGCATAGTCCGCCACGAAACGCTCGAGCTTGCCGATGGCCACGCTCTCGCCTTTCACTCCGAGCACGCAGCTGCCTTCGCACTGGCTCTCCTGCGGGCATACGCGGCCACAGATGGCAGGAAGGGAGGAGTCCTGGGAAAGAATGCCGGCTGCCTCGATGATGTCCCCCTTAGCCACTTCGGCGATGAAATCAGGGATTTTGATGTTTACAGGGCAGGCTCCGACGCAGCGCGGATTCTTGCAATGCAGGCAGCGCGAGGCTTCGAGCATCGCTTCTTCCATATTGTAGCCGTAGCACACCTCTTCGAAATTGGTGGCGCGCACTTTAGGGTCCTGTTCGCGTACAGGCACTCTCGGGATTCTATTTGCCATAATT
>CAVCRS010000042.1:0-7086 GCA_963604635.1 Faecalibacillus sp.
AAACGCAAAAGTAGTAATATTTTCCTATAAATTAAGTATCTTTGCGCCCGAAAAATACAATCTGACATTATGATCCTTTCAATGACAGGCTACGGCAAGTCCGAGGCTATACTGGAAAACGGAAAACTCGTTATCGAATTCCGCTCTGTGAACGGCAAAAACTCCGATATCACCATAAAGAGCCCATTCCTCCCGAAAGAGAGGGAAATGGAGGTGCGCAAGCGCATTGCGGACACCCTGCACCGCGGCACCATCGATATGTTCATAACCTGGGAGCCCAACGCAGCCGACTCCGCAAGGAGCATAAACGAGGATCTCGCTCTCGCCTACTACGCTCAAATCCAGAGTCTTGCGCAGAAGATGGGCCGCTCCGCGTCCAATCCGGAAGCGCTCCTGGACACCATCCTGCGTATGCCGGACGTAATCGATACCAGAAAACAGGACATAGTGAATGAGGAGAACTGGCCTGAAGTTTCCCGAGCCATAGACGAAGCCCTTCAGCATATCTGCGACTACAGGGCTAAGGAGGGCGAGGCCCTCTACAGGGATGTCACCACGAGAGTGGCGAAGATTCTGGAGCTGGAGAACGAAGTGGAAAGCTATGAGACTGAGAGGATTGATGCGGTAAAGGAAAGGCTTCTGAAAAACATCGCCGAGCTCGGCGCCCGTCCGGACAAGGAGCGTTTCGAGCAGGAACTTGTCTATTACGTGGAGAAACTGGACATAAACGAGGAAAAGGTCCGCCTGCGCCAGCACTGCAAGTATTTTATGGACACCATCGACGGCGAGCAGTATCCGGGAAAGAAACTCGGCTTCATAATCCAGGAGATGGGCCGCGAAATAAACACCACCGGAAGCAAAGCGAACCACGCATCCATTCAGAAATGCGTG
Source organism: Faecalibacillus sp. (assembly GCA_963604635.1). Lineage (GTDB taxonomy): Bacteria > Bacteroidota > Bacteroidia > Bacteroidales > UBA932 > Cryptobacteroides. Next base: position 892 of record CAVCRS010000042.1, read on the forward strand.
GTCCGTATGAAAGACGAGCTCGAGAAAATCCGCGAGCAGTCTATGAATATCTTATAATCAGTAAATCTTTATTTGACCTAAATTGAGCCCCCATTCACCGTCGGTGATGACACCGACAGGGTTGCCGTCGGCATCGGTCTTCCAGACGATGTCATCCAGATCCGTATGAGAGTGGCCTCCCACGATAAGATCCACATTGTGCAGCTTGCCTGAGAGCTCCACATCGCTCTGAGGACCGTCGAAGCCCAGGTGCGAGAGCAGGATCACCATATCGCACTTCTTCTCGTTCTTGAGATATGCGGCCCACCTGTTCACTTCAGTTTCAGTGTCAAGAGCCGGCAGACGGTCGGCGGTAGGACGGGCCACCACTGAGGAGATGTCACAGAGGGCTCCCACAATACCTATCTTCATTCCGCCCCTGCGGATGACGGTGTAAGGAGTGATGTAATTTCCCAGCTCGAAAGGCGAGAAATCATAGTTGCAGCACACTACAGGGCACTTTACCGACTTGAGACGGCGGGCGAGATCCTCGATGCCGTTGTCGAACTCGTGATTGCCGAGAGTGATGCAGTCATACTTAAGGGCATTCACAAGGGAGACCTCCAGATCACCGTTCAGAAGGGTGAAATAGGATGTACCCTGATTGAAATCTCCGGCGTGAAGCAGCAGAACACGGCGGCGTCCGTACTCTTTGCGGACCTGATCCATATAAGCGGCACGTTCCACCACTCCCCCGCGCCCGTCACGGAGAGGATCCAGATGGCTGTGGGTATCATTCGTGTGTACGATGACCAGTTTCTGGGCGGATGCGCTGAAACAGCAAAGTGAAAGCGCGCAAAGCGCAATGACTAGAATTCTTTTCATATCTTCTTGACCCTCCCGTCGGTATGATATTCGATAACTTTGCCTTCGGCCGTAAGATTACGGATGTGCTCCAGGACCATATCATAGATAAGCACGTCTGTCTGAATCAGTTCCTGAGCATTGCGGGCTGCATAGATCCTGTCTCCCCCGTCCAGAAGGAAATCGATGGTGGCAAGCCCGTAAATCCGATCATCATCCACGCTTTCCCCGCCGACCTTGAGGTCGATGAGCCGGTGCTTGCTGACAGTGACCTCCACGCCGCCGACAACCTGCATCGGGCCTTTCGCCATATCCTCGAAGAGGCGTTTCACATCGGAACCCTTCAGAGCCACATAGACCAGATGGTTACGGAACGGAACCATAGACATTATGTCATCCACGGTCACATCCCCCACAGGCATATCGATGCGGATGCCTCCGAAATTCATCAGTCCGATATCCACCTTGCGGCCTGTAAGCTGTGCAGTCTTTGCCATCAGAGCGTCCACGAGGAAATTGGACAGGGAACTTTCCGGCTTCTTCTCGATCATTGGACGTGGGCAGTAGCCCACGACCTCCTTGACTTTCGCCATTGCAGGCTGAGCCTCCAGCATAAGACGGGCGGCGGCAGCGGCGGCGGAGCCTCTGCGGAACTTCCTGCCGTTGGGAGCTGTCCAGATCTTGCCTTTGAGAGTCCCGAGGGCCTCGGTGACATTGGTCGCCGTCGGAGCGGTGACCCCGGTAAGTTCGCCCTGCACAGGCACTTTCTCCCACTTTATCTCCCTGGCCGCCTCCTGGGCGGAGAGAGTCGGAGCGAGAATGCACACGAGAGCGAGAAGAACGGATATTTTCTTCATATTTATTTCTGTTTGAGCCATTTCCAGAGATCCTTGAATGTGGATTTCTTGCCGTACATCAGGATTCCGACCTTGTAGATCTTTGCCGACGCCCAGGCGCAGAGCGCGAAGGTGAGGATGAGCAGCACGAGGCTGAGAGCAAGCTCCCAGAACGGTACGCCGAACGGAATGCGCGCGAGCATCACGATAGGTGAAGTCAGCGGAATCATCGACCCCCAGAACACCACAGCGCTGTCCGGAGCGCGGAACGCATAGATGGAGATGAAGAACGCGATGAGCAGCGGAATCGTGGCAGGAAGCTGAAGCTGCTGCGTATCTCCCTCATTTTCAACGGCTGATCCGATGGCAGCGAAGAGCGAGGCGTAGAGCAGGTAGCCGAAAATGAAGAAGAGGATGAAGGACACGATGATCTGGCCGTAGTTCAGTCCGGCGAGAGTCGAAAGGATGGTGGCGGTACCGTTGTCCTGGATGGCCTGCACCGCCTGCGCGGTGGTCGGGTCGGACATCATATTCATCATTTCGGTGCTGTCCCCGGCCGCATTGAGGATGTCCGTACCCATCACTCCGCCGGCGATGCCGACGATGGCCACGGTCAGGACGATCCAGAGCAGGAACTGGGTGAGGGCCACGAGGGCGATGCCGATGATCTTGCCGAACATAAGTTCGGTGGCTTTCACGGAGGAAACCAGCACCTCGACCACGCGGGAGGCCTTCTCCTCGATGACGCTGCTCATAACCATACCGCCGAAGAGGGCGATGAACATATATATTATGATGCCCAGAAGCATCGATACCATCATATATACTTCCGATGCCGAAATCTGTTCCTTCCCGCTCTCGTCGATGGTGAATGACTGCAGATGCACGTCCGCTTTCACGCTCGCCATTATCTCCGTGAGGTTCTCTATGCCATAGGACTCGACTCTGTAGTTCTCCACGGCGTCGTTCAGGCGGCCGTTTATGTATTCGCTCATCTCCATTCCGAGAGGCTTCTCGGAGAAGGACTCGGCGAGCACGGTCCTGTTCACGCTGTCCACAGGCGAAACGCTCAGAACCACGTCATAGCCAAGTTCTTTCATATGGTTCTTCAGGGAATCCACAGGGGTCTGCGAGCAGTCGGTGAAGAAGATGTTCTCCCTGTCCTCGAGGAAAGGCATCACTATCCCGGAAGCGTCAGCCACAGCGACCTTCTTGCTCTCCTCCGTGGTTCCCAGCATAATGAGGGTGGGGAGAATGCACATCGCTGCGAAGAAAATCGGGCCGAGGAAGGTGATGAGAAGGAATGACTTCTTCTTTACGCGGTTAAGGTATTCGCGCTTTATGATGATATTTATGATGTTCAGATTCATAGTGCTGTCCTCCTTCTATTTGCCTTCGGTTACGAGTTTGATGAAAATGTCGTTCATACGAGGCATCAGCTCCTTGTAGGAGTTGATTTCCACTCCCCTGTCTATGAATGACTTGAGCGTGGATGCGCCATCGACGTTCTTCGGCAGCACCTCGGTGTGGCGGCCGTCCGCGTCGGTATAGACGAGTTCGACGTTGTTGTTGCCGTAGTCGCGGCGGATCTGCTCCACGCCGCCGGTAATCACCAGACGCGACTTGTTTATGAGGGCGATTTCATCGCAGAGCTCCTCAACGGACTCCATATTATGTGTGGAGAGCACGATGGTGGCACCCTCGTCGCGAAGTCTCAGAATCTCCTTGCGGATCACTTCGGCATTCACCGGGTCGAAGCCGGAAAAAGGCTCGTCGAGAATCATCAGGGACGGCTTGTGGACCACCGTGGTGATGAACTGGAGCTTCTGGGCCATACCTTTGGAGAGTTCCTCGACCTTCTTCTTCCACCAGTCCTGGATGCCGAAACGCTCGAACCAGACCTTGAGTTCGCGCTGAGCGTCGCGGGCGGACATACCCTTGAGCTGCGCAAGGTACATCGCCTGTTCGCCCACCGCCATCTTGCGGTACAGGCCGCGTTCCTCCGGCATATAGCCTATTTTCTCCACGTCACGCTGAGTGATCGGCCGGCCGTTGAAGATGACTTCGCCGCTGTTCGGGATGGTGATGCGGTTTATGATGCGGATGAGGGTGGTTTTGCCCGCTCCGTTCGGGCCGAGGAGTCCGAAGATCTTTCCCTGGGGGATGTCCAGCGAAACGCGGTCAAGCGCCACCTTCTCGCCGAAGCTCTTGCAGACATCTTTACATTCTATCAATGCCATAGTTTAATTAATTTTCGACAAATATATGAAAGATATATCGTTTCGCAATAATTATTTCTAAACATTCAATATTTTTACAACCAGCTCCAGCAGCACTTCCCCGCCGTCCGCGTCACCGCCGTCTCCGCCTTTTCCGCGATAGTCGTACTCAAGCAGAAGGGAGATTACGCGCATACAGCGCGGAAGCGGATAGTTGCGCACAGCCGTGTCGTACTCCTTATAGAAATAGGGGTTCACGCCCGCGAGAGCTTTGGACTTGTCCTCCGGCGAGGGACTCCGCTGCTGCGCGAGCAGGGCGCCGTAGCGCAGAATGCGGTAGAAGTGCGTGAAAAGCGCGGCAGTCGCCATCGGCATCGCGAACTTCGCGGATGAGCCTATGTAGGTAGCTATGCGCACGGCACCTGCGGCGTCGTGCAATGAGAGGGCTTTCGTCAGCTCGAATATGCTGAACTGGCGGCTTACGCCGACGTTCCGTTCGACATCCGCGACACTTACGCTTGTGGTGCCTTCCGGAAGGTTCTTGAGCATCTTGTCGGCCTCAACCGCATTGGCACAGAGGTCTGTGCCGACGGATTCGCCCATCAGAGCCGCGGCGCGCGGGTCTATCTGCACGCCCTTTTCGGCGAAATGCCTTATGATCCAGTTGCTTATCTCGTAATCGCGGAGGGACGGGGAGTCGAGCACGACCCCGACTTTCTGGACACTCTTGTAGAACGCCTTGCGCTTGTCGACCGAGGCGCGGTGAAGCAGGACCACGAAGACGGTGGAGTCGAGGGGCTGCGCGCAGTAGTACTGCAGCTTCTCGATGTCCTTCATCATCTGCGCCTCCTTCACGACCACCAGCTGCCGCTCCGCCATCATCGGATAGCGTCTGGCAGCGGACACGACCGTATCGGCATCCACGTCGGAGCCGTAGCAGACGGTCTCGTTGAAGTCCTTTTCCTCTTCGCTGATGCAGTTGGCGATAATCTCGTCGCATACGAGGTCGGGATAGTAGGGTTCATCGCCCATCAGAAGATAAACGCTGCGGAACTCGCCCCTGCGAGCCTCTTCGATAAGCTGACGCGAGAGCGCGTCAATATTGACAGTAGTCTTGGCCATATCCGTGCAAAATTAGGAAAAAGTACGTATCTTTGAAAGCGAATGACGGTTAACTTTCGGTTAACCTGTATATGGATCACAGATGTCGGAGCTTTCAGACAAATACATCGCCTACCTCACCTCGGTCCGCCGCTACTCGCAGCGCACCTGCACCATCTATAAAGACGTGCTCGAGCGCTTCGAGTCTTACACCTTCGGCGGCGATGCGGGCACTTCGACAAGCTCAGTGGCCGCAAGTGCTGAATCGGAGTTCCTAACTGGCCGCCATCAGGCGGCAGTCGCACCGGGAGCAGGGCAGGCCTGTGAGATAGCTCCCGCGGAGACGGCTCCCCCCCGCAATGGGGGGATCGAGGGGGGAGTTTATAAAATAGTTGCGAACGAAGTTCGCAACTACGAAGTGCATCTGCTGGACGAGGAGAAGTTCGACGCGCGGACGGTGAACCTGCACCTGTCGGTGCTGAGCGGATACTGCCGTTTCCTGATGAAGGAGGGCGTGCTGCGGAGCAACCCTGTGCGCCTCACACCGCGCCCGAAGGTGAGCAAGCGCCTGCCGAGCGTTTTCCGCGAAGACGCGCTGGATGACTATTTCGCGCGCACGCAGGCCTGGGCGAGCCCGGAGAACCTCGACCTGCTGCGGAGCCTGGGCGGCGGCGAGGCCGGCCGCAAGACGGCCAATGAGCTATATACCAGGCGTTTGTCCCGTCTCATCGTACTTCTGCTCTATTCCACGGGAATGCGCCGCAGCGAACTGATCGCCCTGAACGTGGGTTCAGTGGATTTCGGGAGAAAGGTCATCAAGGTTCGCGGGAAAGGCGACAAGATGCGAGAAATTCCGATTATTGATGGTTTATGTAAAGAAATTTCACTATATTTACACGCAGTTGACACGATGGCGGGCAGCGCAAGGACGGGCGAAAGCCCCCTGCTGCAGACGCTGAAGGGAGAAAGGCTCTATCCCGTATTCATCGACAGGGTGATAAAAGAGGAGCTGGGACAGGTCGAAGGCATCAGCGGAAAGAAGTCGCCGCACGTACTCAGGCACACTCTGGCCACAGAGCTGCTGGATGACGGGACGGATCTGAATTCCATAAAGGAACTGCTGGGACACTCCTCTCTCGCAGCCACGCAGGTCTACACGCACAACTCCATCGAGAAACTGAAAAATGTTTATAACC
>CAVCRS010000043.1:0-9475 GCA_963604635.1 Faecalibacillus sp.
AGTTCGTTTTATATACCGGGCGGCACCTTTGGGGAAGGGTGCCGCCTAATCTTTTTGGCTCTGCCAAAAAGATTAGGCGGCACGTACGTTCATATTGGGGAGAGTCCTCCCCAAACCCCTCCGCGCAGCTCGCTGCGCCCATTAGGACCTCCGAAACAGACACTGCGTGATTGCAAACGAGCCAAAAAGATTAGGCGGCACGTACGTCTGTTACCGGGGGACGCATCCCCCGGCCCCCCTGAGTCGCGCGCCAGGCCGCACTCCTTAGCAGCTCCGAAACAGGCAGGCATAGAGTGATTGCACACACGGCATAAAGATTCGGCGGCACGTACGTGTAACTCCGAAACCTACTCTTCATCTCCAGAAGGGAGCGGAAATGACGAAATCCTCTCCCTGCTGGAAATGCGACAGACCTCTCAGGGCCCTGTGGCGCATTCGCGGCTTCCAGAAGGGAGCGGAAATGGCGAAATCCTCTCCCTGCTGGAAATGCGACAGACCTCTCAGGATCCTGTGGCGCATTCGCGGCTTCCAGAAGGGAGCGGAAATGATGAAATCCCCTCCCTGCTGGATTTGATTTGGGGGCGACGCGGGGACCGGCACATCGAGAGCCGCATTAAAACGTTATTTTGTCACTCTCGATATGCTTTGGGACGGCGAGAGTAACGTTTAAAACGTTATCCGCACTTTTCGGTGTGCGGTGTGGGGGCTTCGACGGGCCGGGGAACGCAGGTTTCGATGACTGATATGTGAGCAATCTGACACAGAGGTGAAAAAAGTTGCAAACAATGACTGAAAAGCCTGGGAAAAAGTGGCAATTTTGTCCCGTAAACATTGGAAAAAAGTTGTAATGCTAAGAAGGAAAGCACGAACTGGACTTCCTGCTCCCTGACAAGGACGGCATCCACATTGTCGAAGTGAAATCCGGCGACAACTACAGGGCCCACGCTTCGCTCGATTATGCTCTGGAGAATGAGGGCTCCAGAATCTCGCAGGCGACCGTCCTGTGCAAAGGCAACCTCTCCTGCGAAAATGGCATACGGTATCTGCCTTTATATATGGCTATGTTCATTTGAGACAGCGGGATTGGACGCGACAGCGGGATTGGACGCGACAGCGGCCGCTGAACCTACACCGTGATCTTCTTCTTTTTGTAGAGAGCGCGGAAGTCTTTCGGGGTCAAGCCCTTGCGAGCCTTGAAGGTGCGGTTGAAATTCGAGAGATTGTTGAAGCCGCAGGACTTGCAGATGTCGGCGATTTTCGCGTCGGTATCGACAAGGCTGCGCCCCGCGTTATGAATCTTCAGGTCTATGAGGTAAGTGGACAGGGTCACGCCCTTTTTCTGCCTGAACGCCCGGCTGAGAGCAGTCGGGCTCATCCCGGCCAGTCCGGAAAGGACGGTGAGATTCACATTCCTGTCCGTATAATGCTCCGTCAGATAACCGGCCACGGCCTCCACAGGATCCGAAGCCTTGACTTCCGGCACCGCCACAGGCTCCGGGCTGGAGGTCAGCTGCCGGCAAGGTGCCAGCGACAGGATATGGAGCACCTTCTGGAAAAGGAGGAACTGCTCGAATCCGTCCTGCTCGGAAGGGATGGCATCCAGAAGCCCATAGACCTCCATTATGGCATCGATACCGAAAACCAGACCGTGGCGCGACGCCTCGACCATCCTGCGTATGGACTCATACTGTTTCTTCCCAATCAGATTCCCGTCGAAAAGATTTGCCTGAAAATGAATGGTAATCTCGCGGACATCAGCCGAATCGCAGTTGCCCTGCTCCCACACGTGCTCGACATTCTCACCGATCAGCGCCAGATCATACTCCCCGATCTCCTCCCTGCTGCCGCTGACGACTCTGCGCACACCTTTCCCGTGCTGCACGAAATTCAGTTCCACCGCCTTGTGACGGTGAACCGGATAGGTAAACGTTCTTCTGTGGCGCTCCACGATGCGGAGGCAATCCTCAGCCGCCAGTTCAGCAGTTACTGTTACAATCGGTGCCATATCTTATAATTTTTCAAAGTCAGAGTCCGGGGAATCATATATTTACTCTCCGAAAGGCCCTATCATCGGGCTCTGCAGAGCCTTGCGGAGCTGCTCGTCATAGCGCAGACGCACCTGCACGCCAGCCTCCCGGAAATAATAGCGCACCGCTATCTCCTCCTCGATGAAAGGCACGATCTCGTCCTTCTTCAGACGCAGGAAAGTCTCCTTGTCCATATCCAGAGCCTTGCCCAGAGCATCGAGTTCAGAGGACATCGCATCTTCAAGTCCCTCACGGCCAAGTTCTTTTTTCATCTGGTCGAAGAGCGTCCGCGCACCCGAACGGTAATCGAACGTCTCGCCCTGGGCGAACTTTATGAAATTCTCGTACTCCTCATCCGAGAGGTGGAATTCATCGACAGGCGGTATGGACTCGTGCCTGCGCACGAAGTCCAATGCGAAATGATCCACCACCCCGCTGACTACCAGCGAATAGGTGAGGCGGCTGTAGTCCTTGCCCTCGATAACGACATCAGGAGTGATTCCGCCGCCGTCACGGACAGTCCGTCCGTGGGCCGTATGGAATTCGTGCGTAAGGGAATCGGCTATATAGCCCACGCTGCCGTCCTCATTCCTGTGGCTGTAATCGATGGCCTGCACGCAGCGGCCGCTCGGAGTGTAGTATTTTGCGGTGGTGACTTTCAGAGATCCGTTATACGGAAGCGGACGGATAGACTGCACGAGACCCTTTCCGAAAGTGCGGGTGCCCATAACGGTCCCCCTGTCCAGATCCTGAAGGGCGCCGGAAACGATTTCCGAAGAAGAAGCCGTCCCGGAATCCGTCATTACTATGATAGGAATCTGAGTGTCAATCGGTTCCGTAGCAGTCTTGTACTCATAGTCCTTAGTGCTGCCGTTGCCTTTCTGGGTGACGATGAGGGAGCCGCGCGGCACGAAAAGCGATACGATATTGACTGCTTCCTGAAGCAGTCCGCCGCCGTTGCTGCGCAGGTCGAGCACCAGCCGCTTCGCGCCCTGCTTCTTGAGAGAGAGCACGGCCGCGCGCACCTCGCTGGAGACATTGGCTGTAAAGCCGGTCTGGGAAATGTAGCCGGTGGTGTCATCCACCATCCCATAGTATTCCACGTCAGGCAGATGGATCCGCTCGCGGGTGACTGTGACATCATCGGTGAGACCTGTGCGGACGTGCCTGGTCGTAAAGACCACGGTGGTTCCGGGCTTGCCTTTCATCTTCTCGGTGCACTCGGTGGCGGTCAGCCCCTTTACGGAAACTCCGTCTATGGCGACTATCTCATCGCCCGCGACGAAACCGAGCCGCGCCGCCGGAGAATTGCGGTAAGGTTCTGATATTATGACGTTTCCGTCAGTGTCAGGTTTATATATGACAGCTCCGAATCCGCCGTAGGACTTGCTGAGCATCATCTCCAGATCCTCCTGCTCCTCATCCGGAATGTAAATGGTGTACGGGTCCAGACTTTCGAGCATCGCGTCGATGCCTGCGCGCTCTATGCGGTCCAGCGGGAGGGAATCCACATAGGAGGTATTCAGTTCCTTGAGTATTGCGTTCTGTATTTCGGTCCACTGTCCGAGTTTGAAGTTTCTGCTTTGGGCGAAGACCGAAGTGCCCAGGACTGCGCCGAGCACGATGACTGATACAATTTTCTTCATAATACTACTATAAACGCCGGAATGTATTCAAATTCCATTCCGCTAAGGTACGAATAAGATGTCATTTGAGTACAGGTCCCCGGTTGTTTTATATGAAAAAATGCTATATTTGTATCCCATCACGAACCGTATGAACATCATTTTCGCTACATCAAACCGCGGAAAACTCCGCGAAGCGCAGGAAATATTGGGCGAAGGCTTCAGCCTGAGCACTCCGGCGGAATTCGGAATCGCGGAGGACATTCCCGAAACTGGCAACACATTGGAAGAGAACTCTCTGCAGAAGGCGGAGTACGTCCGCTCGCGCACCGCTCTCGACTGTTTCGCGGATGACACCGGCCTCGAAGTCGATGCTCTCGGCGGAGCTCCGGGGGTGCGCACGGCGAGGTACGCGGGCGAGGGCCACGACTTCGCGGCCAATATGGACAAGCTCCTGCACGAGCTTTCCGGCCTGGATAAGCCGGAGCGTCGCCGCGCCAGATTCCGCAGCGTCGTGACTCTGCTGCTCGGCGGCGAAAAGCATTGTTTCGAAGGGACGCTCGAGGGCTGGATCGCTTTCGAAAAGGCAGGTTGCGGCGGCTTCGGCTACGATCCCGTATTCATAGCCGACGAATATCCGGACCGCACTCTCGCGGAGATTCCGGAGGAGGCGAAAAATGCCATTTCGCATAGGGGAAAGGCCCTGAGGGCTATGGCGGCCTGGCTGCAGGAACACAGAAACTAACATCACGCAGGACTCTCCCTGCAGGACACATAAATCACACTATTACTTATGATTTCAGAAGCATACATCAATCAGGTTGTCAAGGAGATTTTCGAAGAAGTGAAATTTGCGACAGAGCCTGCAGGCCTGTACGACCCGCTCCGCTATATGCTGAGCATCGGAGGAAAGAGGGTGCGCCCGAAACTCTGCATTCTCGCCTATTCGATTTTCAAGGATGATCTCTACGATGACATAGTCGAGCCTGCGCTCGCGCTCGAGATATTCCATTCCTTCACTCTTCTGCACGATGACATTATGGACTGTTCGGACCTGCGCCGCGGACAGCCCACCGTCTGGAAGAAGTGGGGCGAGGATACGGCCATCCTTTCAGGGGACGTGATGAATATCGAGAGTTTCCGCCGTATGTCTTCCGTGCCGGAGAAATATCTGGGGAAAGTGCTTCCGCTTTTCGTGACAACCGCCGCGCAAGTATGTGAGGGTCAGCAGTATGACCTCGAATTCGAGCAGGAGAAGCAGGTAAGCATGGGCAGCTATATGAAGATGATCGGCCTCAAGACAGCCGTGCTTCTGGCCTGCTGCGCGAAGATTGGTGCCATTATGGGCGACGCTTCGGATATGGACGCGGACTTCCTGTATGACTATGGTTATCAGCTCGGCCTGGCTTTCCAGGTGGCTGACGACTACCTGGACACCTACGGGGATGAGTCCGTTTTCGGAAAGCCTATTGGAGGGGATATCGTGAATAATAAAAAATCCTGGCTGCTGACCCGTGCGCAGGAGAAGGATGAGGACCAGAGCGAGCTGCTCGAGGCTATGGCGATGCCGGTGGAAACGGCCGAGCAGCGCGAAGCTAAAATCAAGGCAGTCAAGCAGATATATAACGCTCTCGGCGTGGACAAGGATGCCCGCGAGGAGATCGCCCGCCTGACTACGCTCGCGATGGAATCGGCCCTGAAGGTGAATGTGAGCCCGGTGCGCATCGAGATGCTCCGCCGCTTTGCGGAGTCTCTGGTGGGCAGGAATCTGTAATATCGGGGGCGCCGGGCGGTCTTTAAACCGCGCGGTGCCGGCATTTATGTAATGTTATGGACAAGCAAGAATTGGAGATAATGGCTCCGGCGGGCAATTTCGAGTGCCTGCAGGCGGCCATCCAGGGCGGAGCGAACTCCGTCTATTTCGGCGTGGGGAATCTGAATATGCGCTCGCATTCTGCGAGCAATTTCGCTCCGGAGGATCTGCGCGAGGTGGTGCGGATCTGCCGCGAGAGCGGGGTGAAGAGCTATATGACTCTGAACATTGTGCTCTACCAGGAGGACCTGCCGGCGATGAGGGAGGCATTGGACGCGGCTGCCGCGGCCGGTGTGGATGCGATCATCGCATCGGATATGGCGGCGATCGCGTATTGCCGCTCGATAGGTCTCGAGGTGCACATTTCCACTCAGCTGTCCATTTCGAATGTCGAGGCGCTGCGTTTCTACGCGCAGTTCGCAGACGTAATCGTGCTGGCGCGCGAGCTTAACCTCGATCAGGTCAAGGACATACACGAGACGATTGTGCGCGAGGGCATCTGCGGTCCTTCTGGCGAGCTCGTGCGCATCGAGATGTTCGCGCACGGCGCGCTCTGTATGGCGATTTCGGGCAAGTGTTATCTGTCTCTTCACACTTACGGGGCTTCCGCCAATCGCGGGGCGTGTTATCAGGTCTGCCGCCGGGGCTATGAGGTTACGGACCTGGAGACGGGTAAGCAGCTGAATATCGACAATAAATATATAATGTCGCCTAAGGACCTGTGTACCATAGAGTTTATGGACCGGATCATCGACGCGGGAGTGAAGGTGTTCAAAATCGAGGGGCGTGCCCGCAGCGCGGAATATGTGAAGCGCTGCGCTTCCTGCTACCGCAGGGCGGCTGACGCGGTGTGCGAGGGGACTTATACTCCGGAGCTCGCGGCGTCTCTCAAGGCCGAACTCGGGGAGGTATTCAACCGCGGCTTCTGGGACGGCTATTATCAGGGGGCCTATCTCGGCCAATGGAGTGATGTCTATGGCAGTCAGGCTTCACGAAAGAAGGTTTATTGCGGGAAGGTGACCAATTGGTTCGACCGTATCGGGGTGGCTGAAATCACTGTGGAGAGCACTCCGCTGAGACTCGGGGATGAGGTGATGGCTATCGGTGCCACGACGGGGGTGGTGGAGTTTACAGTGGAGGATATGAGGGTGAATCTCAAGCCCGCCGCCGAGGCCGGCAAGGGCGTGCGCTGCTCTGTCGCCGTGACCCCGGGCGATAAGAACCCGGGCTTCGAGCGCCTTCGCCGCGGCGACAAAATCTATATCTGGGAGAAAAACTCTTAATCGCGCAGTGAGGCTGCGGAAACAGCTATGGCCGTTGCGCATCTGTCAGACTCTGCGGCACGGTGCGTTCCCCGAGCCTGTCGAGACGCCCGCGCATTACTCTCAATAATAACGGAAGCCATTTGCAGGCAAGCAAATGACTTCCGAACGGATGGGATTGGGAGCGGCTCAGCTATCGCTTACGATAGTGAGTCTTCACATAGACTTTCCTGCCGCCAGCCATCCGGAAATGGCCTCTGACAAGGATATTGTCTTTGTTGAGATCTTCCTCACAGACTATTGTAAGGCGCTCTCTCGTGCTTTCTGTGATGAGGGTGATTTTCATACTTGTGTATGTTTTTAAGTAGTGTTGAGAGCAAGGAGCGGCTTGAAATAGTACGCCATCCGTTTTATCAAAAAACAGGGCATTCATTCTAACGAAAAAATACCCTGTTATACTCGCACGAGAGCTTGCCTTCTCTCAAAGTACTTAAATTACCTTCATCAGTTGCAAAGGTAATGTTATTTTTGGAATTACAAATGGAGGGGAATTAATTTTGTCCGTAAAAACCGGCATTTTTACGGGCAAGTGACGGGAAATCAGGAGTTTGTCCGGAGAAACCGGCATTTCTACGGACAAGTCATTCTTATGTTGCGGCAGTCGTGACAAGTTACGTGACAGTAATCAATTACCTCGGCCGCTGCGCGTCCAATCCTGTCCCGGATTTCATCATTGATATCATCAATACACCCCCGAGGCTGACCATCCCCGGTCAGCCTCGGGGGTTTTTCCGCCGTGAGAAAACACCGACAGTCCACACCGAACTGAAAACGGTGTGAAAAAAGGTACCATTTTCACACGGAAGGGCATTTCAAGAGGCTGCGGTGTGAAAAACACGGGTGTTTTCACACGGACTCCGTCCGCTGATAATGAATTGGCAAAAACGCGTCAGCGGCCGGAGAAATAACAGAATGCGGAATCGGAGCTCCTAACAGACCGCGTCAGGAGGTGGCTGCAGCGCTAGCAGCGTTGGATTGTGCGATACCTAGCGCGGAGGCCGCTTCCCCCGTAATGGGGGACTGAGAGGGAAATTAGAGTCCAGCACCTCGCGGCGGTACTGGCGGGTGAGGAGGATGGTGCGGGCGAGAAGGTGGGCGAAATAGGCCAAAAGAAGTAGGTGGATGGCGGTGGCGTTGAGCCGGACCTCAGTGAGATTCTGCGCATTCATCCAGAACCAGCCCAGGGAAAAGACCCCGAAAAAGGCCACCACAGCTACCAGCATCGCGTTGCGCACACCGCGTGAAGCCGTGGCGCCCAGATAGATACCGTCCCAGGTGAAGGCCGCACAGCCCACAAGCGGCGTCACCACCAACCACGGCAGAAACTCCCTGCACGCCTCCAGCACCTCCGCATCCGAAGTCATAATACGCAGAAGCGGCACTCCGCTGACGGCATAGAGCAGCGTAAAGATAGCCGCCAGACTCATACTCCAGACGAAAACCCACTTCACCGTCCGGCGTGTAAGAGCCTCCGATCCCTCTCCGATGAAGCGCCCCGTAAGCGCCTCCCCGGCATAGGCGAAGCCGTCCGTGACATAAGAGAAGAGCAGCATCAGATTCATCATAATGGTGCCCGTCGCGAGCATCAGGTCGCCGTAACGCGCCGATATGACGGTAAATCCGATATAGATGGCGATAAAGCAGACCGAGCGCACGAAAATATTCGCATTCATCGCAAGGAACCTCCGCATCTGCTCGCCCTTGAAAACATCGTTGACGTCCTCGCGCCGCAGCGAAGCGAAAACCTTCCTGCGGTACTTCACGGCCAGAGCGGAAAGGGCGTAAGTAAGCCCGCAGTACTGCGCGATCACCGTTCCGAGCGCAATGCCCGGGAAGCCCATTCCTGCCCAGTCCCCCACCCCGAGAGCCAGAGCCAGACTCGCGACTATATTAATGACATTCACGATGATATCGCACATCATCGAGTTGAACGAGTCCTGCATCCCGATGAACCAGCCTTTGAAGCCCATCAGCGAGAGAGTCGCCGGCGCCGCCCAGACTCGCACATAGAAGTACTGCGAAGCCAGATCCTTAACCTCCGGCGAACATTTGATGAAGGCGAAACAGAGCTGAATGAAAGGCCATTGGAGGGCGATAATTATAGTGGCTACCGCCAATGCGATGCCGAAGGCGCGCGAGAAAATAAGTCCGCATTCGCGCATATCGCCCCGCCCGTAAGCCTGAGCCGTGAGCCCGCCGGTCCCCGCCCGCAGGAAGCCGAAGTTCCAGTAGAGCAGGTCGAAGAGCATCGTGCCTATGGACATTCCGCCGATGAAGGCGGCCGCGCCGGCACCGCCCGGTCCGGTCAGGTGCCCGGCGACGGCCAATCCCACCATCCCGACGAGCGGAACGGTGATATTGGCGAAGATGCTCGGAATCGCCAGCCGAAGTATTTCGCGGTTAAGGCCGCCCATAAGTATTTGTCCGGCAGCAATTTGCTGCCAATATGAACTTCAATTATCTATTGCTCTTGCGAGACTTTCCGCCGCTATGCGAAGTCCTGGAAGAAGATTCCTTGCCAGGCTTCTGACTGCGGTGAGTGCCGTGATGCGAGCCTTCGGCGCGGAAACCGGTATTGCGGCGGCGGCGCGACGGAACGGAGGAAGGGGTCTCATTGGACGCGTCAGCGGCCGAAGGAACATTCTCGGAAGACTCCTCAATCAGCTCGTAGTCAAGCAGTTTCTGCTC
>CAVCRS010000044.1:0-52920 GCA_963604635.1 Faecalibacillus sp.
CCTCTGACCTCCGGGTTATGAGCCCGACGAGCTACCAACTGCTCTACCCCGCGATATTGGACTACAAAAGTACGGATAATTTTTGAAAATGCAACACATTTTCAAAAAAATCCACACTTCGGGAATTATTTCAGGAATTCCAGCATTCCTTCAATATCATCTTTCAGGAACTTTTTCTGCTCGCCGGACTGGAGGTTCTTGATCTGGATGGCCCCGGATGCCGCCTCGTCACCGCCGTTGATGGACAGGAACGGAATGTTCTTGTGCTCAGCGTATTCGAACTGCTTCTTCAGCTTCGCCGCGTCCGGATACACCTCTACTGATACGCCATCCTTTCTCAGGGCGGCAGCTACAGGAAGGATATAGTTCAGATCTTCCGCGCCCATATAGGCGAAAAGCAGGGTGCTGCTGGTGGAGAGTGTCTTGGGGAATTTGTCGAGACCCTTGAGGACGTCGTAGATGCGGTCGGCACCGAATGAAATGCCCACGCCCGATACGTCCGGAAGCCCGAAAATGCCTGTGAGGTTGTCATAACGTCCTCCGCCGCAGATGCTCCCGATCTGCCAGTCGAGAGCCTTGACTTCGAAGATCGCTCCGGTATAGTAGTTGAGGCCTCTGGCCAATGAAAGGTCAATCTCGACCTGGGTGTCTATGGAGGTCGCGCCGATGAGGTTGAAGAGTTCTTCGAGCTCATCGAGGCCCTTGAGTCCTGTCTCGGAGATGATTCCTGAGGCGCTTCCGCCGTTCATCAGACCGCGCATAAGGGCGAGTTTTTCGGAATTCGTACCGGAAAGTTCCAGGATTGGCTGGAGCACAGCGACAGCCTGCTCAGAGAGTCCCTTCTCGAGAAGTTCCGCTTTGACGGCGTCGAGGCCTATCTTGTCGAGCTTGTCGATGGCGACGGTGATGTCGATCATCTTGTCCGGGAAGCCGCAGATTTCGGCGAGGCCGCCGAGGACCTTGCGGTTGTTGATTTTAAGCAGCACGCGCACATCGAGCAGGTGGAACACTCTGTCCACTATCTGCACGAGTTCCAGCTCGTTAACCTGCGAGCGCGAGCCGATGACGTCCACGTCGCACTGGTAGAACTCGCGGTAACGGCCTTTCTGGGGACGGTCGGCACGCCATACCGGCTGGATCTGGTAACGCTTGAACGGGAAAGTCAGCTCGGAGCGGTGCTGGACGACGTAGCGGGCGAACGGTACGGTGAGGTCGTAGCGCAGGCCCTTGTCGCAGACTTTCAGGGAGAGGGCCTTACTGTTGTAGCTGTTCTGCTCTTCGCCTTCGACCCTGTAGCTGTCGTAGTCGATGCCGGAGAATGCGTCCCCGGAGTTCAGAATTCGGAACAGGAGCTTGTCGCCCTCGTCGCCGTATTTGCCGAGCAGGGTGCTCAGGTTCTCCATCGCCGGAGTCTCGATCTGGCTGTATCCGTAGGTGCGGAATACGCTCTTTATGGTGTCGAATATGTAGTTTCTTTCTGCAGTCTCCTGCTGTCCGAAGTCTCTCGTGCCCTTCGGGATGGATGCTTTCTGTGCCATAGCTTTTAAATGTGTATCGTGCAAAGATAATTATTTTCCCCTCTATTTCCGCGGTTGTTGCGGTGTTTGTCACTTTTGCGGCTGCATTTCCCGTCTGAGACGCATCAGGGCAGCTTCGATATGGCATTTCTTTCTTCCAGGAAGAATCCGCAGATGCAGTCAATGAGATTCTGCCCTGGCTCCTCCGGGGTGCAGCACGCGTGACGGCATCGGCCTCAGTCTCAGCCTCGACCTCAGTCTCAGCCTCTGTCGTTCTGCACTTTCCGGCACCTTTCCACCCGTCCACCCGTCCAGCAGGGAGAGAAAAGGTCAGAATCCTCTCCCTGCCGGAAAGTGGGCCGCACTCTCAGGGCTCTGCAGCATACCCGCTCCGTCCAGCAGGGAGAGAAAAACGTGAAATCCTCTCCCTGCCGGAAAGGGAACCACACTCTCAGTGCTCTGTGGCGTACCCGCTCCGTCCAGCAGGGAGAGAAAAGGTCGGAATCCTCTCCCTGCCGGAACGGGGGCCGCCCTCTCAGGGCTCTGCAGCATACCCGCTCCGTCCAGCAGGGAGAGAAAAGGCCGGAATCCTCTCCCTGCCGGAACGGGGGGCAAAGACAGACCGGCCGCTTCGCCGGCCAATCAGGGAAGCTGCCCTGAACGTGCACCTGACAGAAAGCAGATTTTTTGGGATTTTACACTTATGTGAGTATTTTTGCATAGTTATGAAAGTAAAGACTCCGGACCATATCGAAAAGTACAGCGGGAATTACTCTGAGGAGGATTTCTGGGCGAAAATCAAAAAGGTGGCCAGTAAGGCCGGCGCGAAGGTGATATACATCGCGCTGATTCTCTACTATGAACTTGCTGATGAGACTGTATCTCTGAAAGAGAAAGGAATCATTCTCGGCGCCCTCGGCTATTTCATACTGCCAGTGGACCTTATCCCCGATTTCATCCCTGTCGCCGGATTCACAGATGACCTCGCTGCCCTGCTGGCCGCGTTCGCCTATGTCAAGTCCCATCTTACGCCCGAAGTCAAGATGCGCGCCCAGGTCAAGCTCCGTGAGTGGTTCGGGGATTTCGATGCCTCCAGCATCGATCCGGAAGAGCAGTAGTGTCACTGCTTGCTGCCGGCCGCCGTTGCGGCCAATCCCATATTCATTTCCGGCCTTTCAGGTACATTGGACGGCTTGCCGGCCACTGGTAGCTTCGTATAATCAAGTGACGGTTGTTGTTTTTGTACGTCACTGACTTGGCGTCAAGGCAGAACCGTGGCATAATTTTGGTTGCGGATCGGTCGGCCTTTTGCCGACAACTGGACAACTGAACATAAATTAATAATATACAAGACTATGAAAACTTATAATCTGGTTCATATCTGTATCAAGTCCGAGGATGAATTGATGCATAGAGAGGAGGAAGACTACAGATGCGGAATTTCCAAAATGGCTTACGCCGCATTACGCACCGAGTCGCATATTTATGCATATGCTTTTATGTCCACCCATGTGCATGTGGTTGTCCAGTCCTCCGACTGCCCGAAATTCATATCCCTCTACAGAAGTGCCTATACCCGATGGTTCAATCACAAATACTGCAGGACCGGGCGGCTCGGCGAGCGGTATTATCATACCGAATATCTTCAAACGCCATACAGGATTCTTTATGCTGTCAACTATGTCCTCAGAAATCCGGTGCATCATCTTGTGAGCGACTCTGCCCTGGGATATGAATTCTGTTCTGCGCGTTATGTGTTTGCCGGGGACTTCCGCTCCGGAGATCTGCCGTGCAAGAGACGGACCACTCCTTTCCTGTCCACCAAGATTACATTGCCGGAATCTTTCAGCCTTAATGAAAAGGGAATGATATCTCCCGAGTCATTTCTGGAAATCAAAGCGGTGGAAAACCTGTATGGGACGGTGAAAAGCTTTATGTATTACATAAACAGGCCGTCATTCAAGGATTTGGGCAATCCGCCGGACACTGGGGGAAAACCTTTGACCATAGATATGATAGAGCCGTCTTTCAATATCGAAGAACTTAGGGAGAACGAGCAGAAACGAAGTGTGAAAGGCTATGCCAAGGATATTGATGTCTGCCGGATCATAGATAAAAGGAGTGCCTGCAGGGGAAGTCCTATACCCGGATTTCGGGACAGGAAAAGACAATGATTGTCAATATCCTGTTGCGCAGATTCAAAGGCTACATCAGCATAAAGCAAATCAATCGCTGTCTCTTCAGCAGGGAGTAAAAAGAGCAGAATCCTCTCCCTGCCGGAAAGTGGGCCGCCCTCTCAGGGCTCTGCAGCATATCCGCTCCGTCCAGCAGGGAGAGAAAAGGTCAGAATCCTCTCCCTGCCGGAAAGGGGACCACACTCTCAGTGCTCTGTGGCGTACCCGCTCCGTCCAGCAGGGAGTAAAAAGAGCAGAATCCTCTCCCTGCCGGACGGGATGGTAAGTCTGGCGGGCGGGACGGCTGGTTTCGCGGGCGTATTGGACGCGAAGCGGCCAGTGAAATGGATTGCGCCCACGAAACTTGTCGGCCCGCATGAAAAATGTGGTTCATCGAGGGCCGTGGAGAGCGGCGTGGCGGGGTCAGGGTGGCCAGCAGGGAGAGAAAATCGCAGAATCCTCTCCCTGCCGGAAAGGGAACCACACTCTCAGGGCTCTGTGGCGTACCCGCTCCGTCCAGCAGGGAGAGAAAAGGTCGGAATCCTCTCCCTGCCGGAAAGGAAAGAATGGCCGGCCGGCTCCGCCGTCCAATTATTGTCTTCGGTTGCCGGGTGGGAGGAGGAAGAGGGATATCCGCTCTTGCAATCGAGAGGAAAACTTGTTATCTTTGAGGGTGATTTGTGAACTTTAAGAAACTGCTTCTATATATGAAAGAATTTTTCAAGATGCTTCTGGCCGTGATCTGCGGCCTGTTTATCACAGGATTCATCATCTTCTTCCTGTTCTCCAGCATGATAGCGGCCTTCTCGCTGGCAGGCTCCTCCCAGGGACCTCTTCCCAAGTCCGGCGTCCTCAGAATGGATATGTCGGAACTCTCCATAACCGAGCAGGCGGGTGGCGAAGACCCTCTGGCGATGATCCAGGGCGGTTATGTCGAGACCGTCGGCCTCTGGCAGGCAGTCCAGGCCATCAATGCCGCCGCCTCTGACCCTTCCATAAAGTACATCTACCTTAAATCTGACGGTCTTTCAGGCGATTACGCCACCGTGGAGGAAATCAGAAAATCCCTCGACAAATTCCGCCAGAGCGGCAAGCCGGTAATCTCCTTTATAGAAAACCCTACCACCGGAAGCTATTACCTGTCCTCTGTGGCCGACAAGATCTATATGACCTCCCATCCTGGAGGAAACCCTACTGTCCTCGGCGTAGGTTCCCAGCTCATCTTCCTCAAGGACATCCTCGACCGTCTCGGAGTGAATGTCCAGCTCATCCGCCACGGCAAATACAAGTCAGCCGGCGAGATGTACATCCGCAGCGAATCCAGCAAGGAGAACCTCGAGCAGAACCAGGCTATGGTCGATGCCATCTGGAAGAACATTGCCGACGGCATCACCGGCAGCCGCGAAATCACCGCCGAGCAGCTTGACGAAGCCCTCAATGACCTGAAACTCAATCTCCCGCAGGACTTCCTCGAACTCGGCTTCGTGGACGAACTCCTCACGACCGAAGAGCTCCGCGGCAAACTTGCCGACCTCGCCGTGGCAGATGATTTCAGCGATGTCCAGATGATAGACTTCTATGACTACGCAGCCGCCAAGGTTCTCCCTGACTACAAGGCCAAAAACAAGATTGCCGTCATCTATGCCGACGGCGAAATCGTGGGCGGCTCCGAAAACACTCAGGTCGCCGGCGACCGTTTCGCAAGCATCATCTCCAAAGTCCGCAAGGATGACAGCATCAAGGCAGTGGTTCTTCGCGTGAACAGCCCGGGCGGAAGCGTCATCGCTGCCGACAAGATAAAGAATGAGCTCGACCTTCTCAGGGCCGAAAAACCTCTCGTCGCATCCTACGGCGGTTACGCCGCATCCGGAGGCTACTGGATCTCAGCGAATTGCGAGCATATCTTCTCGGATGCCGGAACCCTGACGGGTTCAATAGGCGTATTCAGCATGATTCCTGACTTCAGCAAGACCGCAAAGAATCTCGCCCACGTGAACATCACTGCCGTAAAGTCACACGAACACGCTGATATGTACACGCTTATGCGTCCGTTCGACGCTGCGGAGCTTCAGACCCAGCAGACGCTTGTGGATGACATTTACGGCGCGTTCGTGTCCAATGTCTCTCAGGGCCGCAATCTGGATCCTGACTATGTGGATTCCATCGCGCAGGGCCGCGTATGGACAGGAGCTGAGGCTCTCGAGATAGGCCTCGTGGATGAAATCGGAACTCTCGAGGACGCCATCCATTACACTGTCGCACTCGCATCCGCTTCAGACTCAGGCAGTCTCGACGGCTGGAGAATCGAGGAATATCCTCGTCCGCTCACTCAGATGGAGACCATACTCGAAAGATTCGGCGCCGGCACAGACGACACTGACACCGACGTATTCGCCGGTACTGCCTTCGAAGGCGTCGCGGGCGCAATGCAGAAGTTCCTGCGCGACAGCCGCAGCGGCAACTACGTCCTCGCCCGCATGCCATACGCCATCGAATTGAACTAGGCCGCTCACGCGTCCAATCCGGAATTGCTCCATAAACCTCTACTTCTGATTAATAAAACTGAAATGGAAGAAAACAAAGTCTCTGCATATCCGCTGGTGGATATGTCGGAATTGAACAGATGCCTTCTCTGCAGCGACGCCCCCTGCACGAAGCATTGCAGCAAGGGACTCCCGGTGGGAGATATCCTCCGCTCCATATATTTCCGAAACGGAATGGGGGCCCTCGTTAAGGCGAGAGGCGTACAGTGCCTGGACTGTGACGCCCCTTGTGAGGCCGCCTGCCTGCTCGGAAAGAAGAGCTCTCCGGTACGCATCAAGTCCATTATGGACTCCCTTTACGAGAGCGCCAGAACGACCGTGGATTCCGGAATAGTAAGCGAAGAGCAGGTGCGCGGAGCGTTCCTTGTCCCTCAGGAGCCGGACATCACGACGGATATATGCGGTGTCAAGCTCGAGAATCCTTTCCTGCTGTCATCATCCGTTGTGTCCAGCAGTTATGAGATGTGCGCCAAGGCTTTCCGCGCCGGTTGGGCTGGTGCGTCGTTCAAGACCATCTGCACCTTCCCTCAGCACGAAGCCTCCCCGCGCTTCTCCTCCATCACGAACCATTCGAACGCATTCTGCGGCTTCAAGAACATCGAGCAGCTTTCCGACCACAGCGTCGCTGACAATATGGAAGTGTTCCGCCGCCTCAAGGCCGAGTTCCCGACCAAAGTGATCGTGGCTTCGATTATGGGCCAGAATGAGCAGGAGTGGACCGACCTCGCGCGGGAGTGCGAGAAGGCCGGGGCGGATGTGATCGAGTGCAACTTCTCCTGCCCGAATATGGAGTCGGATTCACTCGGCTCTACAATAGGCCAGGATCCCCGTCTGATTGAGAAGTTCACCTCCGCTGTCCGCAGAGGTACGAAACTTCCCGTCCTAGCGAAGATGACCCCGAATGTCGCCGATATGGTGCCTATGGCCCTTGCCGCAAAGAGGGGAGGCGCCGACGGCATCGCCGCCATCAATACCATAAACAGCATTACCGGTGTGAATATCAATACTTTTACGGCTGAACCGGATGTCCACGGCCACTCGATTGTGGGCGGTTATTCCGGTCAGGCGGTAAAGCCTATAGCGCTCCGCTTCATTTCCGATATGGCCAGGGCCGAAGATCTCAAGGGGATGCACCTGAGCGGTATGGGCGGCATCGAGAACTGGGTCGATGCCCTGGAATTCATCTCGCTCGGCGCCGGAAGCCTTCAGATGACCACCTCCGTGATGCAGTACGGCTACCGCATCATAGACGATCTGGTCGACGGACTCAAGTACTATCTGAAAGTCAAGGGATTCACCGGCGTACAGTCTCTGATTGGCGCAGCCGTGGGCAGCATCGTGGCCCACAACAAGCTGGAAAGGGACACCGTCCTCTTCCCTAAGTTCGATTACGGAAAGTGCATAGGCTGCGGCAGATGCTATATCTCCTGCTATGACGGAGGCCACCAGGCCATCGATTTTGACATCGAGGACCGCCGCCCGCGTCTCAACGCGAAGAAGTGCGTAGGCTGCCACCTCTGCCGTCTCGTCTGCCCGTCGAAGGCTATCGGCGTCGCTCTCAAGCGCATCGACCGCGCATAAGCAAAGTTATTCCCCAATACGAAATTGGCCGCCTCTTCCGGGGCGGCCAATCTCGTATTTGTGTGTAACTCCTTGTGTCGGAACTCTTTGTGTCGGAGCTCCTAAGGAGCGTAGCGACTCAAGGGGTCTGGGGAGTCCGCTCCCCAGTGAATAGAAGTGTAGCAGCGCGAAGCGCTGGGGAGTCCGCTCCCCGGTAGTAGAGTGGTGATGAAAAAGCTGACAGCGTCAGCTTTTTTATCACCACCAACCGGTGGCGAGGGAGCTGTAGTAGCGCTCGCAGGTAAGTACGTGGGAGGTGGAGCAAGGCTGTCCGTCTGACATCTTCACCTTGTTGCCGAAAGCGGCTTTCGCGGCGAGAGTGTTGGCGTAAGGCACAATCTCGTCCGCGTCCGTAGCGTAGAGATGGATATCGTGCTTCGGGGTCCAGCCGGTGAGCAGCTCGTTCTTCTTCAGACACTGGAAGAATGCCTTGCAGAGGTCTGAATTCTTGTCGAGAGCGGCCTTGCTGAGCATATCCTCAAGGGTCGGGATCTGGTTCTCGTCTCCGCAAAGGAGTCTCTTGATCAGGTGGTTGAGGTCGGTGGTATTCGTCTTCTTCCTGTCCAGCGCCTCATCGATCTGGTCCTTGACTTTCAGATACTTCTCGCTGTAGAAATCCTCTTCCTTGAAACCCTTCATAATGTCAGGGTAACTTGCAAGCATACTCTTGATAGTCATAGGAATGGCACCCACATAAGCTGTCTTCCCCCAATCATAGTAAGTGTTCATCGTAAGCTCAGGATCGTATGCGCCGCAGCAGCAGTACGAATAGTCGAAGCGCCACTTGTTGGCGATGTCCTCGTGAGTGTCGAGATACTTGTGCACTGCCAGAGCGTTGCTTGCACCCTGAGATGCGCCCAGAACATACATTCTCCAGTCATCCTCCATCTCGCCGCTGCCGTACTTCTTCCATACGGCTACAGCCGCCTCAAGGGCGTCAATTGAATTCCGGACGGCGATGTCGTGGTTCAGATAAGGATGGAGTCTTTCCTTCGTGATGCCGTAACCGATGTAGTCAGGCATAACGAGAAGGTTGTCTCCGGTCACCATAACCATATCGGTCTTGCCATTCTCGGAAGGACACTCGGAATTGTCGGTAATCGTGTAGTGCTCAAGGAGGTAGATATTGTCAGGATCTGCGTTTCTCCACTTCAGAAGCCAGTAGGTACCCCAGGCAACTCTTCCGGAGAGCGTTACGTCATTGCCGTACAGGTCCTTGGACTTGTAATAGAATTTGTAGCTGGTGTAACCCGGTACACAGGAGTTGGCACCGTCGAGCTCTTTCTTGTACTTTTCAGTGAGTTCTGCTTCTCTTTCCTTGACTTGCTCAAGATAGAGCTTGCGCAGCTCCGTCATTTCCTCATCGGCATTGGCGCCTTCCTCTCCGAAGACCTCGTCCAGCAGGTCAGGGTCGTCCGCTCTGCACTGTATGGTTCCGGTCGGGTCGATTTCGAAGTAAACATCATTGTCCGCGAACGGATCGTCATCTATTTCCTTCTCCTTGTTGCAGGAGTTGAATGCAATCATACCCGCAAGGGCGGATACAATCAGAATCAGGTAATTGAATTTTTTCATCTTTAACAGGTGTTAACCAACAATAAAACTAAATAATTGAACCGTAAAATATCGATAATTAATTCTTTGCGTATATAAATTCCCCCAGGGTGCTCTTGCACAGGTTCCCGAACCAGTAGGAGTTCTCCACATAGACGTGGGACCCGAGGGTGTGCGTGTAAAGGTACTCGTAGAACTCCCTGTAGGTCTGGTCAGGCTTTTCGGAGAGCGTAGTCACTATGTTGTTCGAGAAGCGGTCGCTCATCCAGACGCTGAGATCGGATGAATGAAAATCAGCGAAGGAGGACTCGTTGCCGTTTGCGCTCGCGATGGCGAGAATCCCCGGAATCTGCCTGGCCTGGCTGGCCATATTCCTGGAATAGCAAGGCTCCAGAAGCAGCAGCATCTTGCGGTATCGCCGCTGCGTGTGCATCTGTTCGAGCGTGTTGCGTAAATCGCTTGCGGAAAATACGCCCGGCTTTCCGCCCCAGATGAATCCGTTGACTTTATGGGTGGCGGCCAGACATCCGTGTCCGCTCCAGAACACCAGGACGTTTGTCTTGTCATCAGTGCTGAGCACAGTCTGAAGTCGGTCACTGCTCTTTCCCAGCATAATGTCCTGAATGTCATTGACTGAGAGACTGTCGATGCTGTAGTCGATGACGGCGTTCCCATACAGGTCGTCACCGTATGTGGATGTGCTGACTTTCCCCTTGAACTTATTCTTGTCGTTGTCCGCAAGCTTGTCCCAGATGGCGAGAATGATATGGTCATCATCCCAGCCGTTTCTGCGCAGCATCTGATACACGTTCAGCACGTCGGCCTGATGGCGGTAGTTCGCCCACTCGCTTGAACCCTGAATCAGAAGGGCGTAGCTGTCATTGTGCGGGCCGTACTGTACCGGACTGTCCCGATCCTCGATGTCTTCCATCATCTTGGCTTTCCAGTTCCAGGAAGCCAGGGTGGAGGCGGTGCGATTGCTTCCGTCATCGCTCATATAGTCCAGGGTGAGGAACTGGCCGTTATAGACCATCCAGTGCACGTAGGTGCTCTGGACAAGGCTCGTGCAGGCTTCGCTGTCGAAACGCAGAGGCCCGCTCGCACCTACCAGTTTTACGTAGGTGCCGCTGCCCGTGCCGTTCAGCAGTTTCAGAAGGGACCTCATCCCCAGCTCATCCCATACCGGATAGGCCTCTTCCCCCAGGGAAGTTATCTGGCGGATCAGTTCGCTGGTGTCCATATCTTCCGTGAGGTGATTCTTTACGAATGCCGTGATTCCGGAAAGCAGTATGGCGTCATACACCTGGGCTTCCGCCCCGGCAGGCGAGTAACCGTACCTTTCTTCGTAGGCTATCTGGAATCCTGTGGAAGGGTCTGCGTATGGGGCTATGCCCTCGGCTCCCTCAGCAAGCTCTCCGAGCTGCAGAAGGTACGCGGACAGGGCTCCGTTGGTAAAGAGGATTCTCGGAGCACGGTCCCCAAGCTTGGCTTTCGCCTTTAGCACAACCTCGGCATCCTTTGCGGAATTGACCGCGCAGATGAGGCAGTCCACACCGGAGGACAGGGCCTTTTCCGCATTGACCGCAAGGTCATCGGTATATGTGAGAATGTCCTCTGCGGCCAGGTCGATGCCCATTTCGGTGGCGAAGAACGGAACCCACTCGTAGAAAGTCTGGCCGTACTCATCGTCAGGGGAGAGTAGTGCTATGCTGCTGGCGCCTGATTCCCAGGCTTTTGCGAGCAGGGCTTTGCTCTGGCTCACATCGGTTTCGCAGAGCGACCAGAGAAACGGCTTCTCGGCCCTGTCTCCCGACTTGGTGACGGCGTAGCGGCGGATGATGCTCTCGCTGCTTCCGCTCGGGACAATCAGAGTCTTGCCGTACGGCTCGAATGCGCTTGCCATTATGTCCACGTTCTCGTTTCGCAGCGGGCCCACCACGAGCATCAGGTCTTCGCGCGCGGCAAGTGCCTGTGCGAGAGAATCCAGCGGCACGCTGTCCTCGTCATACCACTCCGTCTCGAGGTCCACGGCCAATGTGTCTCCCAGTTCGGAAATGTATTTCTGGGCGTTGCGCATATTGGTCGTCGCATAGCCGACAATGTCTTCCAGACGGGCGTGGTATTCGCCGGACTGGGAGAGGGGAAGAACTATGGCAATCTTGTATTTTGTGGTGTTGACGGATGAATAATAGACTATGGTGTCACTTTCCTTCCGGCAGGAGGAAAGGACGCAGGCTGCGATTGCGGCCAGAGCAAGAATAAGTTTACCTGCCTTCATATTCCTCCTCCTTCTTTACTGCCGTGTCATAGTACTTTCCGGCGATTCCGTCCAGAGATGTCTTGTAGGCATCGGCGATGACTATGCCGGTCGCTCCCGCAGAAAGACCTGAATCCTGGTGCATCCGCTGCTCGACATTGTCATTCCACCAGTTTATTATCCATTCTTCCAGAACGTCTTCGAGGTTTTTGACAACGGAGAACGGAACTCTGGTCGAGTACATCTGCATATCGGTATCGACTCCGAGCGTGTAGAAACTCTCAGGGTTCTCCCTGTTGTATCTGTAGAATCCCTGTGCCGAGCCTCCGCAGAGCGGAACGACCAGATCGAAATTCTTGTCTATGGTGTAGGACTGCTGATATGTCTGACTGGCCAGATCGTATCCTCCGGAAGTCTCCGACAGATAGGTGTTCTCCACGTAAATGTTTGCCCCGCTGTCTTTTATTGCCCTGGTAAAGCCCTCTCTCATTTCTGCTATGCCCTTTTCTGCTGGGTTGGCGCTCACAATCAGGACGCTGTCCACATCCGCCAGACCTTCGCCCGCTACCAGACCGGCCTGATAGTAAACCCCGTACTGCGGGATTCTCAGAGTGTAAATCGGGAGTGTGGTGTCGCCGGATTCGCAGAGAAGAAAGTCCACGTTCGGCGCTTTGGTCAGGAGGGATCCATATCTGTGCAGGACAGGCTCGAAATTGTCATTTGCTATGACTACCAGAGCGTTGCGGTCAGGCTTGTCCTTCTGCATATAGTCCAGCATATATTCGAGAGTGACGAATGCCTTCGCGGTGTCGGAAGGAAATTCCACGAGCGAGAGCATAAGGTTGCAACCGTTCGCGCCTCTCACCACGCCGCGGTAGAGGGCATCGACATAGCCTATGTCTCCGAGGGAACCCTTTTTGGAGACGAAGAACACCATATCGCGATCGACTTCGTCTTCATCCGTGTTTATATACACAGTCTTACCCTCCTTTCCGCATGCAAGGAGGATCAAGCCGCATATGAGACACAAACCAACTCTTTTCAGGAATTTCATTCCCTCTGTACTACTATATAAAAATCTTGCAAATTTATGGGATTCTGCGCTCAGATGCAAGAAAAATCAGGCCTAATTTCGCTTTAGGCCTGATTGTAAAATGTTGTAAGTCACTATTGAACGTATTTGGCAACGGTGCGAAGTTACAAAACCGTTTACGGGTTGCTTACCGGTCAGCTGATTCTCTGCCCGCGAACGTAATGTTCGCGGATGAATGGCGCCGTATAACAATACGGAATGAAAGCCAGAGACGGCAGAGGCTCCGTAAGGATCAGATTCGCCAGCTTTCCGACCGTTATCGAACCGCAGAGTTCGCTCACTCCCATTGCATACGCCCCGTTTATGGTGCAGGCGTTGAAGGCCTGGGCGGGGGTGAGCCTCATCTTTATGCAGCCCTGCGCCATCACGAAACGCATATCTCCGCTTGGCGACGAGCCGGGATTGTAGTCGCTTGCGAGTGCCACGCCGAGCCCGGCGCCGACGAAGTCGCGCGCGCGACCGTAAGGGAGCCCGAGGAAGAACGAAGAGCCCGGAAGCATCGTAGGCATCGTCCGGGTGCCTTGAAGGGCGGAGATGCCCTCCGTGGAAGTGCGCTCCAGATGATCGACCGAAAGGGCGTTGTGTTTCAGGGCGACCTGAAGGCCGCCGACCACAGCGATCTCGTCCGTATGGACTTTGGCCGTAAGGCCGTAAGAGTCTGCAGCAGAGAGGATCCGGTCCATATCGTGCGGAGTGAAGAACCCCTCGTCGCAGAATACGTCCACGAAGTCCGCGAGCCCCTCTGCGGCGACGCACGGGAGCATCTGCGAGCATACGAGATCTACGTAAGAGTCTCTATGACCGGCATATGCGCGCCCCACGGCGTGCGCCCCGAGAAAAGTCGCGCGGATGACCGCCGGCACGCTCTCCCGTATGCGCCGGATCACGCGGAGCATCTTCATCTCGTCCTCCACGCTCAGCCCGTATCCGCTTTTGATCTCGATAGCTCCGCTGCCCTTGCCCATCATCTCCCTCACTCTCACCATACTCTGGGAAAGCAGTTCATCCTCCGAAGTGGCGTGAAGCAGGTCGGCGGAGTTCAGGATTCCGCCGCCCCGGGCCGCGATTTCTTCATAACTGAGTCCGGAAATCTTGTCGATGAACTCCTGCTCGCGTGAGCCGGCATAGACGATGTGAGTGTGCGAGTCGCAGAACGACGGCATCAGAAGGCAGCCCGAAGCGTCCACTTCCTCGTCAAAGGATTGGCCGTCAGGCCGCGAGGACATCTCCCCGAATCCCGTAATCACTCCGTCGCTGACAGTGAGATACGCGTCGGAAATGCTCGCGACCGAGGACATCGCAGAACCCTCGAGCCGAGACACTCCGGCAGGCAGAATGCCGACTAACTCCTTGATATTAACGAATATACTCTTCATTGCGAAGGAATTCGGCGGATTTCGCGATGAGCGGGTGCAGGTAGGTGTCGTTGTCCACGAACGGCACGACCTTGCGGTAGCCGGCGAGTATCTTCTCCAGCGCCGGCGAAGTGTGTGCAGGACGGCGGAACTCGATCGCCTGCGCTGCGTTAAGCAGCTCGATGCCAAGCACTTCCTCGACATTGTCGACAACTCTCACAAGCTTCGTTGCCGAGTTGGAACCCATACTTACGTGGTCCTCCTGACCCTGCGAGGAAGGAATCGAATCGCAGGACGCCGGCCAGCAGAGCCCCTTGTTCTGGCTCACGATGGACGCGGCGGTGTACTGCGGAATCATAAACCCGCTGTTCAGACCGGACTCCGCGACGAGGAACGGCGGCAGTCCCCGCTGTCCCGAGATGAGACGGAAAGTGCGTCTCTCCGAGATGTTTGCGAGCTCCGAGAGAGCGATCGCGAGGAAATCCATCGGCAGCGCAATCGGCTCGCCGTGGAAATTGCCCGCCGAGATGATCATATCCTCGTCCGGGAAGACGTTGGGATTGTCCGTCGTGCTGTTTATCTCATTCTCTATCACGCCTTCCACGTAACGGATGCAGTCCTTCACGGCCCCGTGCACCTGCGGGATGCAGCGGAAGGAGTAAGGGTCCTGAACGTGCTTCTTCGGCCTTTTTATCAGCTCGCTGCCTTCCAGCAGTTCGCAGAATACCTTGCCCGTATCGATCTGCCCCTGATGCGGCCTGAGCTGGTGAGTCAGAGGGTAGAACGGCTCGATGCGGCCGTCATAGGCCTCGAGCGAAATGGCTCCGATGCGGTCGGCCCAGCGCGAGAGACGCTTGCTCTTGAGTACCGCCCAGACCGCGTGCGCACTCATAAACTGCGTGCCGTTGAGCAGCGCGAGGCCCTCCTTCGACTGCAGCGTGATGCTCTCCCAGCCCCTTTCGCGGAACACTTCAGCGCTCGGTCTCACGCGGCCTCCGGCCAATACCTCCCCTAATCCTATGAGCGGCAGGCACATATGTGCCAGCGGGGCGAGGTCGCCCGAGGCTCCCAATGACCCGTGCTGATAGACAATAGGCAGTATGTCATTGTTGAACATATCGATAAGCCTCTGGACTGTAATCAGCTGGGCTCCCGAATGTCCGTAGGAGAGGGACTGAATCTTCAGAAGAAGCATCAGCTTCACTATCTCCGGACGTACGGTCTCGCCGGACCCGCAGGCGTGGGATACCACCAGATTATACTGAAGCTGAGAGAGTTTGTCAGCCGGAATGGTCACGTCGCAGAGCGAGCCGAAACCGGTGGTCACTCCATAGACCGGCCTTCCGATGTCCTCCATTTTCGTGTCGAGATAGTGGCGGCACTTCTGTATGGCCTCCACGGCCTCCTGCGATAGTTCCAGAGTCTCGTGATCGTCTATGATTTCCTTGACCCTGTCGAGGGTCAGATGCTTGGAAGAAATATAATGTATCATTTGTGTAAAGCCTTTTGTATCAATTCATCATCTGCTATTACAGGTACTGTGACGCGTAGCTGCGGGCTGCGGCCCATTTCCCTGAGGATGGAATGCAGGGCGCCCTCGTTTCGGGCCCAGCTGCGGCGGGCGATGCCGTTGTTCACATCCCAGAAGAGCATTTCGCGGATATGCCGCGCGGAGTCCTCGGACCCGTCGATGACCATACCGAAACCGCCGTTTATCACTTCGCCCCAGCCTACGCCGCCTCCGTTGTGGATGGAAACCCAGGTGGCGCCCCTGAAAGAGTCGCCGATGACGTTCTGGATGGCCATATCCGCCGTGTAACGCGATCCGTCATAGATGTTTGCGGTCTCCCTGAACGGGGAATCCGTACCGGACACGTCGTGATGGTCGCGGCCCAGAACGATAGGCGCGGTGATTTCGCCGCTGCGGATGGCCTCGTTGAAGGCGAGGGCTATCTGAGTGCGTCCCATACAGTCCGCGTAGAGGATGCGGGCCTGGGAGCCGACTACCAGACGGTTCATTCCGGCCTCCTCGATCCAGTGGATGTTGTCCTGCATCTGGTCGCGGATCTCATCCGGAGCGTCTTTTGAAAGCTCTCTCAGGACCTTGACGGCCAATGCGTCGCTCTTTGCGAGGTCTTCCGGGTTCTGCGACAAGCAGACCCATCTGAACGGCCCGAATCCGTAGTCGAAAT
Source organism: Faecalibacillus sp. (assembly GCA_963604635.1). Taxonomy (GTDB): domain Bacteria; phylum Bacteroidota; class Bacteroidia; order Bacteroidales; family UBA932; genus Cryptobacteroides. The sequence goes on from CAVCRS010000044.1 coordinate 16,306, forward strand.
AAAGAGGTCCCATAATGTCCTCCACATAGGAAGGATAGCGGAAGCGTCCGTCATCGCGCATCACGTCGGCCCCGGCGCGGGAACTTTCCAGAAGAAAGGCGTTGCCGTAGTCGAAGAAATACATTCCGTCGGCAGTCAGCTTATTGATCGCAGCGACGTGCCGGCGCAGCGATGCCTGGACGGCCGCCTTGAACTTCTCGGGTTCCTCTGACATCATCCTCTTGGACTCCTCGAAGCTGTAGCCGACAGGGTAGTAGCCGCCCGCCCACGGGTTGTGGAGCGAAGTCTGGTCGGATCCCATATCGACCTTCACGCCTTCGGCTGCGAGCCTCTCCCAGAGGTCCACGACGTTGCCCACGTATGCGAGCGAAACTACTTCGCGGCCGCTGCAGGCCTTGCGGATTCTCGGCAGGAGTTCGTCGAGGTCATCGTGGAGCTCGTCCACCCAGCCCTGGTCGTAGCGCTTGCGGGCTGCGAGAGGGTTGATTTCGGCTGTGACGCTCACTACGCCAGCGATGTTGCCGGCCTTCGGCTGTGCGCCCGACATTCCGCCGAGGCCTGCGGTTACGAAGAGCATCCCCTTCATATTCTCGCGGCTGCCTTCGCGTCCGGCGGCCTTGAGCTGGCGCCGCGCGGCGTTCATCACCGTGATTGTGGTGCCGTGCACGATGCCCTGCGGGCCGATGTACATATACGATCCGGCGGTCATCTGCCCGTACTGCGATACGCCGAGGGCGTTGTATCTCTCGTAGTCGTCCTTGCTCGAGTAGTTCGGGATGACCATACCGTTCGTCACGACCACTCTCGGAGCGTCTTTATGGCTCGGGAAAAGACCCATCGGGAGGCCGGAGTACATCGAAAGCGTCTGCTCGTCAGTCATTTCCGAGAGGTACTTCATAGTCAGGCGGTACTGCGCCCAATTCTGGAAGATGGCGCCGTTCCCTCCGTAGATGATCAGTTCGTGCGGATGCTGAGCGACGCGCGGGTCGAGATTGTTCTGGATCATCGCCATAATCGCGGCGGCCTGGCGGCTCTTTGCGGGGTACTCGTCGAGCGGTCTTGCAAAGATGTCATTTTCAGGACGGTAGCGGTACATATAGATGCGCCCGTAGTCCCTGAGTTCCTGAGCGAACTCCGGGGCGAGGGTATCGTGGAGGTCCTTTGGGAAATACCTCAGGGCGTTTTTCAGCGCGAGAGCCTTCTCCGCGTCGGTGAGGATGTCCTTGCGCTTCGGCGCGTGATTAATATTAGTGTCATATGGCTTGGCTTCAGGAAGATACGAAGGAAGTCCCTCGAGAATTTCCTCCTGCCAGCTGAGCTTGCGGTGTGTATTACTCATTGTTTATATGCTTGTTAACGATTTCAAGGACTTCTTTTTCGAGTTTCATCGCTTCCGCCGCGATGGCGTCGGCCTCTGCGTTCAGCTCAGCGGCCTTCTCCCTGTCGGTCAGGCTTGCGGTGTTGATGCGGACATTGAGCTGTGCTCCGCGCACCGCCGCAGTGGCTGCGAGAGCGCCTACGCCCGCATCGGAGGCTGATGCAGGATTACCCTGCCCGGCCATAGCCTTCGCGATTGGCAGCGCCTTGAGCGATGCCTTCATAGTGCGGAGCGGCACCTGACTTGCGTAGAGCGTGGCCGCTTCGAGAGCCTGCGCGCGTGCGGCCTTTTCCTCCGGCGTGCCCTTCGGCATCTTGAATACTTCCATAATGCGGTCGAACGCCGCCGTGTCCTCATCAACTAATGCAATCAGCTCGTTCATAACCTCCTGGCCCTTGTCGGCCCAGTCGGAGAACTCTTTCCATCTCTCGTCCCAGCCCCTCTTGTGAGCCGAGAGGTTCGCGACCATAGTACCGAGGGCTGCGCCCAATGCGCCCATATACGCGGAGATGGATCCGCCGCCCGGGGCAGGGGATTCGGATGCGGTTTCGGCGGCGAAACCCTTGAGGGTCATACGTACAAGTCTCTCTTTCTTAGCGGTTTCCGCCTCGTCCTGCATCAGGAATTCGATTACCTTTTCCTTCGGGTCGAACGGCTTGAGGTCGTCGAGTCCCATAGATTTTATGGCGATCTTCAGGATTTCATCCTCTGAAATTCCGGTCGAGCGCTGCTGCTTCTCGAGGAAATATTTTCCGGCATCGATGAGAGCCTTTTTAGGGATAAGCCCCACGATTTCGGTTCCGGTGACCCTCAGACCTCTCTTTTCGGCCGCGAGGCTGACCTCCTCGAAGGCTTTGTGCAGAGGCGTAGCGTCGATGTCTGTAATGTTCATAGATACCTGGGCGATGCCGTATTCATCTATGTACCAGCCGATTGCTTTGCAGCCCTTCAGCGTGCCCGGAATCCAGATGTCCTTGCCCTCGGCGTCCTTGAGAACCTTTCCCGTGAGGGAGCCTCCCTCGCGGGCCTTGCGTCCTTTCTCGCGTACGTCGAAAGCTATCGCCATCGCGCGGCGGGTGGATGTGGTGTTAAGGTTGAAGTTCACGGCTATCAGGAAGTTGCGCGCTCCGACATTGCTCGCGCCGGACTTTGCGATGACTTCATTATATTCCTCCGGTCCGAAGTCGGGGCGGCGCGCCGGGTCGGCGATTTTCTCCGGCAGAGCCTCGTATTCGCCGGCGCGGCAGACCGCAAGATTCTTTCTCTCGCTCCTGTAGGCCGCGGCCTCGTAGCAGTAGCAGGCGATGCCGAGCTCGTTGTAGATTCGTTCGGCGAGTTTTCTCGCCAGCTCCGCACACTCCTCCAGGGTGATTCCCGCCACCGGAATCAGCGGGAGCACGTCCAATGCGCCGCTTCTCGGGTGGGCTCCGTGGTGGTGTCTCATATCGATAAGTTCCTGCGCCGCGGCGGCGCCCCGGAATGCGGCCTCGCAGACCTCTTCAGGCTCTCCCACGAAAGTATAGACGGTGCGGTTCGTGGCCTCGCCCGGGTCGATGTTGAGCATCTTGACCTTTCCGCCTTTCGTTATGGCGGATGCTATTTTGCCGATGATTACCTGGTCGCGTCCCTCGCTGAAGTTCGGAACGCATTCGATGATTCTCTTCATATGTATGCAGTTATCAATTGATTTTTGCGGTCATTGAGCTTGTCGAAATGTTGTTTCGGCCACAACTCAAGGTATAAAGGTATACATTATTTTCCTATTCGCCTGCGATTTTTAAGCATTTTCTTTCGGAAATGAACAAATTAAAAATTTTTAGTCCTGAACCGTCATATTTTCTTTGAAAAATGTGTCAAATGCTTTAAATTTGTACGATTAAGAAAATTATGTCCGAGAAATTTATAAAGTATTGATATGTACGATTTAGCTATCATCGGCGGCGGTCCGGGCGGATACGTCGCTGCGGAGAGGGCCGGAGCTGCCGGACTCTCGGTGGTCCTTTTCGAAAGAAAGGCTCTGGGCGGAGTGTGCCTGAACGAGGGCTGCATTCCTACGAAGACTCTTCTCTACAGCGCGAAGCTCTACGATTATGCCTGTCATTCAGACAAATACGGAGTCAAGGTGGAGAACCCTGACTTCGATTACGGAAAGATCTTCGACCGCAAGGAAAAGGTCGTGAAGAAACTCGTGGGCGGCATCAAGGTCGCAATGCGTAACGCTTCCGTAACCGTGGTTAACGCCGACGCCGTCATAAAGGGAAAAGACTCCGACGGAATCATCACCGTAAACGCTGCAGAGACTGACTACGAAGCCCGCAATCTTCTGATCTGCACCGGTTCCGAGGCCGTCGTGCCTCCGATTCCCGGAGTAAGGGAAGCAGGCGATATCGTAATGACGAACCGCGAGATCCTCGCCCTGCGCGAGCGCCCTGCGCAGCTCGTTATCATCGGCGGCGGAGTGATAGGAATGGAGTTCGTGAGCTTCTTCAATTCCCTCGGCACGAAAGTGACTGTTGTCGAGATGCTTCCGAAGATTCTCGGACCGGTTGACGATGAAATCAGCACGATGCTTCAGGGCATCTACGCCAAGCGCGGAGTGGATTTCAAGCTCGGCTGCAAAGTTACCGCCATCGAGGGCAATACCGTTGTGTATGAGGACCCTGAGGGGACCGTCTGCCGCGTGAGCGGGGACAGAATCCTTATGAGCGTTGGCCGCAAGGCCAATCTGAAAGGCTTCGGGCTCGAGACTCTCGGCGTGCTCTGCGAGCGTGGCATCAAGGTGGATGCGCAGATGCGCACAAGCGTGCCGAACGTGTACGCCGCGGGTGACGTAACGGGCTTCTCGATGCTGGCGCACACCGCGAGCCGCGAGGCGGAAGTGGCGGTGAACACCATCCTCGGCCGCTCTGACTCAATGCGTTACGATGCGGTTCCGTCCGTCGTGTACACGAATCCGGAGGTCGCCGGCGTCGGACTGACCGAGTCTGCTGCGGCAGCTTCAGGCCTTGAATACAAGGCGCTGAAGCTTCCAATGGCGTATTCCGGCCGTTTCGTAGCCGAGAACGAACGCGGCGAAGGTATGTGCAAGATTATAGTAGAAACTGATACTCATAGGGTTAAGGGCGTCCATATGGTCGGAACCCCGTCGAGCGAGATTATCGCCGCCGCGGGCGTCGCAATCGAGCAGGGGATGACCGCCGAGCAGCTGCGCGAAGTGATCTTCCCTCACCCGTCCGTCTCCGAAATCCTCAAGGAAACCCTCTTCACGCTGTAGGTCTTTCTGATAGTCATTGATAAGTTGTCTGAAGCGGTCCCCGGCTTGATGCCGGCACCGTTTCAGACATTTTCTTTTCTGATTTCTCGGAGAAGTGATACTTTTTTGATAGAAATTACTAACTTGCGGCTGACAATTTAAGTTAGCAGTGTATGAAAAAAGTATTATCCGCTCTCGCAGCGGCAGCCATTCTGTGCGCCGCCTGCAGCAAAGAACCTGTTCTGGAGGTTGACAGCCAGACGTTTACAATCCCATCGAAAGGCGGCACAGCCACCGTTTCCCTGACTTGCAACAACCAGTGGGAGATGCAGTACTATGAGTATCTCAACACCTGGTGCCATTACGAAGTCGGTTCCACTTCCGATGACGTGACGACCATCACCTTCACCGTCGATGCCAACGAAAGCAGCGAACAGCGCATCGCGGAATACACGTTCGTTTCGGAGGACCTCGAAAAGACCGTTACAATCACTCAGAGTGCATTCGAAGTCTCCGAAGACGCAGTGAATCTTTCCGCGGCCGGAACGGCCAATTGCTATATCGTGGCTCCGGGCTCCAAAGCCTACTTCAATGCCGCGGTCAAGGGCAATTCCACTGAATCGGTAGGCTCGGTGGCTCGGGTCAGACTGGTATGGCAGTCCGAGAACGGCCTTATAAAATCCATCAGGTTCGCTCCTGATGCCTGTCAGATCGAGATAGAGACAGCCGATATGCCGGGCAACGCGGTCATCGCCGCCGTATCGACAGATGACAGCGTCCTCTGGAGCTGGCACATCTGGGTAGTCGATTACAATCCTGCCGAGTCCCTCTACTCCACTCCGGCAAACGCTTCCGGAACGGTATGGCAGTTTATGGACCGCAACCTCGGTGCCACATCCACGACAAGGGGCGACTTCGCCAATGCCGGCCTTATCTATCAGTGGGGCCGCAAGGATCCGTTCCCTGCCGCAGTGGACTTCACCGTTCAGAACGAGGACTACAGCTATCAGCAGGACGGCGAACCGACATTGTACAATTTCGATGGAGACGTCACTTTCAAGATCAGTTATTTCGCCAATTACGGAGGCAGCATTGCAAACGGCATAGCCAATCCTGACGTATTCTATATCGTAGGTTCGCGTGATACCGGCGAAGTGGACGAGTACGGTTCCGCAATCTATGAGAATGTTCCGAGAAGTTCCGACTGGTCAGACACTTCCGATGATGACGCCTGGGGCGGAGTTTCAATGAAGAAGACCATTTATGACCCTTGTCCTGCAGGCTACAAGGTCCCTGTATGCGATGCCGACGGCAACACTCCTTATGCCTGGCTGACATACAAGACTATGACCTGGGACAAGCAGAACCGGGGCGCTGAGCAGGACGGACAGTGGTTCCCGACCGTCGGAACGCGCGTAGCCCAGTCCGGTGGCCTGAACTATCCTGAGGCCACCCCATATTCCGGAATGTGGATCGGTACGGCCGGAAAGGCCAACTCGAATCTGGAGCTCTATCCTTCCCTCTACGGACAGTATATGTTCATCATCAACGGCAAGCGCACCTTCAAGGTCAACAAGGACGTCCGCTCGCAGGGTATGAACCTGCGCTGCGTTGCCGAGTAACCGGCATTTATATCATATTTATATTGGAGGATGGCTTGGGAGTCATCCTCCTTTTTGCTACTTTTGTCCGAAGAACAAAACTGATTGTGGATATGAAGAAAATCATTGGCCTTCTGGCCGCGGCGGGGATGGTGCTGGGGCTTGCGTCCTGCGGAAACGGAGCTTACAGGACCGCGAAGTTCAACTATGCTGACAACATCCCGCTCGAGGCCTGCGACAGTATGGCGCTCGCCGTCGATCACTCTTTCGTCTATTTCAAATCCGTAAAGGCCGGTCAGGAAGTCTGCGACAGGCTGAACGCAGAGATTGTGAGCGTCATCTTCGGAGACAATTACCGGGATGAGACCATCGGGGAGGCTTCGCGAGCCTATCTTGAGGGCTTGGAAGAGAGCTATCAGAAAGACGCAGGCTCCGATTACAGGGATCTGGTGAAAAACGGCGAGCAGTATCCTGAAGCCTACTGCAACTGGGAGAACAGCCTGACCGGCAATTTAAGCACATCCTACAGGGGAAAATACATCACTTATACAGTCAATATCAGCCTCTATTACGGCGGAGTCCACGGTTCGAACACGGTATGGTCCCGGATTCTGAATCTGGAGACCGGCGATGCCGTCACCGAAGACGACATCTTCGCGCCGGGCTATAAAGAGGCTGTCTCTGAGCTGCTTGCGGATGGCATCCGTGAGAAGTATGAAGCTATGGAGGACGGCCGGATTTACCTTGAGGACATTTTCTTCGATGACGTGTGCCCGAACGGCAACGTGGCGATTTCCGAGGAAGGCCTGACCTGGACTTTCAACGCTTACGAAATCGCTCCGTATTACATCGGCGCGATCGATGTCCTGATCCCGTGGGCCAAACTCTCCGGCTACCTTTCGAATGAATTCAATATTGAATGATTTGCGGTCGCTGAGCTTGTCGAAGTGCCGCAAAAGCAGAGGTGTTATTATGAAAACCCTGCGTAAAATCACCCTCGCATTGGCCGCAGGCCTCACAGCCTGCACAACGCTGAATGTGGACGTGCTTGTGGTCGGGGGCGGGACGGCCGGAACTGCCGCGGCCGTTGAGGCTTCGCGCGACGGCAGCCGTGTCCTTCTGCTGGAGGAGACTCCCTGGCTCGGCGGAATGCTGACCGCGGCGGGCGTAAGCTGCATTGACGGGAACTATAATCTGCGGAGCGGCTTTTTCGGCGAGTTTACCGATTCGCTGGCGCTGCGTTACGGCGGATGGGAGGCGCTTAAGACCGGCTGGGTGAGCAATATCAATTTCGAGCCGCACGTCGGCGAGGAGATTTTTGAGAATATCGCAGCCGGCTGCAGTCCGTTCCTGACGGTGATGAAAGAGACCGGGCTTCTGAGTCTGAATCGGACGGGCGGCATCTGGAAGGCGGAAATCGAGGGGCGTGATGCCCGCAGGCTTGTCCGCGCGAAAGCCGTTATCGATGCGACAGAACTGGGTGATGTCGCGGCGATGTGCGGGATTCCGTCTCATATAGGAATGGATTCTGCCGCCGATACAGGCGAGAGCATCGCTCCGGCCGAGGCGAACGGCACAGTCCAGGATATGACCTATGTCGCTGTGCTCAAGGACTTTGGCCCTGACGCAGACGCCCGCATTCCAGAGCCGCCCGGGTATGATTGCAGCGCTTACGTGAACTCCTGCCAGAATCCGCTGAATGACAATCCGAACCCTGCCAGAGTCCTGTGGCCTGCGGCCAATATGATAAGCTATGGTCGTCTTCCCGGCGGCAAGTATATGATTAACTGGCCGATAGAGGGAAATGACTATTATGCGCAGACGGTTTCCCTGGACCGCGCGGCCCGCGATTCGGTGTATAATCTGGCGAAGAATTTCACCCTGGGCTTTGTGTATTTCATTCAGAATGAACTGGGATATAGGAATCTGGGAATAGCCGATGATGAATTCCCGACTTCCGACGGGCTTCCTTTCTATCCTTATTTCCGGGAATCCCGCCGCATCGAGGGTGAAGCTTTCCTTACTGTGGATGCGGTCGCGGTTCCGTATGACTATCCTGTCCCTTATTATCGTACGGGTGTCGCGGTAGGGGATTACGCTGTGGATCATCACCATTATAGAAATCCTGATTATCAGTCTCTTCCGGATCTTCATTTCTATCCGATACCGTCATTCAATGTCCCTGCCGGGGTTATGTTGCCGAAGGACTGTGACGGAATCCTTGTGACAGAGAAGTCGGTTTCCGTTTCGAATCTCATCAACGGGGCGACACGCCTGCAGCCCGTGGTGATGCAGCTCGGCCAGACGGCCGGGGCCTGGGCAGCCCTTTCGGTCAAGGCCGGATGCGAACTCAGGGAGATTCCTCTCCGCGTCCTTCAGGAAATTCTCCTGAATCGCGGCTGCTATCTTATGCCTTATCTGGATTTGAAACCTGATGAGCTTCATTTCGACGCGATTCAGAGAATCGGTGCCACCGGAATCCTTCACGGCGAGGGCCGCAATGTGGGCTGGGCGAACCAGACCTGGATGCGCACGGATGATCCGCTGCTTTCCGACGAACTTTTTCTGGAGGATTATTATCCGGGCTATGCTCTGACGTTTCCCTGCCCGTCTCCATCATCCGCTCCGACCTCGGATTCTTCCGAACTTGATACAGAGACCTGGCCTGTTATCGCATCTGGAGCCTCCTTCGTGGTTTCGGTAGGGACTATAGAGGGCATTATCAAGGACTTGGCCGCTATCGACGGTATCTCCCTTCCTTCTGATTTCGGCACAGCCTCAGGATGGAACTCCTTGGGCCTGAGTGATTACGACCCGTCCCGTCCTGTGACGCGCCTCGAAACTGCAGTCCTTCTCGACTCCCTTCTCGACCCATTCTCCCGTCCCGTCTCCTTCTCCGGGCAGCTCCTTTGATCCTTTCTCCCGTCCCGTTAAGGTTCAGACCCACCCGGGCATCGCTTAAAACCTTTAAATGCGCTTCTGCTCTTTTAAATGTGAAGCAGAAGCGCGTTTTATCGATTTAAGTGCATCTCGGGTGGGTATGATGGATAAAAGAGACTAAATAGTCTTCGGACTGATAGTCGCCCTCATTTTTTTATTTGTTAATCCCAATGGCGGTCGCGCCCCGGCAGACTCGGGGACCACGCTGGGCACGGTCCAGCTGTTCATCTGCCGGGGAGCGTTCTTCCCGGTCCCCTTGACCATTTCTCCGGCCGGCTTCGCCAATCTAATTTCCCCCTCGGTCCCCCATTACGGGGGAAGCAGCCTCCGCGCGAGCTATCTCACAAGCCAGCCCTGCTCGCGCTGCGGCCGCCGCCTGACGCGGCCCGTTAGGAGCTCCGATTCAGCATTGCCGAAGTCTGCCGAGGCGTCTGCCCGCGGTGAATCATCCATATTTTCAAACCATCATCAATGGGATGAGCCTCTCATAACTCTGCAACGGGCCAAAACTCGCGTATCCCCGCAAGCGTCTCTGCGATTGCGTCCAGGTACCAGCGTTTTTCGCTGAAAATCCTTGGACCTAGATTGGCCGCTGGCCGTAGAATGGTGTCTGTGGCACCCTGCTCTTCCAGGTCCCAGCAAAAATGACCGAAAACACTCCGACCTGGATTTGCCGCAGGCTGTAGAATGGCGTCTGTGGCACCTTGCTCTTTCAGGTCTCAGCAAAAACGACCGAAAACACTTCGACCTGGATTTGCCGCAGGCTTTAGAATGGCGTCTGTGGCACCCTGCCCTTCCAGGTCTCAGCAAAAACGACCGAAAATACTCCGACCTGGATTTGCCGCAGGCTTTAGAATGCCAATTCCAAGACCGACTCACCTCCATCTCATTGAACTAGAAGATTTGGTTCAAAAATCGCCGGTATTTTCAACCAAATCCAGAGATAGGTCCATTTGGTTAAAAAAGACCCGTTTTTTTCAACCAAATATTCAAATGCAAGATGCCGGTAAAATACGGTGAAAAGAAAATGGCTATTTCTTTGATAATCATCGAAATAACTATTGTTTTTATGATATGTTTTTTGTAAATTTGAAGGAGCCATAGGCGACGCAGGGGGTCCGGGGGAGACGTCCCCCGGTGAATGGACAAAAAAAGCGCCTGCAAAAGCAGGCACCTATTCTTTGCTTACTCCGCGCTTCTGCATCATCGCGATAAGGATGTCTCGAAGCACCTAAGGAGCCATAGGCGACGCAGGGGGGGCCGGGGGAAACGTCCCCCGGTGAATGGACAAAAAAAGCGCCTGCAAAAGCAGGCGCCTTTTTTTGCTCCCCCTCGGGGACTTGAACCCAGGACCCCCTGATTAACAGTCAGGTGCTCTAACCAACTGAGCTAAGGAGGAGTGTTTTCCTTTCGGGATTGCAAAGGTACTCCAAATTCTCGTTTCTGCAAATTTTTTTTGAGTTTTTTTATATCTTTGCGTTGCAAACGGCAAGCGCTTGGGAAAAGGCTCGAGGCCATTTCGGGGGCTTGCTGAAATCACAGAATCCTTAACTGCCTGATTTTATGGATATAGACCTTTTGTCAAAGATGATAGGAGAACTGATTCTCGATCACGACGAGCTTTCGCTCCCGGGATTGGGGACTTTCGTCGCCGAAGAAGTACCCGCCAGCTTTTCCGACAGAGGCTATACCGTGAACCCGCCTTACCGCAAACTTTCATTCTACCAGCGCCCGGAAAACGACCATCTGCTCATAGATTTCTACGCCAGCTCGAACAACGTCTCCTTCCAGGACGCGTCCCTGATAATAGTCCGTTTCCTCGATGAGATGAAAACGCTCCTCAAAGAGAAGAAAGTCATCGTGCTGCCGGGTCTGGGGCGTCTGAGAGCCACGCGCGAGAACAATTTCTTCTTCGTGCCCGACGCCGACCTGGACATCTATCCCGACGGCTTCGGACTGCGTCCCGTCTCGATGAAAAACCACACGGAGTCTCAGGCGGAACTCTCCAGCGCGGTGGGCAAGCTCAGCGGAATGCTTTTCTCCGAGCCTGCCGCCGAGCCTGTCGAAGAGGTCGCAACCCCCGTGGCCGAGCCTTCGGCTACGTCCAATCCTGTACCGGATAATGAGTCATCCGAGCCTGTGGCCGATGTGATACCTGATGTGGACGTTAAGAAAGAAGTTGATGAAGAGCCGGTTGTAGAGAAGAAAGATGACAGCCGTGAAATGGTGACGCCGGAAGAAGCAGGAAAGCCCGTATCGGAGAAAAAGGAGGAGGGAAAAGCAGAGACGGAAGTGAAGGCGGAAGCTGAGAAGAATGAACGGGCGGAAGAGGAAAGAGTAGAGAGCACGAAGAACAGGGACGGATTGGCCGCAGGCCTCAAAGTGCTGATTGGCGCAGCCGTGCTGGCGGTGCTCTCGCTCGGCGTGTTCCTGCTGCTCGCGCACGTGGCGCCGGATTTCATCGACTCGCTGCTCTATACTCCTCAGGAACTTGAGATTCTGAATTATCCTTTGGACTAGCGATGGTTGAGCTGTTTTACCCTTCAGATTCCGCGCCTTTCATTCCCGCGAAGGATGCGTTCGCGCCGCACCGCGCTGAGGAAATTCTCCCCGTCTGTGATGCCGCAGGCCAGGTAAACGCCTGTGCGGCACGCACTTATTGCCACTCGGCGGCGCGCCCTCTGCATCCCGTCGTGCATCTGCACATCCTGCGCCGCGACGGCCGACTCTATCTTCAGAAGCGATCTCTGAAAAAGGACTTCCTTCCGGGCCTCTGGGACACTGCCGTCGGAGGCCATATCACTTATGGTGAGACGGTTATGGAAGCCCTCTACCGCGAAGCCTCCGAAGAGCTCGGGCTTGCCGACTTCGCTCCGGTCAGTCTGGACAGCTATGTCTGGGAGTCCGAGCGCGAGCGTGAACTGGTCAACGTCTTTGCGACTGTCGGCTCATACGAACCCCATCCTGACGGCGAAGAAGTGTCGGAGGGACGCTGGTGGAGCTTTCAGGAAATAGAAAAATGTTTGTCCGATTCGCTTTTTACACCTAACTTTGAGAGCGAGTACCTCAGAATGCGCAAGGCTCTGGAGGCACTTTTATAGTCATTTACTTCCGGGGGAGTTCTCCCGGCCTGAATAACACACAGTTAACTATGACCACGGATGAAATTGCATTACAGAAATTCATAAACGATCAGCTGTCCATCTGGCCGGCCGTATCTTCGGCTTTCCGCGACCTCAAGTCCGCCCAGATCAGAAATCTGGATGTTTGCGGCCTCACGGTTACGCTTCAGCACAATCCCGCCAGGATAGGTTCCACGACCGCGTCCATCGATCCGGACTCCATCAAGGCCCGCAAATGCTTTCTCTGCGCCGAGAACGAACCGCCTCTTCAGATGAGGCTTAACTTCGACGGACGCAAGGGACGCGGCTACAATATCCAGGTGAATCCCTATCCGATTTTTCCCCAGCATCTTGTGGTAGCGTCGAAAACTCATCAGCCTCAGTCCATCTGGCACCATTATGTGGATATGCTGGATCTGGCTGCGACCTATCCGGCCTATACTTTCTTCTATAACGGGCCCTGCTGCGGGGCCTCCGCCCCGGACCACCTTCATTTCCAGGCCTGCCCGCGCTCTCTGATGCCTCTGGAAAGGGCTGTGAACGAGAGCTTTGTCCGGCTGGAAGGGAAAACGGCTCCGGGACTTGAGTATCTTGCTTCGGTGCAGGATGCCGAGCTGTATCACTTCACAGGGTATATACGCGGAGTGTTCGCTCTTCGCGGACAGACTTCCAAATCCGTCGCCAAACTCTTCTACCGCCTGCTGGACACGGCTCCTGTCGGGGAGGGGGAGAGCGAACCGAAGTTCAATCTGTTCAGCTATTTCGCTGAAGGTGAATACCGTACCATCGTAGTGCTGCGTGACAGGCTATGGTCGCATCACTACAGGGCCGAAGGCGAGGACAAGGTGACGATGAGTTTCGGCTGCGCCGACATCGCGGGATTTTTCATCGCTCCCGTAGCTTCTGATTTCAGAAAGATGACACCGGCCCTGCTGGCTGAAATGCTTGAGGAAGTTTCCCTGAAACCGGAAGTCGAAAATATGATAATATCGCGCCTTACGCGTACCCAGCCAAAGATTCAGGTGGGGATAATGTCCGCTCCGGCCATCCGTTTCGAAATCATTTCAGACGGAGCGGGTCCTCAGAGCGTCAGCTTCAGGGACGGCAAGATTGACTACAACGGAGTCCTCTACGATGAACTCTGTTTCGATGCGGTGACGATGTCCACCCTCTTTGCGGAGCCTTCCTTCAGGCTCTATGACGTGGTCATCGGAGTGGATTTCCATTGGCAGAGAAAGGTGAACCAGATTTTCGCCGGCTCCCTGCGCTTCATAGTGGAAGGCGACAAGGTTACGGCCATAAATTCCATAGGTGTGGAGGATTACCTTCTGAGCGTCATCTCTTCTGAGATGAAATCCTCGGCGACTCTGGAATTCCTGAAGGCCCACGCGGTCATCTCCCGCTCCTGGGTGATGAGCCAGCTGGAGCACCGCAAGCATCCAGCTTCCGAGCCGATTATAAACGAGGATACCTATATCACCTGGTTCGACCACGATGACCACAAGAATTTCGACGTGTGCGCAGATGACCATTGCCAGCGCTATCAGGGCCTGTCAATGGCCGTGGGCGAGACGGTGCGCAAGGCGATCGACGAGACCTGGGGGCAGGTTCTGACATCTGACGGCGAAATCTGCGACGCCCGCTTCTCCAAGTGCTGCGGCGGCGTGATGGAGACGTTCAGCACCTGCTGGGAGGATAGGGATTATCCTTATCTTCAGGCTATTCCGGATACTCCGGGGGAGCAGCCGGGCCTCGATCCGTTCTGTCATACGGATGATGATGCCGTCCTTTCGCAGGTTCTCAACGACTATGACCTGGAGACTAAGGATTTCTACGAGTGGGAAGTCCGCTACACCAGAGAGGAGGTTTCCGAACTGATAAAGCGGCGCAGCGGTATCGACTTCGGTCTCATCAGGGATCTCGTGCCTCTCGAAAGGGGAGGGTCAGGCCGTCTCTATACCCTCAGGGTGGAGGGTGAAAAACGCACTATGACCATAGGCAAGGAACTGATTATCAGACGATGGCTGTCTGAGAGCCATCTGAAGAGCTCCGCATTCGACGTGCATTGGGAAGGTGATACCGTAGTCCTGAAAGGCCGCGGCTGGGGCCACGGAGTGGGACTCTGCCAGATCGGTGCCGCAGTTATGGCATATAGAGGATATACATATGACCGGATACTCGCACACTATTATCCCGGAAGCAGAATTGAAGTGAAATGAAAATCATTCCGCAAGGCCGTCAGAACGCCTGCGGAAAATTACTGATATATGGCCACATACACAAAACGCAACCCCTGGCTCTGGATACCCACGCTCTATTTCGTGGAAGGAGTCCCTTATTTTCTGGTGAACAATGTCTCCGTGCTGATGTTCGCGCGCCTCGGAGTGCCGAACAGCCAGATGGCACTCTTCACCTCCCTGCTTTATCTCCCGTGGACTCTGAAATTTTTCTGGAGCCCTTTCGTGGACATCCTCAAGACCAAACGCTGGTGGATCATCTCCATGCAGCTCATAATGTCGATCGCTTTTCTGGCCCTCGCGCTTACGATGCCCCGGCCTGATGCCGACCTGATAGCTTCGGGACAGACCCCGATGGGCCTGTTCACATTTACACTGATACTGTTCATTTTCGCTGCCTTCGCCTCGGCCACTCACGACATCGCGGCCGACGGCTTCTATATGCTGGCCCAGAGCCAGAGCAGTCAGGCGGCCTTCGTGGGAGTGCGCAGCACATTCTACCGTCTTGCCAACGTGTTC
This sequence comes from Faecalibacillus sp., assembly GCA_963604635.1. GTDB lineage: Bacteria > Bacteroidota > Bacteroidia > Bacteroidales > UBA932 > Cryptobacteroides. The sequence continues at coordinate 31,356 of CAVCRS010000044.1, forward strand.
GGAAACGGCGTAATCGTGGCAGTGGCGGGTGTCCTTGAGGTCAAGACCGGCAACATCCCTCTCGCCTGGCAGCTTACCGTCGGCGGTTCGGCTGTCCTTCTGACCCTTCTGACTTTGTATCACACTTACGCGATTCCGATTCCTGAGACCGATACCCCGCGCGGCGAGAAGGCCAATTTCAGCTCCATCTTCTCCGAGTTCGGCCGCACCATCGTCACCTTCTGCAAAAAGCCGGGCGTAATTCTCGCCATCGTCTTTATGCTCTGCTACCGTCTTCCGGAGGCTTTCCTCATCAAGATGTGCACCCCGTTCCTGGTGGCTTCCCGCGAAGTGGGCGGACTCGGGATGCAGACTGCCCAGGTGGGCATCGCCTACGGTACGCTCGGCGTGATCTTCCTTCTGCTCGGAGGTATTCTCGGAGGCCTGCTGGCATCCAGGATCGGACTTAAAAAGTCCATCTGGATTATGGCTGCCTTTATGACCCTGCCTTGTCTGAGCTTCGTGTATCTCGCTGTGGCTCAGCCGGAGAGCTTCGCTGTCATCAGCATCTGCATCGCAATCGAGCAGTTCGGCTACGGCTTCGGATTCACAGCCTATATGCTCTATATGATGTACTTCTCCGAAGGAGAGTTCAAGACTTCGCACTACGCTTTCTGCACCTGCTTCATGGCCCTGAGTATGATGATTCCGGGTATGTTCGCCGGCTTCCTGCAGGAGTCTCTCGGATACAGGGGCTTCTTCTGGATGGTGATCGTGTGCTGCATCGCGACGGTCTGCGTCACCTTCCTCGCTGACAGAAAAATCGATCCTGAATACGGTAGAAAATGATGAAAAAGATATTGACATTGGCCGCTGCCGCCCTGATGACGCTTGCGGCCGCAGCACAGGTGAAGCCCGGCATCGAAGTGCTCCGGGAACGCAATTTCCAGGGACTCGAAGGTAAAAGGGTCGGTCTGCTGACAAATCCGAGCGGAGTGGATCGGCAGCTGCACTCCACCATTGACATTCTCCACAACGCGGAGAATGTCAATCTGGTACGCCTCTTCGCGCCTGAGCACGGTGTGCGCGGAGACATTTACGCCGGCGGTCACGCTGATGACACGGTCGACGAGACCACGGGCCTGACTGTCTATTCCATCTACGGCAAGCACCGCTCTCCGACAAAGGAAATGCTTGAAGGACTGGACGTTGTGGTTTATGATATTCAGGACGTCGGCGCGCGCTCCTATACTTTCATCAGCGCACTCGGCCTGATGATGCGCGCCTGCGCGGAGAACGGCGTCGAAGTGATGGTCCTCGACCGTCCGAACCCGCTGAACGGCCTCAAGGTCGAGGGCTGCTATGTGGAGCCTGACTTCCATTCCTATATCGGAGAGTTTAAAATCCCTTATGTTTACGGACTTACGGTGGGGGAACTCGCTCTGCTCATAAATGAGGAAGGCCTGAACTGCGGCGAAAAGGGCGACCTCGCTCCGTTGAAATGTTCGCTTACAGTCGTGCCTATGGAGGGATGGAAAAGGTCTATGACCTATGCGCAGACCGGTCTGCCGTGGGTTCTCCCGTCCCCTCAGGTGCCTGGCGCCCGGAACGCCATAGGTTATCCCTGCGCCGGAATCGTGGGCGACTTCTCATCCTTCTACTTGAACATCGGCGTGGGCTACACCCTGCCGTTCGAGGTGTTCGCGGCGGAATGGATTGACGCTCAGAAGCTCAAGGCGACTCTCGACAGCTACAATATCCCGGGCGTAGCTTTCAGGACCATACATTACAAGCCTTTCTTCGGCTCCGACCAGGGCAAACTCCTTCACGGTGTCCAGTACTATTTCACCGACTATGACGCCGCGCCGCTCACTCTGCTGAATTTCTATGTGATGCAGGCCGTGCACGAACTTTATCCCGAGCACAACCCTTACGACGGCAAGGCCAACAGAACCCACGATATCGTATGTGGTACAGATTATGTTAGAAACACTTTCGGGCAGAACTTCAAGGTCTCGGACATCATAGACTACTGGAACAAGGATGTCAAGGCCTTCAAGTCTCTCTCGAAAAAATATTACCTTTATAACTAGACGATTATGAACCGGATTATCATTAAGACAGCCTTGTCTGTCATCATCGCGGCAGCACTCGCCGCAGCTCCCTCCGAGTCCTTCGCCCAGGTCAGCCGCAGCCGTAGCGGAAGCGGTTCTTCTTCCACCAGCACTCAGGTAAACCGAAGCAACAGTTCTTCCTCGAAGTCGGGCAGTGCTCAGGTAAACCGCAGCGGCAGTTCTTCATCGAAGTCCAGCAGCTCCCAGGTTAACCGCAGCAACAGCTCATCCTCGAAGTCGAGCAACTCACAGGTGAACCGCACGAACAGGAGCAATACCAACAGCAGTTCTTCTACGGTAAACCGCAGCGGCAACAGCTCATCCTCGAAGTCGAGCAGCTCCCAGGTGAACCGCACGAACAGAAGCAATAACAACAGCAGTTCTTCCACGGTAAACCGCAGCACCTCCGGCAGCAGTTCCAAGAGCGGCTCCTCCGTAAGCCGCAGCACCACGAACAGCAGTACAAGCCGCAGCACCGGTTCCGGCAGCAGTACCACCGTGGGCCGCAGCAGTTCCAGCTCCACTTCCAGCTCCACTTCCAGCGGCAAGGTGGTACGTACCGTCCGTGACAATAACGGCAGTTCATCATCTTCTTCCTCTTCCTCCTCCACAGCCCGCTCCGCCACGTCCTCAGGAAACAGCGGCACAGGTCTGCAGGAGATAACCGCTGACGGTGACAACACCCAGGTGGACAGAAACGGAGGAGTGGTACGCCGCAATCTCAGCGTCACCGGCAAGGGTCTCGGCAGCAGCAACAGCAGCAGCGGAGACAACCGCGGGGGCAACGGCCAGCGTGACGGGCAGACCGCACAGAGCGGCGGTCAATACCGTAACGAGCCGGCTCAGCCTGCACAAAATTCCTATGGCCGCGGCCAGATGCGTATGGATGACCGGAGAGACCTTCACAGAATCCCTCCGAAAGAACGCGACTTTATGACCTACGATCACGTCGGACACTTCTATCAGCCTGAGTATCACTACTTCGGCTATAGAGTAAAGGAACTCCCTCCGTCCTGCCGCCAGATGAAGCACTGGGGACGCCGCTACTATTACTACGATGACGTTTACTACACCCGCTACGGTTCGTACTACAGGGTATGCCGTCCGCCGTTCGGAGTTGTCGTCGATATGGCCATCAAGGACCTCACGATGGCGACAGTGCGCTTCGCATACTATCACAACCTCTATCACGATATGAATGTGATAGATTCTAACTACCGCACCATCCTCCAGCAGAACCGCACCATTGCGGAGAACAACGCCCTGATCGCAAAGCAGAACTCCCAGCTCGCACTGAACTCATCGCGTGCGCTCTCGGCCTATGAAATCGCTGACGCTCTGCAGCTTATCCAAAGCTATGCGGGCATAGACACCGACTACTACTACGAGGACGGCGTGTTCTATACGGTCAACAGCCGCGGCAAGTACGAGGTCATCGTGCCTCCTGCAGGCGCGCTCGTGGACCAGCTGCCGGATGACTACGATACCATCGTGCTCAGCGGAGTCGAGTACTACAGAGTCGATGACACGGTCTACCGTCTCACGCTCGTCGACGGTTCGCCGTATCTCGAAGTTCTCGGCCAGCTGCCTGCTTCGCTCGCCGAACTGTACTATTAAGAAGAAAATAACCATTTAATTGGCTGGATTTTTAATCCAGCCAATTATTCACTGGGGGACGTATCCCCCGGCCCCCCCCCTCTGTTACCGTCAAGAGCTTCGAAACATCCCAAAACGAGCTCCGTCCAATTTTAACCTATGCCGAAAATCGTCTATTGCATACACTCGCTGCACCGGGCGGCGGGGATGGAACGGGTGCTGACCCTCAAGGCGAATGCGCTCTCGCAGCTGCCTGATTATCAGATTACTATTGTCACTGCGGCGCTCAAGGGACGGCGACCGGCGTTTGAATTGGACCCGAAAGTCCGCCTCATAGATCTCGGCCTGAACGAGCATATCTTCAGAGGGCTTTATTTCCGCCGGCTGAACAGCACGCTGCAGAGCCTGCGCCCTGACATCTGCATTTCGATGGGCGGAACTGACCTTTTCTGCCTGCCGCGCTGCACGGACGGCAGCGTGAAGATTGCAGAGTCGCATTTCTCGCACGACAAATATCTTTTGAAATACGGATCTTCGGCTCCCGGACGGCTTTACGCACGCATCAGGACGCGCCGCGCCGAGCGTGCTGTCTCGCGTCTGGATGCTTTCGTGGTGCTCACGAAAGCCGACCGCGATGACTGGCGCAGCAGAGTGCCGATTCGGGTCGAACAAATATATAACCCTCTGACTTTCAGCGTGCAGCAGCCTTCCGCGCTGGAGCGGAAAAGATGCGTTGCCATTGGGCGTCTGGACGCCCAGAAAAATTTTCCTGATATGATAAGGGCGTGGAAAGCCGTTGCGCGGGACTTCCCTGACTGGACTCTGGACATTTACGGGGAGGGCCGGCAGCGGGAGATGCTGGAACGTCTTATCGCCTCTGAGAGCCTCTCCGGCAAGGTGAATCTTCGCGGCCGCTCCTCGCAGGTGCGCCACGAAATGCTTGATTCATCGTGTCTTGTGCTCAGCTCCTCTTTTGAAGGGTTCCCTATGGTTCTGCTCGAAGCAGCCGCCTGCGGGCTTCCTATGGTCAGCTGCGACTGCCCCTGCGGTCCTTCGGAAATCATCAGAGACGGCGTGAACGGCCGTCTGGTGCGTCCGGGAGACATCGAAGGCCTTGCCGCGGCCATAGAATCCGTCATTTCTGATGACTCCCGCCGCAAAGCCTTCGGCCAGGCTTCATACGAGACATCATCCGGTTTCACCCTACCTGAAATCATCCGTCGCTGGGACGAGTTTTTCCGTTCATTGATACCTGAACGTCACTAATTTTGCTATCTTTGTAGGCTCACTGATCATTTTGGGGATGGGAAAAAGTAAAAAACTCTTCGGCCGCGTTGTGGCGGGGGTGCTGGCGGCGGTGATAATTATCGCCGCGGGGGTGCAGATTGTGCTCAGCGGGAAGATTCTCACCCCGATAGCGATGAAGTATCTGCCCTCGATGGTGGACGGGGAGGTGCATCTCGGGGAAATCTCCGGCAGTCTCGTAAGTTCTTTCCCGCATCTGCGGGTCAATGTCGAAGACCTTGTCCTGACTTATCCACACGGCAAATACAGCCGCTATGACAGCCTCGGAATCGACGGAAGGCTTCTGCACGCGGGCAGGGGAGTGAAGGCCGACACGCTAGCGGTGCTTCCGCGCCTCAGCCTCAGCATCAATCCTTTAGCCCTCTTGCGGGGCGAATACCACATCCCTATGGCCAGATTCTCGGGCCTCAGGCTGTACGCCCACTATTACGATTCCACGGCCGCGAACTGGAACATACTCACTTTCCTGGCTTCCGATCCCGCTGATACCACGGGCGGCGGCCTGCCGACCATCTCTCTGGACAGACTATCCTTCGAGGACAAACCCCGTATAATCTTCACGGACCAGACGGATACCATCTATGCCTTTGTGGGTCTTAATGAGCTGAATTTCAAGGGTGTGATCGAAGATGATTTCCTTCACAGCTTCGGAAAGGAACGCCATAGGCGGGAGCGTCTGAGCCTCACCCTCGATGACCTGCACGTCACGGGACGAATGCCGGCGGACACCGTCGCCGCGTCATTCAAACACCTGGCCCTCTACGAGCACAAGGACCACGTCGATCTGAATCTCAGTGCCGAAGCTCTGCTCTTCACACAGGCTTTCGGCCGACTGAAACTCCCGATAGACCTCGATATGGAACTCGGCTTCCCGCAGGCGGAAGACGGAAGCCTGCGGCTGGAACTTCTCGAACTTGACTCCAGATTCTCCTCGCTTCCGCTGGAAGCCAAAGGGGACATCATCATAAAGACAGACAGCACATATATAAAGCTCGACGCTGCCATAAACGACTGTCCGGTCGGCACTCTTCTGAGCGATTACGGCGAGAATTTCACCGCCCTGGCCAAAGACCTCGGAACGGATGCGGAAGTTACCCTGAAACTCGCCGCCGACGGCTGGTATGTGCCTGAAACAAAGAAACTTCCGAAAGTGGACCTTCATCTCGAAGTCCCATCTTCGACATTCACTTATGCGGACCTAATAGATGACGGCGAGTTCGATCTGGATTTCGACGCGAGTCTCGGTGGGGACGGCATCCTCAATGCCAGGGCAAATGACTTCTGCCTGAAATTCAAGGGGCTGGACCTCAATCTGAAAGGCGGGGCGGAGGACCTGCTGGGGGAGGATCCGCTTTTCGACATCGACGCTTTCTTCTGCACGGAATTCTCCGACCTGATCCGCTTTCTGCCTGCAGATTCCGGCATCCGAGCCTCCGGAGACGTGGATCTGGAGCTGAACGGAAAGGCGAGACTCTCGCAACTGAACCTCTACAGCTTCTCCAAGACTTCCCTGACCGGTCATCTTTTCAGTGACAACCTTATGCTGGCGATGCCTGACAGCGGACTCTACGCCATTGTCGCCAAGCCTGACATAAGGCTCGAGACCGTAAACAAGGGCGTGGGACTGGTTGCCAATATCGACAGCGTACGTTTCTCTGCCACAGATACTTACCTGCAGGGCTCCGGCCTTGCTCTGACTGCTGCCAATTCAGGAACCATCCTTGCCGGCGACGGCAAGCTCCAGCCGCTCAGAGCAGACCTCAAGGTCGAAAGTCTGAATATGCTCAGTTCCGATTCGATGACCGTAGCCCTTCGCAACAGTGTCAACAAACTGATACTCAGCAAGACAGCCGACACCACCGGCGCCCGCCCGCACTATTCGTTCACCAGCGGGAACGATGCCGGCTACATAAGTATGCCGTCGCTCGGCCGTGCGACTCTCCGCAATCTGGACCTCAGCGCATCCGCCCAGATGCGCGAGAAAAACCGTCACCGCCAGAAACAGCAGACTCCGGAGATGATCCGCCGCCGCGCGATGCTCGACTCACTGCAGAGACTCCATCCGGCAGCCAGCCGCGACTCTCTTATCGGGATGCTCGGAATGCCTGACTTCCTCTCCGAGAAGGAGTTTCGCCTGCACGACATCAGCTTCGACCTGGGCGAGAGCGTCACAAAGCTTCTGAAGACCTGGCGGCCTGACGCCTCCATATCTGTCGGCGCGGCCAATCTGGTAACGCCTCTGCTGCCTCTTCGCAACCGCATCAACTCCCTGGAGCTCACCCTTGCAGATGATGAATTGGACATAAACCGTCTGAACCTTACTTCCGGCAGTTCGCAGATAGGGGTCGCTGCGAAATTGACCGGCCTCAGGCCGGTCCTTATGGGGAAAGCCGCTCCGCTGAATCTCGATGCGAAGATTTACTCCAAACGGCTGAATCTCAACGAACTGATCGCTGCGGCGTACTCCGGTTCGCAGCTCGCGGATTCCTCGTTCGTGCTCGCGGAAGGGGATGAGAGTTTCATTACGGATACGCTTGAGAACGCTCAGACGCAGCTGGACTATTCGCTTGTGGTGGTGCCGGCGAATCTGAATGCGGACGTGCGCCTGCAGGTGGACAGCCTGGACTATTCCTATTTCTCCATCGGACGGCTCAGTACGGATGTGGCTGTGCGTGAACGCTGTATTCAGCTCACCAACACGATGGCGACCACCGCCTACGGAGACATCTCCTTCGACGGATTCTATTCCACAAAGACCAAAAAGGACATCACGGCAGGCTTCAATCTGGGCCTCAAGGACATAACGGCGGAGAGGGTCATCGAGGTCGTGCCGGCGATTGACAGTCTCGTGCCTATGCTGAGCTCCTTCAAGGGGCTTCTGAACTGCGAACTGGCCGCTACGACCCAGCTGGACACGAATATGAACGTGCTCCTTCCGACCCTGAACGGTATCGTGAAACTCTCGGGGCAGAATCTGGAGCTTGAAGATACCAAGTCGCTGCGCAGAATCGCCAAACTGCTGATGTTCAGGGATACAAAGGTAAGCCGCATAGACGAGATGTCCATAAACGGCATCATCGCGAACAACCAGCTGGAGATATTCCCGTTCATCCTGAGCGTGGACCGTTACACTCTGGGACTGAACGGTCTGCAGCAGTTCGACACGAATTTCCGCTATCACGTTTCGGTCATCAAGTCCCCGCTTCCTTTCAAGTTCGGAATCAACCTCAAGGGCAATTTCGACGACTGGACCTACAGCCTCTGCAAGGCCAAGTACAAGAGCACCAAGCTGCCTGCATATACCTCGCAAATCAATGACATCCAGATAAATCTCGCGGCTTCCATAAAGGACATCTTCCGCAGGGGCGTGGATCTCGCCCTGCGCGAGGCCAATTCCGCAGCACGCAATCTCAAGGCTGACAGCGAGAAGGCCGACCAGGCTCTCACCTCGGAAGAGGGTGACGATATGCTTTCATCCGAGGAGATGGAGCAGATGGATCAGTATCTGATTGAGGAGGAACTGGAAAGGCAGAGCGAGGAGATAGAGGCCGAAATAGACGCGATGTTCGATGATATGTTCACTCCGGAGGCTCTGGATGCCCTGACCAAGACAGGCAAGGAGCAGCGCGAAGAGGCGAAAGCCGCGAAGAAGGCGGAGAAGCAGAAGAACCGCCACGGCGAGAATTTATAAACCGTAATTTTACCATATGAAACTGAAAACCGCATTGCTTGTAAGCGGAGCGCTGTGTCTTTTCACAGCTGCCGCCTGCAGCGCAGATAACACTGAAGCGACGGAGTCCCCGGTGGACTACGTAAACACTCTGGTCGGCTCGATGTCGAAGAGGGAATTCTCGACAGGCAACACCTACCCGGCGGTCGCACGCCCCTGGGGAATGAATTTCTGGACTCCGATGACCGGCGTGATGGGGGACGGGTGGACCTACTCCTACTCGGCAAACAAAATCCGCGGTTTCAAGCAGACCCACCAGCCGAGCCCGTGGATGAACGACTACGGCCAGTTCGCCATAATGCCCGTCACCGCCTCCGCAGCCTTCGACCAGAACTCCCGCGCAAGCTGGTTTTCGCACAAGGCCGAAACGGCCAATCCTTACCTCTACAGCGTCTATCTGGCCGAGCACGATGTCCTGGCCGAAATGACAGCCACGCAGCGTGCCGCCGCCTTCCGCCTCACCTATCCTGAGAAGGACCTGTCCTATCTGGTGGTGGATGCCTTCGACGGCCACTCCTTCGTGGAAGTTTACAGGGATGAAAACAGGATTGTGGGCTACACCACGAAAAACACCGGGGGAGTCCCGGAGAATTTCCGCAACTGGTTCGTCGTGGTATCCGATACTCCATTCGAGTATGTCCGGACCGTTTCAGACGGGACTGAACTCTCTGAGGACACATCCAGCGAATCATCCCACTCTATGGCAGTGGTGGGCTTCAGGACGGTCCGCGGACAGAAGGTGAACCTGAAAGTGGCTTCCTCGTTCATAAGCGTCGAGCAGGCTGAACGCAATCTGGAAGAACTCGGCGACGGCTCTTTCGACCGTCTGGTAGCCGAAGGCAAGGCCCGATGGAACGAAGTTCTGGGCCGTATAAAGGTCGAGGACAGAGACATAGACCGTCTGCGCACCTTCTATTCCTGCCTCTACCGCTCGGTACTGTTCCCGCGCGACTTCACCGAAATCGACGCCGAGGGGCAGACCGTCCACTACAGCCCGTATAACGGGGAGGTCTGCAAAGGTTATATGTTCACCGATACCGGCTTCTGGGACACTTTCCGCAGCCTTTTCCCTCTGCTGAACCTCGTCTATCCCGACGAGAGCGCGAAGATGCAGGAGGGGCTCGTGAATGCCTGGAAGGAAAGCGGATTTCTTCCTGAATGGTCGAGCCCGGGCCACAGGGCCTGTATGGTGGGGAACAATTCCGCCTCGGTCGTGGCTGATGCCTGGATAAAGGGCGTGAGAGGCTATGATGTGGAGGAACTCTGGAAAGCCGTGGTGCACGGCGCCAATGCCGTCCACGAGGGGACTATGACTTCCGGCCGCCGCGGCTGGGAGGAATACAACCGCCTGGGCTATGTTCCTTGCGATACGGGAATCAACGAAAGCGCTGCCAGAACCCTCGAATACGCCTATGACGACTGGTGCATCTGGACTCTGGGCAAAGCCCTGGGAAAACCGGATGATGAGATAGACATATATAAGGAAAGGGCTCTCAACTACCGCAACCTCTATCTCGAAGAGGCTTCTCTTATGTGCGGGCGCAAGGCTGACGGCAGTTTCAACCTGCCTCTGAACCCATACAAATGGGGAGGCGATTTCACTGAAGGCAATGCCCTGCACTACACCTGGTCCGTATTCCACGATGTCAAGGGCCTTGTGGACCTTATGGGCGGGGAGGAGGCGTTCTGCCGGAATCTCGACACCGTCTTCAATATGCCGCCGATTTTCGATGACAGCTACTATGGAGGCGTCATCCACGAGATCCGCGAGATGCAGGTTATGAATATGGGAAACTATGCCCACGGCAACCAGCCGATCCAGCATATGCTCTACCTGTATGACTGGGGCGGACAGCCGTGGAAGGCGCAGCAGAGAATCCGCGAGGTGATGGACAAATTCTACAACGCCTCATTCGACGGCTACTGCGGAGATGAAGACAACGGTCAGACCTCGGCCTGGTATGTATTCTCTGCCCTCGGTTTCTATCCTGTCTGTCCTGCATCCGACCAGTACGCCATCGGAACTCCTCTGTTCTCGAAGGTGACCGTCGACCTGCCTTCCGGTAAGCAGACAGTAATCAAAGCTGAAGACAACAGTAAGGCGAATTTCTATATCAAGTCTCTGAAGCTGAACGGGAAAGCATATACCAAAACCTATTTCACGCATTCCGACCTCGCAGCCGGGGCGAAGATTGACTTCGTGATGTCGTCCACCCCTGACACCGCACGCTCCACATCCATTTCAGACAGACCATATTCATTATCAGACTAGTATGAAAAGAACACTGGCAATCATCACCCTCGCATTGGCCGCAGGCCTTCTGAGGGCACAGACTTTCGAGTCGAAGCGTCCTCAGCCGCAGGACCGGCTCTTCACTTCGCAGACGATAGAGAAGGTCATTGACGACGTCACCGCGCAGCTGACCAATCCGAAGCTCGCGTGGATGTTCCGCAACTGCTTTCCGAACACGCTCGACACGACTGTCCACTACCGCGAGGACAGCGACGGCAATCCGGACACCTTTGTCTACACGGGCGATATCCACGCGATGTGGATGCGCGATTCGGGCGCCCAGGTGTGGCCTTACGTCCCGTTCGCCGCTCAGGATGAACAGCTTCGCAGGATGATTGCCGGCGTAATCAACCGCCAGTTCTATTCCGTCTGCCTGGATCCGTACGCAAATGCGTTCAATGACGGCCCGACCGGAGGCGAGTGGATGAAAGACGGCACGGATATGAACCCGAACGACCACGAGCGCAAGTGGGAGATCGATTCGCACTGCTATCCGATACGCCTTGCGTATCAATACTGGAAGGTGACAGGGGACACGTCCGTATTCGGAGACAAATGGATTGACGCCATAACGGTGATTCTCAAGACTCTGAAGGAACAGCAGCGCAAGGACGGGCACGGAAGCTATTACTTTACCCGCGTGACTGACCGCCAGCTCGACACCAAATGCTGCGGCGGACTGGGCAATCCGGTGAAGCCTTGCGGGCTTATCGCTTCCTCTTTCCGTCCGTCCGACGATGCCACTACCTTTGAGTTCCTCATTCCGTCCAACTTCTTTGCTGTCACCTCGCTGCGCAAGGCGGCGGAGATACTGGAGAGCGTGAATGACAATGCAGGATTGGCCGGCGAATGCCGCGCCCTCGCGGATGAAGTCGAGACGGCGATTAAAAAGTATGCCGTGGTGAAGCATCCGAAGTTCGGGAAGATCTATGCCTTCGAAGTCGATGGCTTCGGCAATCACTATCTGATGGACGATGCGAACGTGCCGAGCCTGCTCGCTCTCGGCTATCTCGGAGACGTCGCTCCGAATGACCGTATCTATCGCAATACCAGACGTTTTGTGCTGAGCGACAGCAATCCGTATTTCTTCAAAGGCAAGGCCGGCGAGGGAATCGGCGGTCCGCACATCGGCTACGATATGATCTGGCCGATGAGCATTATGATGCGCGCCTTCACCTCAGATAATGATGAGGAAATCCGCAATTGCATTGTCACTCTGATGAATACGGACGCCGGGACGGGCTTTATGCACGAGTCTTTCCACAAGGATGACCCGACGAAATTCACCCGCGCCTGGTTCGCCTGGCAGAACACCCTCTTCGGAGAACTGATTCTGAAACTCATTTCCGACGGCAAGACGGACCTGCTGAATTCCATTGTCCTCAATGAAAAAGGAGAGGCGACCGTTCGCTAAAAATTAGTATATTTGCAGTTTGGAAACCAAATTTGACGTATGGCTGCAGCTAATTATACAGACGACAACATAAAGACTCTGGAATGGAGGCTTCACATCCGCAAGCGTGCCGGAATGTACATCGGACGCCTCGGAAACGGTGAGAATCAGGGAGATGGCATATATGTGCTGGTGAAGGAGATCGTGGACAACTCCGTGGATGAGTTCTCTATGGGCGCCGGAAAGCAGATCCAGATCAGCATTCAGGACAATGTCGTGAGGGTGCGCGACTTCGGCCGCGGAATCCCGCTCGGCTCCGTCATCAAGGCCACCAGCGAACTGAACACCGGCGGCAAGTTCGACAGCGAGGCGTTCAAAAAGTCCGTGGGTCTCAACGGTGTGGGTATGAAAGCGGTGAACGCACTCTCCGAGTCGTTCTACGTCTGCTCGCACCGCGACGGCGAGAAGTCCTGGGCACGCTTCACCAGAGGCGAGCTCGTGGACAGCGGCCGCGAAGCGACCAATGAGAAAAACGGTACCCTGGTCGAATTCAAGCCCGACAGCGAGATTTTCGGAGACTACAGCTACCATATGGACTATGTGGAGACCCTCGTGAAGAACTATTCCTATCTGAAGCGCGGTCTGCAGCTGGTTCTGAACGGAGTCACCTACAAATCCGAAAACGGCCTCCTGGACCTCGTGAATGACAATCTTTCCGAGGCTCCCCTCTACCCGCCCATCCATCTGGAGGGCGAGGACATAGAAATCGTCCTTTCTCACGGCAATTCCTACGGCGAGAACATATCCTCTTTCGTGAACGGACAGAACACCCGTGACGGCGGAACCCATCTCGCGGCCTACCGCGAGGCCATCGCCAAGACCCTCAAGGATTTCTTCAAGAAGAATTACGAGCCTTCCGACTGCCGTCAGGGCGTGATCGGGGCCGTGAGCATACAGATTCAGGAACCTATATTCGAGGCTCAGACGAAGACCAAACTCGGCTCCACCTATGTCTGGGAACGCGAAATGACCGATGAGAACGGCCACGTGATGAAGAATCCGGACGGTTCGGTGATGATCGAAAGGGGACCTACCATCCGCACTTTCATCAATGATTTCGTAGCCAAGAATCTGGACAACTACCTTCGTGTCCACAAGGAGATAGTCCCTGTCATCGAGGAGAAGATAAAGACCTCCCAGAAAGAGAGGGAGGAAATCGCGGGCATCCAGAAGAAGACCCGCGAGCGCAACAGGAAGGCCTCGGTCTATAACCGCAAGCTGCGCGACTGCAGCGTGCATTTCAATGACCGCGTGACAGAGAAGAACCAGGAGGATGTCCTGAAGACTTCGGTTTTCATTACGGAGGGTGATTCCGCGAGCGGTACCATCACGATGGCCCGCGACGCCAAGACTCAGGCCGTTTTCAGCCTGAGGGGCAAGCCTATAAACTGCTTCAAGGAAAGTCGCCGCAAAGTGGCTGAGAATGAAGAACTTAACCTTCTGATTTCCGCGCTTGGCGTGGAGGACGACCTGGAGAATCTCAGATATAACAACATCATCGTGGCGACCGATGCCGATGATGACGGAATGCATATCAGAATGCTGGTGGTGACTTTCTTTATGAAGTATTATCCGGACCTCATCCGCCGCGGCCACGTGCACATCCTGCAGACCCCGCTCTTCCGAGTCCGCAACAAGAAGTCCACCCGCTACTGCTATTCCATCGAGGAGAGGGACAAGGCTGCGGCCGATCTGAAAGCCGGCGTGGAGATCACCCGTTTCAAGGGTCTGGGAGAAATCTCCGCTCCTGAGTTCAAGGGCTTCATCGACGAGGATATGCGTCTCGACGAGGTGACCCTCTCAGATGAGGAGTCCATCGCCGACATTATGGCCTTCTATATGGGCGACAACACCATCGAGAGACAGAACTTTATCCGCGAGAACCTCCGCTCCGAAGAGGAACTCGAGGATGTGGATATAAACAACCAATAGCCTTATGACACAGAAATTCGCCACTTTCCTGCTCACGAAAGTATTCGGCTACAGAACCATAGGAAGCCTTCCTCCCGAGAAGAAGGTCATTTTCCTCGCTGCCCCGCACACCAGCATCTGGGATGCGATGTACGGCTACCTTTATTTCAGAACCCTGGGTGAGAGGCTGAAGATTATGATAAAGAAAGAGGCGTTCTTCTGGCCTGCAAGCTGGATTATCCGCAGCATCGGCGGTTTCCCTGTGGACCGCAGCCATCCCCAGAATATGATGATGGATCTGATTCACGAGATGCAGAAGGATGACAAGTTCTATCTCGCCATCTGCCCGGAGGGCTCACGCAAGCCCGTAAAGAAGTGGAAGACAGGCTATCACACCATCGCAAAGGAAACCGGAAGCGTGGTCTATCTGACCACGATGGACTATAAGAAGAAATATGTGGGCATCACCGAGAAGTTCGACCTTACGGACAATGCCCGCGAGGATACCGCCCGTATCCAGAAAATCTACGAGAGCTATCACGTCACCCCTTGCCACCCGGACGGCGCCGCCTATTAGAAGAAGCAATCTGCTGATTCGAAACTCTTGCCGGCGTCAGCAAGACCTCATTCGAAGCTCCTAAGGAACGTCAGCGAATCAATGGGGTCAGGGAGTCCGCTCCCCAGTATTAAAATAGCAGCATTATATACCCTGCCGCGAGCGCCATCACGCATTTAATGCCTTTGGCGCGCACGAAACTGCGCTTGTCCTCGGCGAGCAGCGGCAGTCCCGCGTGACCTTCCTGGGAAATGCAGCTTGCAATCAGCACCGGAAGGGGCACCAGACCCTGCGCAAACATCGTTACGAACACCATATGCGGCCCGGACTGCGGAATGAGTCCGATGAGTACAGCGAGCGGAATCATCAGCGCGGTGTTCCCGCTGATCCAGGTCTCCAGATCTACATAATTTGACGCCAACTGCACGACCAGCAGCACTCCGAACGCCCAGGCGAAGATCTTGAGGGCTTCGCCCAATGTGTGCAGCATCCTGTGCCTGAGATTTTTGCCGCCATTGTGCGTGAGGGTCGCATTGGCCGCGGGAGCTGCCGGAATGACATTAGCCGCAGGCCGGACGGGACTTTCTTCAGTATGGCGTCTGCGTTCGAGCCTTTCGCCGATGAGTCCCACTGTGACGGCGAGAACGAAGAGCCCCGCGAAGATCCACAGGGCTGTGACGGGGTACATCGCCAGCATCACGAAGGCTTCATCACCTGTGCTTGCGATCATCATTGCAAGCAGTGCGCTGAATGAGAAAACCCTTCTGGAGTACATCGAGACGGTGATGTAGCCTCCCACGCAGCCGGGAATCACGCCCAGGATGGCGGCGGCAATCACGCCTCCGACCCCGGAGCGGCGCAGCAGCGGAACCAGCTTGCCTTCAGTGCGGTAGCTCAGGTACTCGATGAGCAGCATCAGCGCCGTGACGATGGCGGTGATGAGCAGCGATTCTTTGAGTATGTCCGCGAATGCGCTCCAGGTCATAAGCTTAGTTTATGAATCCAACGATATATCCGTTCACCAGAGGACGCGCCGGGGAATTGGTCGTCATATTGACGACCACCGTGACTTCGCCCTTCGGCAGACCGACAGTGTCGAAGTCCATCTCTATCTTGGCCTTGGCACCCGGCTGGACGGTCGGGAGCTTGCCGAAATTAAGGCGTGAGCACTCTGAATCAATGCTGTAGATCTTCAGCGGGGACTTACCCTTGTTCGTTACCGTGTAGGTCACGTGTACGGTCTTGCCGGCCTTGATGCGTCCGAAGCTGAAATTGCTCTCATCCAGAAACGGGGCCGGGGCCGCCTTCTTCTGCTCGGCTGTCAGCGAAGCGAAATTCTCCTTCAGCATAGCCTGGAAGCCGATATTGGCCGTGCCGACTCCTATGTCTGTGCGGTGGTTGCGGATGAAATGCTCTCCGCCGGCGATCTCCTCCTGCGGGACGCTCTTGCCCGTGGCTTTCACTTCCTTTCCGTCCACCAGAATGGTCGCGAGGTACCAGCAGCTGCCCCAGTGCTCACGGTCGGAGGTGATGTTGTAGTGCAGTTCGGCTGTCTTGCCGGCTGGTATCGTGGCGGGCTCCACGCTCAGCGAGAGACCTTCCGATATGTTTTTGAAGCTGACTTTCACCGGTTTGGAACTCAGGTTCGCAATCTTTACGTAGCCGTTCTTCTGCTCGCCCTGCGAGAGGTTTCCGGTGCGTATCGCGGCTTCTTTCAGGCCGATGTTGCCGTAGTGCAGCGGATAGAGTTCCTTCAGCGGACGGGCCTTCTCGAGGGATGTGCCGCGAAGGTGCAGGATGACGGGGCGGCTGACATCAGAGATATAGACGGTCAGGGTCTTGTCGAATGGATACGGCCCCTCATCGTTGCTGTAATTCGCTGATACGGTGCCTGTTCCGCCGGGCTTTATGTCATCTTTCGTCCAGGAGACCTTCGTGCAGCCGCAGGAAGACAGGACACTGTATATCACTATGTTGTCTTTGGAGATGTTCTTTATTTTGAAGCTGTGCGAGACGGCTCCGTCGGACATGAACACTTCACCGAAGTCGTGGGTCAGCTCGTCCACCTCCACGACTCCCTCGACGGCAGTCTGGGCAGACAGCGTGACAGCGGCCAGAATGGCGGCAAATACTGAAATAATCCGTTTCATAATGCAAAAGTACGTACAAAAATCTTTCCTTTGATTTGATTATTCAAATATATTCGCATACATTTGCACGTCCGTTCGTTTGGGACGGGTATTGTTAACAATTATTATTTACTATGGCACACAAAATTTCCCCTGATATCTGCGTAGCTTGCGGTTCTTGTCAGCCGGAGTGCCCACAGGGAGCTATTTCCGAGGGTGATGTTTACAGCATCAATCCTGATCTCTGCATCGACTGCGGCGCTTGCGCCGATGCCTGCCCTATGGGAGCTATCAGCGAAGAGTAAGAGCTGATATCAGAAAAGAGAAACGGTGGAGTCCTTCGGGGCTCCACTTTTTTTGTTTTATTATCCATTGCCTTTATTTCATTATCGAATTACGTCGAGAGTTGCACTAAAACGTTATATTGCTACTCTCACTGTACTTTGGGGCGTCGAAAGGAACATTAAAACGTTATTTTGCTACTCTCGATGTCCCGGCATGAGTGAAATCTCATTTTTTACACTTCCGCAGACGCTTCGGCAAGCTCCGCGACCGTATTGAGCGGTGAAGCCGGCCGGGGAAATGGATTATGGTCGCGGAGCTTGCCGGGGCGGCGCGGAAGAAGATGGTGATTAATTGGACGCGTCAGCGCTTCGCGCCGCATCGCTTATATTCACCGGGGAGCGGACTCCCCGGACCCCTTGAGTCGCTGCGCTCCGTCAGCAGTTTCGAAACGTGCCGTGACAAGAATCGATTTGCCCTGCTTCGAGATGTCGATATCGGCGTCGGGAGAGCCGGCGGGCACGAAACGCGGGTCGAAGGACTTATCTATGCCGATGGTCAGGCGGGTGCGCTTTTTGGCGGGGAGCGCGGGGATTTCGGGCAGGAAAGCGGCGTTCAGAGCGCCGTACCAATACTCTATCTGGGAAGCGTATTCATTGAACGCGACCCCGTCCGCGTTCAGCCGCACAGTGTAGCGGTTGCGCAGGAAAAGCTTTCTGCCCACCGCCTTTTCGAGCTCGGCAATGTTCTGGCTCACAGCCGGCTGGCTGATGCCCAGGCGCGCCGCGGCGAGCGTGAAGCTCTCTTCCTCCACCACAGCGCGGAAAATCTTCAGTCTGGAATCTTCTATCATATTACGTTATTCTGTTTCTGGTCCGGAACGTAGTATTTGCATAAGCAAACCTTATGTGAATACAAATATGGTTATTTTTTGTAGTAAAACGGCAGGTCTGTGCGTTTTTCAGGTGAAACAGGATGATGGAAAAGATGGAAATAATAGAAATGATGGAAAGCTGGAAAAGATGGAAAGGGTGGAAATGATTAAAATGACGGAAGATGTGGAAAAGATGTGGAAAAGATGTGGAAAAGATGTGGAAAAGATGGAAAAGCTGGAAATGATGATGCAGTTTTTATGGAAGAGGACAAGCGCACGAAAAATAGCGTGTGCTCAGAAGAAACGGATTCCCAAGCCCGAGATATTTGCCAATATCGGTCAAATGAGTTACATTTGTGGATGATAGAACAGATAATTACTTTAATGTATGCTATATGAAAAAAATCCTTATCACTATTGTGGCACTTGCAGTCACCGCCTTCATCGGCGGAGCACAGGAAATGCACCGGCTGCCTAATGACCCGGCCGTGCGCCAGGGCAAGCTGGACAACGGTATGACCTACTACATCAGGCACAATGAAATTCCGGCACAGCGCGCGGAATTCTATCTTGCAACTAACGTCGGAGCCATTCAGGAAACCCCGGATCAGGACGGCTTGGCCCATTTCCTCGAGCATATGTGCTTCAACGGCACGAAAAATTTCCCGGGGAAAGGCATACTGAACTATCTCCAGAGCATAGGAGCCTCCTTCGGCGGAAATGTTAACGCTTCCACCGGCGTGGAGCAGACCACCTATATGCTGAACAACATTCCTCTTCTGAGGGAAAGCGTAGTGGATACCTGCCTTCTGATTATGCACGACTACTCCCATTTCGTGACCTGCGACCCTGTCGAGATCGACAAGGAGAGAGGCGTGATTCTCGAGGAGAAACGCTCCCACAACAACGCTTCCTGGCGTATGCGCGAGGCTTCGATGCCTTACTACTATGGCAATACCAAGTACGCCGGCTGCACCATCATCGGAAGCGAGGAGAACCTCAAGACCTTCAAACCGGAGAGTCTCACAAACTTTTATCACACCTGGTACCGTCCTGATATGCAGGCGCTTATCGTAGTGGGAGATGTGGATGTGGACAGGACCGAAGCCAAGATTAAGGAAATCTTCGCGGACATCCCTGCAGCCGAGAATCCGAAGGCGAAGGACGTCATCACCATCCCCGGAAACAAGGAGCCGCTCATCGGCATCATCACCGATCCTGAGGCGCAGCGCAGCAGCATCGAGTTCCTCTGGAAGAAAGAGCCTGTCCCTGAGGAGTTCAACTCCACTCAGGAGGGTCTGATGACAGACCTCATCAAATCCATCTACTCGCACATCTTCGCGGAGCGCTTCAATGATCTCTGCGCCAAGCCGGACGCTCCGTTCCTCGCGGGCGGACTCGACTTCGGCAACCTCTGCGAGACTCTCGAAGTCGTTATGGGCGTCGCCCAATTCAAGGACGGTAACGGCCTTGCAGCCGCAAAGGCATTCCTGACTGAAGTCGAGAAAGCCAAGAGGTTCGGTTTCACCCAGGATGAGGTGGACAGAGCCATCTCCGAAATCCTTTCACAGTATGACACCGAGGTGGAGCAGGCCAGCACCCGCACCAACGCCCAGCTGGTCAGACCTCTTCTCAACAACTTCTTCGACAATTACGCCTATATGGAGCCGGAATACCAGTATGGCGTGGTGGAGTCCATACTCGAGCAGTTCAATGCCGAGGTCCTGAATATGGTGTTCCCTACGTTCATAGGACCTGAAGACTTCGTGGTTCTCTACAAGGCTCCTCAGAAAGAGGGTCTTGCGCATCCTACAGTCGAGCAGCTCAGAGCCGTGATCGACGAGGTGGCGAACACCGAACTCGAAGCTCCTCAGTCAGAGGGTGTTCCGTCAGCGTTCCTCGACCCTGCAACCCTCAAGGGCTCCAAGGTGAAGAAGACTGAAGAAGGCCTCTACGGCTCCACGGTCTGGACTCTGAAGAACGGCGTGAAGGTCATTCTCCTTCCTACCGACTGTGAAAAGGGCAGAATCTCCTTCTCCATAATGAAGGAAGGCGGTCTGAGCCTGGTTTCCGATGAGGATCTCCCTTCATTCGAAAGAAATCTCACCTACATCTTCGGCAGCACTTCGGGCGTGGCTGACTATTCTGCCACAACCCTCCAGAAGATGATGTCCGGCAAGCAGTTCAATGTCTCCAGATCCTATGGCAATCTCACCCACGGATTCAGCGGAAGCAGCACCGTTAAGGACATCGAATCCGCCCTGCAGCTTCTCTATCTGAACTATACCCAGCCTCGTTTCGACCAGGCCGAGTACGACCAGGCCATCAAGCAGATCGAGGCCATCCTCCCTAATCTGGAGAAGCAGCCGAGCTATCAGCTCCAGAAGGTGATAGCCGAGAAGTTTTATGACACCCCGCGTTCCGCAGCCCTCAGCGAGGAACTGATCTCGAAGGCAAATCTCGCCACCATCGAGAGAGTTACCAAGGAACTCTTCAAGGATGCCGCCGGCGCCACTATGATTATGGTCGGCGACTTCGACATCGAGGCCGTCAAGCCTCTCATCGAGAAGTATGTCGGCAGCCTGCCTAAGGGCAGGAAAGCCACTTCCTGGATCGACAGGGATATGGAAATCGTCAGCAGGAATGTCCTCGAGGACTTCCGCACTCCGATGGAGGCTCCGAAGACCACCGTTCTGCAGTGCTGGAAGACCGACAAGGCTGTCTACAGCATCGCCAATCTCGTGGCTTACGATGCTCTTGAGTACATCCTCAATATGGTTTATACCGATACTTTGCGTGAGGAGGAAGGCGGTACCTATGGCGCCAGCGCAGGCACAGACCTGATCCGCGAGCCTAAGCAGTACGCATTCCTCGAGGTGGGCTACGAGACCAATGACCAGCAGGCCAATTCGCTTCGCGAACTTGCGGTGAAGGGTCTTCGCGACATCGCCGAGAACGGTCCGAGCGCAGAATACTTCGACAGAACCGTGAAAAATATGCAGAAGAACATCCCTGAGAGACGTCTGAGAAACAGCTATTGGATGAGCTCGCTGAGAAAGTGGAATGATTATGGCGAGAATTATGACGCCGAGTGGGAGGCCGCAGTGAACGCCCTGACTCCTGACCAGATCAAGGCGGTCGCTTCCGATCTCATCAACGGATATACTCTCGAGGCCGTTATGCGCCCTGAAGTCAAGTAATTGGCTTGAAGATAACTTGCGGGATTGAAAAATAATCCCTATATTTGCAGCCCTTTGTGAGATGTTCTCACGAAGGGCTGATTTTAAATTATTAATTATCAATCACTAAGATGGTAAAACAGTACGAAACCGTTTTCATTGCA